>NZ_CAJNBO010000020.1:0-166509 GCF_905221015.1 Paraburkholderia nemoris | reverse complement strand
ATAGACGTCCTGCAACACCTCTCCCGGCGGCTTTAGTGGCTCAGCCGACGGGTCGTCAGGTGGGGGAATTTGAAGTGACCATACCCGGAGGAATTTGACCGACCGCCGGGGTTCCCCCATTTACCGGATGGACTGGTTTGTGTCGTTCGCGCCGTGCTGTTTATGGATCTCGTTGAATCTTGCAGGCTGATGCAGGATAACGAGGTCGAAGCAGCGCGGCGTTGGCGCGCGTTCAAGGCGCGGATCGAGAATGACTTGGTGCCGGCGCACGGCGGCCGCCTGATCAGAACCGAGGGCGACGGACTCATGGTCACGTTCGTGCGCCTGCAGGATGGACTCGCCGCGACCTTTGCAATCCAGCGCACGTCGCGCGAGGTCAACGCCGGCGAGCCGGCGAGCAAACACATGCTTTTGCGCATGGGCTTGCACTTCACGGAGTTGTACGAGGACGAGCGTGACGTGTACGGCCGCGGCGTCAACCTGGCTGCGCGCCTCTATACGCTGGCGGGACCGGGCGAGATCGTGGTGTCCGCGCAGGTACGGGATCAGCTGACTTCCGAACTGGACGCGGAAATCGACGACCTCGGCGAATGCCATCTGAAGCATTTCGAGCATCCGGTGCACGCCTATCGGATCGGTCCGCCCGGTCCGCGTCCGCTGATCGAGCGTGGCGCTGCTTTTTTGCCGGAGTTGCGGCCCACGATTGCGGTGATTCCTTTCATCTTGCGTGGCGGCGACGTAGCACAGCAGATGCTCGGCGAAGTGCTCGCCGACGAGATCATTTCCTCCTTGTCTCGCACGGCCGAGCTTCAGGTGATCTCGCGTTTGTCCACGACCGCGTTTCGCGAGCGCGGCGCGTCACTCGACGAAATCAGCGGCTTTCTCGGCGCGCGTTACGTACTGTCGGGCGCATATCGAATGTCGGGCGATCAGTTTGTGCTCGTCGCCGAGCTTGCCGAGGCCAAATCGCGTCACATTTTGTGGACTGAGAGCATCAGAGGCCGTACTACCGAGATCATGCTTGGCGAAGACGAGCTGATCGGCCGGGTGGTCGGTGGCGTCAGCAATGCAATCATCAATCGCGAACTGCATCGGGCACGATCGCAGGCGTTGCCCACGCTCGAAATCTCGACGCTGCTGATGAGCGCCATCGTGCTGATGCACCGCGGCGTGGCGGACGACTTCAACCGCGCGCGGGACATGCTGGAAGTGGTGATCGAACGTGCGGGCAGACAGGCATTGCCGCATGCATGGCTCGCCAAGTGGCATGTCTTGCGCTTCAATCGCGGTTGGACCGATGACCGCAGCGGCGAAGCACATGTGGCGCTCGAATGCACGCGACACGCGCTCGACGCCGATCCTGAGTGTTCACTCGCGTTGACTATCGACGGATTCGTGCACACGAATCTGCTCAAGCAGCTCGACGTCGCGCAGCAGCGCTACGCGCTCGCGCTCTCGGTCAATCCGAATGATTCGCTTGCATGGCTGCTCAAAGGCACGCTGCACGCATTCGAAGGCGAGGGCGAGGAGGCGGTCGACGCAACCGAGCGTGCCCTCAGGCTTTCGCCGCTCGATCCCTTGCGCTATTTCTACGAATCGCTCGGCGCAACGGCCGCGCTATCCGCAGGCCGCTACGAACGCGCGGTGGAACTGGCGCAACGGTCCCTGCGGGTGAACCGTACCAACACGTCCACGTTACGCGCGCTGGCGATCGCGCAGTCGCTGCTCGGCAACGTCGAGGCGGCACGTCTGACTGTCGGCGAAGTGCTGGCCATCGATCCGACGCTGACGGTGCAACGTTATCTCGAACGCTCGCCTAGCGGCGCATACAAGACCGGCAAGATCTGGTCGGAGGCACTTCGCCAGGCGGGATTGCCTGGTTAGATAAAAGAAGCAATGAATGCGGTGCTGGATCCCTGAGAGTGGAGACATATCGTGAGCGGACTTGGCGGTGCGGGTGGGGCAGGCGGAGCAGGAGGTGCGGGTGGTGCTGGTGGCGCGGGCGTTCCGCCCGGCGGTGGCGGGGCGGGGGGCGTCTATGATGCGGGCGGCGGCAGTTCGGGCGACCCGCGGCTTCTCGCGGAAGCGCTGATCGGACATCGCGACGGGATCGTGGGCAGTTGGCGGACTCCGGAACTGGTGACGCTCAACTTCGACAATCAGAAACTGCAGGATCTCCCTACCGCGCCTGCGCTCGACGATCCCGCTCAACTGTGGCGCTGGGAGCCCTGGGTCCGCGCGACGGTGCTCGATTTCGAACTGCTGAGCAGTCTGCGCTTTTCGTTTCCAAACCCTGCTACCGCCACGCTGTCTCACCGGGCAATCGCACAAGGCGGCGCGGACGTGGATATCGTCTCCTTGAGCCGCCCGGACGTGGCCGTTTTCACGAAACAACTCGACTGGCTGGACTTCTATTCGGACCTGCGCGAGGACCGCGCCGCGGAGATACTGTGTCAGATGGGTCCGCAAGTGGCGTTCTGGAGCACTCTCATCTTTCTGCACCCGAGCCGCACGCCGAAGACGCTCGAACTGCTCGATACCGCTGTGCGATTCGCGATCTTCGCGGAAATTCGTTTCAAGCACGCGATCGCGGCACAAAGGCCGATCGAGTATTCGACCCAGGTCCAGCCGATGATCCAGACGCCAGGGCATGGCTCGCTACCAAGCGGCCATTCGACCCAGGCGTTCATTATCGCGGTAGTGCTGTGCGCATTGTTCAATGAGGGGCCCGGCTCCGTATTCCAACAGCAGGTGATGAGGCAGGCGTACCGCGTCGCGGTGAATCGCACGGTAGCGGGTGTGCATTTTCCGATCGACAGCATTGCGGGGCACGTGCTCGGTACTTCACTCGGGGAATACTTTGTTGCGCGGTGTAAGCAAAAGCTTGGCGGCAACGGCATGATTACTCCGCGCTATTTCAAGGGCAACAGCATCAACGCCAATGGTCCGCGCGGCAACCCGGACTTCGACTATCACGAGCCGCTGAGCAACACCGATGTCGCCACCTACATCCTGAACAATCCGGCCATGACCGCGCCACAGGTGCGAACCTATTTCTCGTTCATCGACTGGGACTCTACGCAAACGGCCGTGGATGGATCCGACATTCTGTCGTGGCTATGGAAACAGGCGGCGAGCGAGTGGACGGGCAAGAGTCTCCAGAACACGCGTTAGCCGTAAGCGTGTCGATGCGTGCGGGAAGGTTGGCAAATGAGGTGGCATGTGAGGTGGCATATGAGCGGGCAATCTTTGGCGGGTGGCGGCGCGTGGAGCGGTCTCAACTGGATCGGACGGGCTGCTAACAGCACTCGCGCCGACCCCTATCTGGCGTGGGCGGACACAACGGCGTTTGCTCACCTCGGAGGGCAACCCACGTGGGTGCGCGTCATCCTCGAACTGGAAGCGCGCTGGCCAGGAGCGGCCGCTACGCCCCTTACCGCGCAGACGTTCGCGGAGAGTCTGGAAAACGGCAACGCCACGTGGAAGGTGTGGATTCAGGTATCGACCGTGTATCGCTATCCGCCGCATGATCTGGAAGCGTCGCGCTTCCTGACTGCGATCGTGACAAAGCAGTTCTTCACCGAAATCGATGGCGCCATGAAGGGCGTCGTGAAGCGCTTCGAGCTCGGGATGCCGATCGCTCCTGGCGACGCGGCGCCGTCTTTGGCTCCCGGTTCCGCAGCACCCGTGCCGGGAACGGCGCCCGTCTTCGGTCCCATTGCTCAACCGGGCGCCGCGTCCACTGACGCGGCGGACCAGCCGCACGCCGTGTTCATGGGTGTCATGGACGACGGCCTGGCGTTCGCTCACGAACGCTTTCGTTCCGTCGCCGATATTCCGTTGACCCGTATCGAATACTTCTGGAATCAAGATGACGCAGCGGCGCCGCCGCTCGGCGTGCACTACGGGCGTGAGCTAGCCGGCGCCGACATAAACGGCTTGCTTAAGCAGTGCGTGACCAAAGGACTCGTCGATGAAGACGCCGTGTATCGACTCAACGGTTACGTCGGCGCACGCAAACGCTGGGCGCACGGCACGGAGGTCATGGATCTCGCGTGCGGCGTGAGGCACAACAGGATCGAGGCCGCCGCGTTGACCCTGGAAGGGGAGCGGACGGGAACGGTTCAACCGCCGCGCATCCTGTGCGTCCAGTTCAAAACGGCAGGGCGAACGATTCGCGACACGTCCGGGCTCTGGTTCGCCGTTCACGCGCTCGACGCGATCCGCTACCTCCTGCGTCGTGCCGACGATCTTGCCGACGGCGCAGAGTACTCGGTTGTACTCAACCTGAGCTACGGATATATGGCGGGTCCGCACGACGGCAGTTCGATCATTGAAAGCGCGATGGACGAACTGATCGGTCTGCATCGCGATCTATCCATCGTCGTACCCGCGGGAAACAGCAACATGCTGCGCTGTCACGCGGAACTCGAGGTTGAGAAAGGAACGTCGAGCCCGATCACTTGGAGGGTCCTGCCCGATTGCGCCACGCCTGGTTTTCTCGAGATATGGTTGCCGAAGCATGTCGATGCATCCAGCCTGACCGTTCAGATCACGCCGCCGGGGGGAGACAAGAGCCCCGCGTTTCCCGTCGAGAATCTCTACACGTGGCAACCGGGGCGCAATGTGCTGTGCACGGTGGTCTATCTGGACTGCGTCGCGACGGGGGACTGCAAGATGATCCTGATTGCACTCGCCCCTACGACGATGAATCAGTCTCAGCGCGATCCGGCGCCGGCGGGCAACTGGACCGTGACGCTGACGAACGGGTCGAGTGACGATCTGGAGATTCATGCGTGGGTGCAGCGTAATGAAACGGCCTACGGCTATCCACTGCGAGGGCGCCAGTCGCGCTTCGAGGATCCGGCATACAAGCGGTTTGTTTTTGGCGCCCACGTGCGGGACTTCGACGCAGGCAATCCGTGGACGTGGATCAAGCGTGGCGGCACGTTGAGTTCTATTGCGACCGGCGAGCACACCGTCGTGGTCGGTGCCTATCGCAGGACTGACGGACGCGCGGCGACTTACTCATCGACCGGACCTTCTCTTCTGGCGACGCAGCGATTGGGTCCGGATGCGGCGGCGGTCAGCGAAGACTCCGTCGCATGCGCAGGTGTGCTGGCTGCGAGTACGCGCAGCGGCTGCCTCGTTGCGTTGAGTGGAACCAGCGCCGCGGCGCCGCAGGTGGCACGCTTGCTGGCGAGGCAAAAAATCATCGAGCACGCGAATGGATTGCAGCCCAATACGTTCACGCCTCAGCCTTCCGCTCGCGTGTGGATTGAAACCGAGGCGAATTCCCTCGATCCGGATCAGGTCGCGTCGGTTCCTCACCTGCTAGGCTCATGTGTCGGCACGTTGAACCCACCGCCGGTAGCGATCGGTCAACACGCCTATGTGCCGCGTCTGCCTGCGATTCGGGCAGGCTCCGGCAGGTTGCCTTCGCCGCGCTGGAAGAAAAGAGGTATCAAGCTGTAGCGAAGCCGTTGCGCGACGAGGGCAGGGTCTTGTTCACCCGGCCCTCGTCGTGCGTTACCTGCGTCATGTGCATCACGTGCGTCCGCTGCAGGCATTCGCAGCGGACCGAAAGATCATTGGCCTCCCTTGAAAAGCTCCTGGAGCCTTGCCGCTTCTCCGTTCCGTTGCGAGCGCACGAGATCCTGATAGACATCGGCGCGGGTTTTGCCCTGTTGAGTCGCGGCGCCGCCCGACATCGAGTTGGTCGACATGTCGGGTCCTTGCGAACTGTTCATGATTTCGGTTGCCGTCGGCGTCTGTTGCGCGGTGGTGTCCTGCGCGTTTGCCTGCCATGAGCATGCGCAGAGCACGCCGCTGACCAGTAGAAATGCTGTCTTCATTTTGACTCTCCTTTAGAAGTGGCGGCGCCTGCACCCACTGCGCCGAACCGAAGCGCCGATGTGCGCCGTGTCCAGGGAGAAAGCGGGTCGCTCCGTGGAACGGAGTGAGTGCGATCGGGCGAGGTTGCAGAGACGCTTAGGCTGATTGCAGTATGTGTGTCGGGCGTGGGCCCGGCTATATGGCATTGGTGATAGACGACGAAGGACGCGCGGCGCGCCGGCTGCTACCTGTCCATGCGCTCGATATGAGGGTCACGCTGCACACCTGCGCTACGAACTGGAAACATAAGCTGTACTGCCTATATCACTCATCTTTTATCCGCTAGCCTGGCGACAAAACCGGTGTTTGATCTGACGGTTCTCGTTTCATCCTCTTCTGGACAATTTTTGCAAAAAGCACAATGATGTTTTGAGCAATGAGCTCACTTCATGGGATCGGTTCCAGTCTAATATCCGCTGGTCCTTTCATGCTGTGCTGTGCGTGGCGCCGGGCCGGACTTCGGACTCGTCTATAGTCCGCTGAAAACCGTCGACTGAGAGCGAGCCGAAATTGATCAATAAGAACCTGGTGCCGATGAACCCAGTGACCGGCGAAGAGATTGATTACTCGTTTGTCGACAGCACGTCGCGCCGGGCGATGCTCAAGACGCTTGCGATCGCCGCGCAACTCGCGTTTCTGTCGCCCGTTGCCGCATTCGCGCAGCCGTCGGTCCGGGAGACGGACTTCCTCGCGCTATCTAAGGCGCTCACCGGCCACGGGTCGATGAATCCAATCGTTGGCAAGCGCTTATATGCGGCGCTTGTCGCGAGCGATAGCACTTTCGCCGACCGCACAGCCAGGCTGACGGGACTGATGCAAGCAGGGCAGACGCCACAGCAGTTGCTCGCGCGGGCGAGTGGGGCGGGTCTGCGAGAAACGGTGCAGGCGATCGTCGCCGGCTGGTACACAGGGACCGTCACGCACGGCAACCGGTCGCAGTTGATTGCTTACGACGACGCGCTGATGTACAGCACGGTCAGCGATGGTCTCACCGTGCCGACGTACTGCTCGAACGGTCCGCTATGGTGGTCGAAAGCGCCGCCCGCTGCCGGCGTAGTCACGCCCGCCGAGGCCGCTAAAGCGCGTCTCGCACCGGCCCCTGCGCCCGTCACGAACAGGCAGGCCTGAAGATGAGAACGCCCACTATTTCAGACAATGGCGATGTCGCCGCAGATGTCGTCATCGTCGGTTCCGGCGTGGTCGGCGCGCTCATGGCCGACCAGCTGGTTCGCCAGGGGTATTCGGTTGTGATTCTCGAGGCGGGCTTGCGCATCGAGCGTGCAACCGCGGTCGAGAATTGGCGCAACATGCCGTTTCCGAATCGGGTCGGCTCGGATTTTCAAGGTCTTTATCCGCAGGCGAAGGCCGCACCCGCGCCGCTGTATTTCCCTCCCAACGACTATGTCGCCTTGAGCGGCCCGAGCGGAGGAAGTTTCAAGCAAGGCTATCTGCGCACGGTGGGTGGCACCACGTGGCACTGGGCGGCGTCATGCTGGCGCCATCTGCCGGTGGATTTCCGCATGAAGTCGACCTATGGTGTCGGCCGCGATTGGCCGATTTCCTACGACGACCTCGAACCCTACTACTGCCGCGCGGAAGAAGAACTCGGCGTTGCGGGTCCGAACGACCCGTCGCGTCAGTCGCCGACTGAACGCAGCCGTCCCTATCCAATGGACATGGTGCCGTGGGCATACGGCGACACGCGCTTTGCCGAAGTCGTCAATGCATACGGCTATCGCTCGATTCCGATTCCACAGGCGCGCAGCACGCGGCCATGGAACGGCCGACCGACCTGTTGCGGCAACAACAATTGTCAACCGATCTGTCCGATTGGTGCGATGTATAACGGCATCCATCACGTGCAAAGCGCGGAGCATCACGGCGCCAGGGTGCTCGCGGAGTCGGTCGTCTACAAGATCGATACCGACGAACATAACAACGTCACCGCAGTGCACTTCTACGACGCGAAGCGTCAATCTCACGAGGCCAAAGGGCGTGCGTTTGTGCTCGCATGCAATGGTATCGAGACGCCGCGCTTGTTGCTGCTCGCCGCGAACGCACGCAATCCGAACGGGATTGCGAACGCGTCCGACCAGGTCGGGCGGAACATGATGGATCACTCGGGCTTTCACTGCACGTTCCTCGCCAACGAGCCACTATGGTTCGGCCGCGGGCCCGCGCAGAGCAGTTGCATCGTCGGTCCACGCGACGGTGCGTTCCGCTCGAAGTATTCGTCGAACAAAATGATCCTGAATAACATCTCGCGCGTGGGACCGGCCACCGATCAGGCGCTCAAGCTTGGCCTCGTAGGCAAGGATCTCGATGACGAAATTCGCCGTCGCGCGATTTTCGGCGTCGATCTGTCGATTAGTCTCGAACCGCTGCCCGATCCGAACAACCGTCTTACGTTGAGCAAGACGCGGCGTGACCCGCTCGGACTTGCCTGTCCCGACATCCATTACGACGTCGGCGACTACGTGCGCGACGGCGCAACCGCGGCGCATGCGCAACTCGAACATATCGGCAAGCTGTTCGGCGCGGTGGAGTTCGAAATTACCACGAGCCTGAACGCGAACAATCACATCATGGGCGGCACGATCATGGGTTCCGATCCGAAAGACTCGGTGGTCGACGGCGACTGCCGCGCTCACGATCATGCGAACCTGTGGTTGCCGGGCGGCGGCGCGATGGCCTCGGCCTCGGTGGTGAACACGACGTTGTCGATGGTGGCGCTCGGCATCAAGGCTGCTGATTCGATCCAGAAGACCTTGCGGCAGGCCTGAGATGAATCAGCGATTCTTCAGCATTCGTCATGCATTCGACTCGGCGGAGAAAAATAGCCGCGCACTGATCGCATGTGCGGCGCTGGGTCTGGCGGGTACCGTGGGTACTCACGCCACGACAGCCATGGCACAGCAGGTCGCCAATTCGGTGACGCCGGCGCCCGCGCCGAACAGTGAAGCAGCGCTTATCAACCAGGGTCGTTTGCTGGCGATCGCATCGGACTGCATGGCTTGCCATACGGTCACGGACAAGGGCCGCGAGTTTGCGGGCGGTTACGGCATCGTCTCGCCGATGGGGACGATCTATTCGACCAACATCACGCCATCCAGACGCGCGGGCATCGGCAACTACACCGAAGCGCAATTCGCCCGCGCGTTGCGCGAGGGCGTTCGAGCCGACGGCGCGCATCTCTATCCGGCGATGCCGTACACCGCCTACACGGGCATGACCGATCAGGACATGCACGCCCTTTACACCTACTTCATGAAGGGCGTCGAGCCAGTCGACGAGGTTCCGCCGCAGACCGCGTTGCCGTTTCCGTTCAGCATCCGGCAGTCGATGATCGTCTGGAACCTGCTATTCCTGAAAGACCGCCGCTTTGCGGTGGACCCGCAAAAGAGCGTGGAATGGAATCGCGGCGCCTATTTGACGAATGTGCTTGCGCATTGCAGCGCATGCCATACGCCGCGCAACATGCTGATGGCCGAGGACCTGGAGCGGGGCTTCAGCGGCGCGCAACTCGGTCCGTGGTACGCACCGAACATTACGTCCGATCCAGTAAGCGGAATCGGTGCATGGAGCGATGCGGAAATCGTCGACTATCTGAAGACCGGACACGTAATCGGCAAGAACCATGCCGCCGGCGGCATGGCCGAAGCTGTACAGAACAGTCTGCAGTTTCTGTCCGCCGCCGATTTGCAGTCCATTGCGGTCTACCTGAAGAGCACGGCGCCGATCCGGACGCCAGGCGAGAGCCGGCCGGCATTTGGCATCGCCGGGCGAGGCGGCGATGAGGCGTCGCTGCGCGGCACGTCAAGCCAGAATAGCGTCGAAGCGCCGCGTTCCGGTGCTGCACTTTTTAGCGGCTACTGCGCGAGTTGCCATCGTCCGGACGGCGCCGGCAGCACAGACCAGAGCTATCCGTCGCTGTTCCACAATACGGCGACCGGTAGCCTGAATCCATCGAATCTGATCGCCGCGATCCTGCACGGCGTCGATCGCAAGGTCGGCGATCAGCATGTGTTGATGCCGAATTTCGGTGACGATTCCTTTGTTCAGCCGCTGACCGACGAACAGATTGCCGCGATCTCGAACTACGTACTGCAACGCTTCGGCAATTCGAACGTGACGGTCTCGGCGAATGACGTCGCCGTGGCGCGCAAGGGCGGTCAATTGCCGTTCCTCGCATGGGTGCAGCCGTTCCTCCCGGTCGCCGGCATTGCGGTGCTCGCCATACTGGCGTTCGGGTTTCTATGGGGCAAGCGGCGCAGCCGTCGCCTGACGGCACAATCTTCGCGATAAGCCCTGCGGGGCTTATCGGATCGCTGTGATCAGGAATGTTGAGTGATCGGCCGGTTGAGCGGCTTGATCGGCGTGTCAGCAGCGTCACGCAAATCGTCGAGATCACGCCCGCGCGTTTCTGGTGTGAAGTAGGTTGTCACCACGCCGATCAGGCTGAGAATCGCGACGTAACTGGCAAGTGGAATCCACGCCAGAATCGTGCCCTCGTGTCCACCCCAGTGCAGCGTCGCCCAGGCGACCATGGATGCGCCGACGAGCGGCGCCACGCCGCCTGCGATGACGGCCGACACTTCGCGTCCCACCGCCACACCTGCATAGCGATGCTGCGCGCCAAAGAGCTCCGGCAGCAGCGCGCCCTGCGTCGCGAACATGCCCCAGACGCCGGCCAACGCGACGCACAACATCGCAATGCTTGCCGTGGCGTTGCCGAGGCTCAGCACCCACCAGGTCGGATAGGCCAGCAGCAATTGATAGACAGCGAAGGCGCGATAGACGGGGATGCGGCCGAACCGGTCGCTCGCCATGCCCGCCAGCGGGATGATGATCGCCCCCGAGGCGCCGGCGAGCAGCAGGGCGATCGGGCCGATCTGGCCTTTGAGACCGGTTGCGGTTGCGATATAGCTGATCGCGAGCGACTGATAGATCGACGAGCCGCCGTTCTCGGCCATGCGCAGGCCGATGACCTTGAGAAGCGTCGGCTTCGAATGCTGGATGAGGTGCCTCAACGGGTTCTCGTTGACCTCGCTGCGCGCTTCGAGTTTGGTAAACGAGGGCGACTCCTTGAGTTTCAGCCGGATCCAGATCGCTACCGCAATGATCACAATGCTCAACAGGAACGGCACGCGCCACAGCCAGCTTTGCGAAAGATCCTCGACGCGGACCAGCGCGAAGTAGATCGCAGCGGCCATAACGGTGCCGAGCAGCACGCCCATGAACGGCAACGCAGCGAAATAGCCGCGACGTTTGGCCGGGGCGTACTCGGCCATCAACACGGCAGCGCCTGCCTGTTCAGCGCCGGCGCCCAATCCTTGCAGCAGGCGGCATCCAACGAGCAGTATCGGCGCCCAGATGCCTGCGGAGGCATAGGTGGGCAAAAAGCCGATGAGCGTGCTTGCGATGCCCATCAGCAGGATCGTCGCCATCAGGACGAACTTGCGCCCATAACGGTCGCCGAGCGTGCCGAAGATGATGCCGCCCACCGGCCGGATGGCGAAGCCCAGAAAGTACGCGCCGAAGCTCGCGATCAGTCCGATGGCCGGCGTGCTCGACGGAAAGAAGAGCGGCCCGAAGATCAGCGCCGAGGCGAGGTTGTACAGCGCGAAGTCATAGTATTCGAGCGCGCTGCCGAGCGACGCCGCCCACGCGGCGCGATACAGGTCGGCGTTCGTGACTTCGTGCTTGCCGGCGCCGGAGCCGGCGGCATGGCCCGTGTCGCGCGGGTCTATCGCAACGGTGTGCTGATGTTTCATCTTGTCGTCTCCTCCAATCGGGATGCCATTCAGGTCATTTCACTCATGACCTGAACGGTCCGCTAGCCCACGTGTGCAATCTCGTCGAGCAGAGCCGTACTCATCGTCTCGAGCGGCGCGGGTTTGCCTGTGTACAGTTCGATCTGGCCGCAGAATTGATGTAGCAGCATTCGCGTGCCATCGACGACGCGGCACCCAAGCTCTTCGGCCTCGCGAATCAGCCTGGTGCGCACGGGGATAAACGCCGCGTCCATCACGAACAGATGCGGCGCAAGTTGTTCGGGCTTCAGCGGATTGACGTCGGGCGCGCGGAAGCCCGCGGCCGTCGCATTGACCACACCGTCAAAACCGGCCGCAGCGAAATCATTCAGATCGCCGCCGAAAGCGAGACCGAAGTGGCGCGCCAGTTCTTCTCCACGCGACGCGGTGCGGTTGAACACGGTGAGCTCCGCGCCCGCACGTTGTACCCCCCAGGCGATCGCGCGCGCCGCGCCGCCCGCGCCGAGCAGCGCGATGCGGCGGCCCGGCAGCGAGGTCACTTCCTCGAGTGCGCGCACGGCGCCCATGCAGTCGGTGTTATAGCCGGTCAGATGGCCGTCGCGATTGTCGATCGTGTTCACCGCGCCGATTTCGCGCGCCGTTTCGTCGAGTGCGTCGAGGTAGGGAATCACGGCCTGTTTGTGCGGCATCGTCACATTCAGGCCGCGAATGCCGAGCGTGCGCATCGCGTTTATCGCGCCGGCAATATCCTCCACACCGAAGCTCACGAAGGTGTAGTCGACGCCTAACGCACGATAAGCCGCGTTGTGCACCTTGACGTTGAACGTGAACGGCTGGCCGGCGAGCGAGCCGCATAGCGTCGGAATCGAGTGAGGCATGAAGGGCATGGACTGTTTCCCAGTGGTATTCAGTTGACGATGATCAGCGCGGGGTCGTACGAAGCGACGAAGGGCCGCCCGTTAGCGCGATCCGCTGTCCGGTGTCCTGCAGATGGCCGCCGTTCACCGCAAACATGGCGAGCTGCTTCTCGACGTTGAACTGCACGATCAGATGCTTGCTGTCGGCGGTAAACACGATGCCCTGCGCAGCTTCTCCACCCGGCGCCTCGGACATCTTCACGGCCTGGCCGTTGCGGATCGCGAAGAGCAGAACCTTGCCGCGGGCATGGCGTCCGGGGTTGTCCGGCGTGAGGTTCGAGCCGTCCATGGCCTGTGCGCCGATCCATTTGCCGTCGGGCGAGATCGCCACGCCTTCGGGCAACGAGGGCACCGTGATGTGTTGAACCGCGCGGAACGGCTCGTGCGATATGTCGATGAGCGTGATGGTGTCGGCATCCCCCGCGAGTTTGCCGGCGTAGGCGGGCAGGCCGGAGAGGCCGACGTCGCTCACGACGGCCCATTTGCCGTCGCTCGATACGTCGACGGTGTAGGGCGCCACGCCGCTTGACAGGCGCACGCCGCTATCGGTGACGTGGCCGTCCGCGATGTTCAGCACGGCAACGCCTTGCTCGTCGCGCAGTGCCACTAGCGCATGCTTGCCGTCGTGCGTGAAGCTCACGCCAGCCAGACGCTTCTGGCCGATCTTCAGCGTATCCACCTGCGTCACGCGGTTTCCGTCGATGCTGAGCACCACCACGCTGCCGTCGACGCATGCAACGAGCGCCAGCTTGCCGCTACGGTCGATGGCGATGCCCTGCGGATGGCTGCCGATCTCGAGCCGGCTAACGGCGGGCGGCGATGCCCGCAGATCGACTACCTGAACAAAGGAATCCATCAGCAGCTTGCCGGCGGCCTGATCGTAGCGGGTGGGCGCGCCGACCAGCGCTACGGCGGCGTCCGGCGTAACCGCGACCGCCTGCGGCGGTCCCTGGATGCCGTTCTCCACTTCCACCTGAAGCTTGACCTGCGGCGGAAAATGGCTGGCGTCGAGGAGCGTGAGCGTGTCGGCTTGAGGATTGGCTGGATAGGTATCACGTCCCTCGACGCGTTGATACTTGCCGTCGTTGCCCGAGACGATCCAGTCCGCGGCGTGCGCGGCGCATGCCGCGAGGGCGATTGTCAAACCGGCGAGCGTCTGCGCGCCCCGTGTCCGGTTCGGGATGAATGAATGCATGTCGATGTCTCCGATCTTGTGTTTTGTGGCGTGCTGCCGTAGTGGACGGCGTCTCTCAGGCCCGCAGGCTGCGCCGCGCATCCCATGATGCGCCACGGTTGCCTCGAATGCCCACCAGTTCAACGCAAGCGCAGCAAACGCGCCAATAGTCTTTCATGACGTTGTTATCATGATTCGTGATGACAAGCGCCCGCTTGCGGAGAGACACCATGGAATTGAAGCACCTGCGCGCCTTCGTAGCGCTGGCTGAAGAGCTGCATTTTGGCCGCGCGGCGCAGCGCCTATGTATCGTGCAGCCCGCGCTGAGCATGCAGATCAAGGCACTGGAAGGGGAACTGGAGGTACGGCTCTTCGAGCGTGACCGGCACAACGTCGCGTTGAGCGACACCGGGCGGCTCTTTCTGCCCGAAGCGCGCGCCACGCTTCATCAGGCGAAGCGCGCGGAGCAGACCGCGAGGCTTTCCGCGCGCGGGGAGATTGGCGTGCTGCGCATTGCGTTCGTGTCGTCGGTCCTGCCTAAGCTGCTGCCCGATCTGATCCGCAGTATGCACGCACGCTATCCGCTCATCACGCTGGAGTTGAAGGACCTGACGACGCCGGACCAGATCGCGGCGCTGCACGACAACAAGCTCGACTTCGGCCTGCTACGCATGCCTGTGAGCGGCTCAGGACTCGAAACGCGCGTCGTGCTCGAAGAATCGTTCGTGGTGGCGGTGCCCGAAGATCACGCGTTAGCCGCAAAGCCTTTGATTCATCCGACTGACCTGAGCGGCTCGCCCGCTTTCGTGCTCTCGCGGCGATACGCGCCCGGTTTCTACGACGAGATGCTCGTCGCGCTGACACAGCAGGGGGCGGTGCTCAACATCGCTCAGGAGCTGGGTGAATTCCCGACCATGCTGGCGCTGGTGGCGGCAGGGCTCGGCATCGGCGTCATTCCAGCCGAGGCGGCGCTGGCTTTGCCGCCCAAGGTCGTGGCGCGTCCGCTCGATCTTCCCGGTCACCGGACCGGTATCGGTCTTGCATATACGCGGCTTGATAGTCCGGCAAAACGGGCGCTCTTCGAAGTGATGGAGCATTGCGCCAGCGATGCACGGGAGAACTGAGTTCACGTGTCCATGCACTAAAGCCACTCAACCCTCGAGCAACGCTTGCGCGAGCCCTCCCAGCCGGCGGACGCCGTCTTCTATGCGATGGTCCCAGGCATGCCCAGCGCTCAGCCGGAGGCAATTGCGAAAGCGCCGGCTTGCGGAGAAGACATCACCGGGCGCGAAGCAAATGCCTTGTTCGAGCGCTTCGTCGAAGAGCGCGCGCGAGTCGAAGCGCCTCGGCAGTTCCAGCCAGAGCATGAAGCCGCCTGCTGGCCGGCTCACTTTCGTGTCGGCCGGGAAGCTTGTCTCGATCGCACGTGTCATGCGCCCGAGGTTCTCTTCGAAGATGCGCCGGACGCCGCGCAAGTGTGCATCGTATGCACCGCTCTCCAGAAAGTCTGCGAGCGCGACCTGCGGCAGAACAGGGCAGCAGAGGCTGAATGCCAATTTGCGCTCCATCACCTGTTGCGCATAGGCGCCCGCCACAATCCAGCCGACCCGGTACCCGGGTGCAAGGCTCTTCGAAAACGAGCTGCAGTAGATCGTATTGGCGCCGCCGTCGAGCGCGATGAACGGCTTGGGCCGCTCGCGGCCGAAGTGGATGTCGCCGTAGACGTCGTCTTCGATCAGCGGCACGGCATGCTGCGCGAGCAGCGCAAGGAGTGCCCGCTTGTCGGCTTCGGCCATCGCGCAGCCCAGCGGGTTGTTGAAATTCGACGACAGTACGCAGGCGGCCACCGGTTCCGTATCGAGCAGGCGGGCGAGCGCGTCGACGTCGATGCCGCGCGTCGGGTCGGTGGGCAGCTCGAAGGCCTTCATGCCCAGCACTTCGAGAGTATGGAGGAGGCCAAAGTAAGTGGGCGATTCGATCGCAATCGAATCGCCCCGTTTGGCGACGGCGGTCAGCGCGAGCGTCAATGCCTCGGTGCAGCCGTTCGTGATGAGCAGGTCGTCGGGTGACAGCGCGTGCCCGAAGTGCATCGCCCGTTTCGCGATTTCGCGGCGCAGGCGCGGGTCGCCTTGCGGTGCGCAATAGATGTTGTAGCGCGTGCCGTGTTGACGTGCGGCACGCGCGAGCCCAAGGTCGAGCCGCTTTGACTGCAGCAGCGCCGCGTCGGGTACGGCGCAGCCGAGCGGCACCAGCGCCGGATTCGATACGTGCTCGAGCAATCCCGCGACGGCGCCGCTGATCGACACCGTCGACGCTTTCGCGCGCGGCCGCGAGACCGACGGCAACGCGAGTGCGCCGCGGCGCGAGCCCGCGACGTAAAAGCCTGACTGCGGCCGCGCGACGAGGATGCCGCGATCTTCGAGCAGGCGATACGCCTGTAATACCGTGGAGATGCTGATGCTGTGCTGTTCGCTGACGGCGCGCACGGATGGCAGACGCGTGCCCGCCGCGAGCGCGCCATTGTCGATCATGCCGACGATGAGCTCGGCCAGGCGCTCGTAGCGGTACGGAGTGGGCGTGTCCATGTCCATGGAAGGGCTCGCAACGGGGTGATCGGTGTAATCCACGATTATCGACCCGGCGCCCCGGCTCGCCAAGAGGAATTGTGATGGTCCATTTTGCGGAAAATTGTGACTGTTATGGTCGACCGGTGGGCGCTACGATGCAGGCGTTGCGATCGCGTCTGAAGGAGCCGGGGTGCTGCGTACAGCGATAAATGCTGTCGGAGCCAGGCTGGAACGGCTGTCTGGCTGCTTGCAACGGATCGTCTGACAAACAATTCACAGCAAACGCAAGGCAAAAGCATGCAGGGTATTCAACGGAATCTCGACGAACGACAACAGGCTGGCCTCAGCGAATCGAATCCCGAGGCGTGGCGCGGGCGATTTCCGCGCAACGAGATCATTTCACTTCTCAATGTGAACCGGCCGTTCAACCTGGCGGAGAGCACGTCGCAGGACTTGACGCTCGGCGAACTCCTGTCTCTGCCGGGTCTCGAGGATATCCGCAATCTGAAGCTCGGCTATGGCACATCCGCTGGTTCGGTCGCGCTTCGCGAGGCAATTGCCGAGGGCTGCAAGGTGCCAGCCGAGCAGATCATCACGACACAAGGTACTGCGCTCGGTCTGTTTCTTCTCGCTTTCGAAGTTTGCCGATCGGGCGACGAAGCAGTCCTCGCGACACCCTGCTTTCCGCCGAGCCGTGATTGCCTGCTCGGCGCCGGTGTTAGTGTCCGCGAGGTCAAGCTGTCATTCGAGCATGGCTATCGGCTGGACCTGGAGCAGATCGAGGCAAGTCTGTCGCCGAAAACGAAGCTGGTCAGCATCGCTTCGCCACAGAATCCGGCGGGTATCCAGACGTCCCGTGCCGACGTCGAGAAACTTCTCGTCTTGATGGAAAAGCGGGCTCCTGACGCGATACTTTTTATCGACGAGACCTATCGGGAAGCCACCTATGGCGACAATGCGGCGCTCGAGAGTTTCGCGGGACTGGATGCACGTATCGTCACCGGCGCGTCGGTGTCGAAGGCGCTCGGCGCGCCGGGCTCGCGCACGGGTTGGCTCACCGTGGAGAACGCGGATCTGCGGGAGCGTCTGGCCGTCGCCAAAATGAACACCGTGATATCGGGTTCGGTTCTCGACGAGACGCTCTCCACAGCGCTTCTGCGCAACAGGGAAGGCGTGCTCGCACCGCGACGCCGCTTGCTCGCCGCTGCGCTCCATGAACTGGCGCTTTGGTGCGAGAGCGAGGACGAGCGTATCGAGTGGGTGCGTCCTGACGCCGGCGCGTTGTGCTGCCTGCGCCTGCGTGCCGACGCATTCGACGAAGTTGCTGTCGCGCGTTTCTGGGATCTGCTGCCGGGTCATGATTTGCAACTCGCATCCGGCGCGTGGTTTGGCGAAAGCAGCCGTGTATTCCGGCTAGGCTTTGGCTACCTGCCGCCTGCGCGTCTCGGACCCGCACTGTCGGCACTTTCAACGGTCATGGACGCCGCTACGGCGTGACTTGTCGGCATAGGCTGGAATGAATCGCCACGCCTAAGGGCGGGCGAGCGGAATCTTAACTACTGGACATGTGGAGCACAGCTATGAAAGTAAGAATCGCATATCTCGAGGAACCGCCGTTCTACTGGACGGGTGAAGATCATTCGGCGACGGGCGCCGACATCGAACTGGCCGAGGTGGTGCTTCGGGCGATCGGTGTGACCTCAATCGAACATCAGTTGACCTCGTTCGAAGAACTTCTGCCTGGTGTGCAGGAAGGCCGGTGGGACATGAACGTACCCATTTTCGTGACCGCTGAGCGCGCCGAGCGCGTTGCGTTCAGCGTGCCGGTCTGGGCGCTGGGCGACGGCTTTCTGCTTCGTCAGGGCAATCCGAAAGCGCTGACGAGCTATGCGACCGTTGCAGCGCGCAACGACGCGCGGCTTGGGATCGTCGCCGGGACAGTTCAGCTCGACTCTGCAAAGTCGGTCGGCGTGAGGGATAGCCAGATAGTGGCGTTCAAGGGCCAAACCGAAGCGATCGACGCGCTGCTTGCGGGAAAAATCGACGCCTACGCGAGCACGGCGGTTGGCAGCCGTGTTCTTGCCAGCGCCAATCAGGAACTGGAAGTGGTGGCGCACGAAACGAGCAAGGATGGCAGAGCGCCTGTCGGCGCGTTCTCGTTCAGCAAGAACAATCCTGACTTTCTACGGGCGGTGAATGAGCAACTTCGCAAGTACCTCGGTTCGGCTGATCACCGTGCCCGCATGGCGAAGTACGGGCTCACGCAGACGGAGCTCGACAGCGTCAGCGCAACCTGAACGCAACGTCAGCGCAGCCTGTGCGGAATGATCCAGCCCCAGTCACTCAGGTATTTCGCCGAAGTCGCGCGCACGGGTTCGCTAAGACATGCTTCGGAGACGTTCTTCGTTGCACCCAGCGCGATCAGCAAACAGATTAGCAATCTGGAAAAGGAACTCGGCGCGGCGTTGTTCGACCGCTCACCGCGCGGCGCGACGCTAACCGCGGCCGGCCAGCTATTGCTCGACTACGTGAACGCCAACACGCGCCACGTCGAGCAGTTGCACGCTGCAATGGACGACCTGAGCTCATTGCGCCATGGCGTGGTGAGGATTGCGCTGGTCGAAGCTGCCGTCCATAGCTTCATGCCCGACCTGATTACGGAGTTCTCGCGTGACCACCCGGGCATTGCGGTGCATCTCGAGGTCTGCGGAACCGCACAGATTGTCGACGCGCTCGTCGATCATCGCGCCGAGATTGGCATGGCATTCAATGTCCTCAATCGCGACGACATCAATCTTCATGGCCGCTCGATCCAGCCATTGCAGATGATATGCCGGCCGGCGCATCCACTCGCCGGCCGTAAAACAGTGGCCATGTCCGAACTGGGTAACGTGAGGGTTGCGTTGCCGGCGCGGACATTCGGCATTCGCTATCTGATCGAAAAAGCTGCCGAACGGGCGAACGTCGCGCTTCAGGTTGCGATCGAAGCCAACTCACTGCAGGTCATCAAGAACCTCGTCAGGCAATCGGATCTTGTCAGCTTCATGCCGCCGCTTACCCTCGAGCAGGAGACGGCCCACGGATGGTTACGGGCAGTACCGCTGGACGAGCGCGATTCCGGGGCGGCGACCATCGACGTGATCAGCTTTCGCGGGCGGCAACTGTCGGTCGCGGCACAGCGTTTCCTCGACCTTCTGATCCGGCGTCTCAGGACAAGCCACCAGTCTCCCTGACCAATCACCCCCAGTGTTCTGTTTTTGTGACGATAGACGTCACTTCGAACGCCTTCCCCGGGAAATTTGTATCCCATCTAATGCATTCATCACGTGGGGCCGAGCCCGGGCACCACGAACCGAGTGAGGGACATGATGAATGTTGGATTGATAGGATGCGGCGCCATCGGTAGCCTGCTGTACGACTTGTTGAGCCGGTACGTGCCGGCCGTCCGTGTCGTGGCTATCTATGAACGGGACACACATCGCGAGGGCGCGCGCAAGGCGCTCGACGCCGGCGCCCGGATTGTCGATAGCGTTGGCGACTTCCTTGAGAGTGATCTCGACCTCGTCGTCGAATGTGCAGGCCATGAAGCGTTGCGCAACCTGGGGCCGTCCGTGCTGGCGGCAGGGCACGACATGCTCGTCGCCTCGGTCGGTGCGTTGGCGGATCCGACGCTCGAGACGCTATTGATCGGTAGCGCGACCGCTGCAGGGGCGCGTTTGCGCATTCCCTCCGGCGCGCTGGGCGGGCTCGACGCGCTTGGCGCGGCGAAGTTCGCCGGCCTGCACGAGGTGCGCTACGAATCGCACAAGGCGCCGGGCGCCTGGCGGGGCACGCCCGCCGAAGCGCTGGTTGTGCTCGACGACATCGAGCGGCCGACCGCCTTCTATGAGGGCACGGCGCGAGATGCGGCGCGCCTCTTTCCACAGAACGCCAACGTGGCCGCTGCGGTCGCGCTGGCCGGCGTCGGCTTCGATCGGACCAGGGTGGTGCTGTATGTCGATCCGCTTGCCACCGGCAACACGCACCGGATCAAGGCCGAAGGCGATTTTGGCCACATCGACATTGCGGTCACGGGCAAGACCCTGCCGAGCAATCCCAAAACCTCGATGCTGGCGCCGTGCAGTCTCGTACGTGCGATCGCAGACCTCAACCAGACCCTGGTCGTCGCATAGCCGACGAGAGCGCTTCTCGTCGGATCCCCACGCGGATTCGCAGTGAGCGGCCAAAAATAAAAACACCGATCATAGATAAGGATGCCAAATGAAATATTACATTGAGACGCAAACCCAACCAACCGACGCCGTGCGCAGCCCCTATGACGGCGCTGTGGTCGGTTATATGCCGATTGCCGATGCGGACGCTGTCGAACGATCGATCGAACGCGCACAAGCCGCATTCGAGATCATGCGCCAACTGCCTCGATTCACCCGCGCGGATATTCTGCAACGCGCGGCGGACTTGATCGAATCACGGCGCGACAAGTTCGTGCGCACGATCGCGGCGGAGTCGGGCAAGCCCTTGTACGATGCGCGCGGCGAGGTTTCGCGTGGCATCTTCAACTTGCGTAACGCGGCTGCCGAAGCGCGGCGCAGTCATGGTGAAGAAGTACCGCTCGATGTCGACGCGGGCGTTTTCGAATACCAGACCACCGATGCCAGCGGCAGCGCTACGGAATTGTCTCGTCTCGATCTCGACAAACTGGCGGACATGCGGCGTCGCGTGGGTATTGCAAGGCGTTTTCCGATTGGTCTCATCCTGGCGATCTCGCCGTTCAATTTTCCGCTCAATCTTGTCCTGCACAAAGTCGCGCCGGCGATTGCGGTAGGCAATGCCGTCGTGCTGAAGCCCGCACCGCAAACACCGCTCACGAGCCTTCTGCTGCAGGAAGTTATGCGCGATGCGGGTCTGCCCGATGGCGCGCTGGAAGTGTGTCACTGCAGTATTCCTCTTGCGGAGTCGATGGTCCGGGACGACCGCTTCGCC
This sequence comes from Paraburkholderia nemoris, assembly GCF_905221015.1. NCBI lineage: Bacteria > Pseudomonadati > Pseudomonadota > Betaproteobacteria > Burkholderiales > Burkholderiaceae > Paraburkholderia > Paraburkholderia nemoris. The sequence continues at coordinate 145,199 of NZ_CAJNBO010000020.1, read as the reverse complement.
ATGGTGACCTTCACGGGCAGTGCCAAAGTCGGCTGGCATATCAAATCGATTGCGGGCCACAAGAAAGTCGCGCTTGAGCTCGGCGGCAACGGCACGGTGATCGTGGCGGAAGACGCGGATCTTGACCTTGCAGCGGCGCGGTGTGTTCGTGGCGGCGTGGTGTTCGGTGGGCAGTATTGCATTGGTGTACAGCGCATTCTTGTGCACGAGAACGTACGCGCCCAGTTCGAGGCCAGGCTGCTCGACAAGGTGCGTGCGTGCAAGGTCGGCGATCCGATGGAAGAGGGCATCGACGTGGGTCCGGTGATCGACGAGAAGTCGGCTATCCGCATTCAGGGCTGGATAGACGCAGCGCTGACCGGCGGCGCGCGTCTGCTGGCCGGTGGCCCGCGTGTCGGCGCAGTCGTGCAGCCGACCGTGCTGGCGGATACCCAACGCGGAATGCTGGTCGAGGACGAGGAAATCTTCGGACCCGTACTCACGCTCAATAGCTATCGCACATTCGATGAAGCTGTAGAGCGTGCCAACGATTCACGCTATGGCTTGCAGGGCGGCCTGTTCACACGGGACCTGCAGCGCGCGTTCCGGGCGCTGGAGAAATGGGATGTGGGCGGCCTGATGATCAATGACGTGCCGATCTATCGCATCGACAACATGCCTTTCGGCGGCTGGAAGGAATCCGGCACCGGCCGCGAGGGCACACGTTACGCGATGGACGAGATGTCGGAAATCAAGCTGCTCGTGATCAACTATTCGTGAAGCCAGGTCGCGCGTTTCGCTGAACGCTGCGAAACGCGTCTTCCATGCCCTCTTCCAGGATCCAACATGTCGACGTCTCCCCTGAACATCCCCTCCTGTGACCTCGAAGATGACGCCCCGACCGGGCGCAGTCTCTATAGCAAGCTCACATGGCGTCTCGCCCCATTCCTGGGTCTATGCTTCTTTGCCGCGTTTCTGGACCGTGTGAATGTAGGCATTGCCAAGCTGCAGATGCTCGATTCACTTGGATTCAGCGAAACGGTGTACGGGCTCGGCGCCGGACTGTTTTTCGTCGGCTATATCCTGTTTGAAGTGCCCAGCAACCTGATACTCGAGAAAGTCGGCGCCCGCTTCTGGATCGCGCGCATCATGGTCACATGGGGCGTGCTTTCAGGGCTGACGATGTTCGTGAAGACGCCCGGGCAGTTCTATCTCGTGCGTTTCCTGCTGGGCGTGGCGGAAGCCGGGTTCCTGCCCGGCGCACTGCTTTACCTCACCTACTGGTTTCCCGACGCGCGGCGCGGCAGGATTGTCGCACTCTTCATGGTGGGCTTGCCGCTGTCGAGTCTGATCGGCGCGCCGCTCTCAGGCTGGATACTGTCGATCTTTGACGGCGTGCATGGCTTGCGAGGCTGGCAGTGGCTGTTCGCGCTGGAAGCAATGCCTTCCGTGCTGCTTGGTGTGCTCGTTTATATCTTCCTGCCGAAAACGCACCAAGGTGCGCGTTTTCTCAGCGCTGCCGAACTCGCGAGGTTAAAGCGGGACATCGGAATCGATCGGGAGGAGAAGAAGGAGCATCGGCTGGCTCAGGCGTTTGCCAATCCGAAAGTATGGGTGGTGGGTTATCTCGACCTCTGCGTACTGCTCTGCTTCTATTCGATCAGTTTCTGGATGCCCACGATGCTGCGCGATGCCGGCGCGAGAAGTGCGATCGAGATTGGCGCGCTGATGGCAATCCCTAATGGCCTGGCGGTGGTCATGGTTCTGCTAACCGGGATCAGTTCCGACCGGTTCCGGGAACGTCGCTGGCATGTTGCCGTGCCCTTGCTGTGCTCAGCGTTTGGCCTGATCGCAAGCGCCTTTTTCCCGGGCAGCGTGCCCGCCATCGTCATCCTTCTCTCGGTGGCCAACGCCGGGGCCGCGGCGGCGATGCCGGTGATCTGGGCGCTTCCGTCAACGTTTCTTCGCGGCACGGCAGCAGCAGCCGGTATTGCATTCGCGTGCTCGATTGCCAATCTTGGAGGCTTCGCGAGTACCTATTTCCTTGGCTGGCTGAAAGACCGGACACATAGCGTGGGCACGGGTGTCATCACGTTCGGTATCTGCCTGCTGCTGGGTTGCGTGCTGGCGCTGGCAATGCCGAAGCGGGTCGTCAACCGGTGAGCGTTTGCCATTCTGGTCGGGCGAAATTGTAATGGTTGCATAGGCGAAAAACTGTGACTGTTACGGTTGGGCGGCACGCGCTACGATGCATGTGTTGCACTTGCATCTAAAGAATGCCCAGATGTCCACTGGAGTCAGACGAGGCGAACATGAAACGATCTTATAAAGTGGTTGACGTCTTCACCGTGAGGCCGTTTCTGGGCAATCCGGTGGCCATGGTATTGGACGCGGAGGGCATGACCACTGACGCGATGCAAGCTGTCGCGCGCTGGACCAACCTGTCAGAAACGACCTTTGTCCTTCCGCCCACAACAGCCGGGGCCGACTATCTCTTGAGAATCTTCACGCCGCGTAGCGAGCTTCCCTTCGCAGGACATCCGACTCTGGGCAGTGCTCACGCCATCGTGGAAGCGGGGCGTGTCACACCGCGCGAAAGCGGTCGATTGGTTCAACAATGCGGTATCGGTCTAGTTGAATTGACGCTCGAGGAGCGAGGCGCAGACCGCCTGCTCACGTTCAACCTGCCACCTGCGAAGTTGGAGCCGTTGCACGCGGAAGATGTGGCGGAGCTGGAGCTGATCCTCGGCTGCAAAGTGGACCAGAAGACTGCGCCAGGCATCGTGAATGTCGGCGCCATCTGGATCGTTGTGCATCTGAACGATGCCGCTGCCGTACTCAACCTTCAGCCGGATTTCGCCAGGTTGGCGGAGCTCGAGCGCCGCCTGGGCGTCACGGGCCTGACCGTATTCGGCCCGCGCGAGCATGGAGACGATGCTGCAATCGAAGTGCGCACCTTCGCGCCGTCCTGTGGTGTGGAGGAGGATCCAGTCTGCGGAAGCGGTAACGGCAGCGTGGCTGCTTTCCAGTGGCAGCGTGGACTGTTGCCGCCCGGCGGCACAGATTATGTGGCGGCTCAGGGACGGTGCGTCGGTCGAGATGGGCGAATCAAGGTGAGCGTGGATGCGAACGGAAATGTGCGCGTGGGCGGTTCCTGCGTCACATCTGTGGAGGGCTCGCTTACGCTCTAGACAGGGACCGGACGCGAGACGCGCTGAAACGGCTTGCGCGTTGGCTTCTGAAATTTTCCGCATTCGCAAGAAAGGACGCAGGCGCTTCGAAATGAATTCCGCATTCCCCATTGACTCATCGCCCGGCTTCATCTCGGTCACCAATCCCTTCGATGGCGTCGAAGTCGGCACGGTCGTGAACATTCCGCCGGAAGGCGCGCAAGTGCTGATCCAGACCGCGAAGGAGGGCGCGCGCGTTTGCCGGAGCCTGTCCCGCCACGAACGCTCTCGCGTGCTCGAAACCTGCGCATCGCTCGTCGAACGTGATAGCGACGCCTTTGCGAATCTCATCGTCGCGGAAGCGGGTAAAACGATCAAGCAGGCCCGGAAAGAAGTGCTGCGGTGTGTGAGCACGCTCAAGCTCTCCGCCGATGAGGCGCGTCGAAACGCAGGTGAAGTCGTGCCGTTCGACGCGTACGGCGGATCGGAAAACCGCCAGGGGTGGTTCACTCGGGAACCGCTCGGCATTATCGTTGCGATCACGCCGTACAACGATCCACTCAACCTGGTTGCGCATAAGCTCGGGCCGGCAATCGCCGGCGGCAATGCCGTCGTTCTCAAGCCCTCCGAACTCACGCCGCTGTCGGCGATCAAGCTTGTTGGATATCTGGTGGCGGCCGGCATGCCGCCGAACGTCGTGTCGGTTGCGACAGGTGGCGCAGCGCTCGGCGAAGCACTCGTCTCGTCCCGGGACGTCAGAATGATTTCGTTTACCGGTGGATTCGCAACCGGAGAGAGAATAGCCAGCTCCGCGGGCCTCAAAAAGCTTGCGATGGATCTGGGCGGTAATGCACCCGTCATCGTTCTGAACGACTGCGACCTTGAGGACGCTGCTACGTCGTGCGTGTCAGGAGCGTTCTGGGCCGCAGGCCAGAACTGTATTGGCACGCAACGCATTCTGGTTCAGTCGTCCATCTATGACGCGTTCAGGACGCGTTTCGTTGCCGGCACCAAAGTGCTCAAGACGGGCAATCCTGCGTTGCCTGATACGGACGTTGGGCCGATGATCACGGCTCAGTCAGCGGCTCGCACGAGACGCGTGGTGGATGCCGCGCTCAGTCAGGGAGCCACACTGCTGTGCGGCAATACTCAGGACGGTTCGCTTTACTCGCCGACGGTACTTGAGGACGTCAGCTTCGAATGCGACCTGTGGAAGCAGGAAATATTCAGCCCGGTTGTCGTTCTTCAGCGGATTGAGACACTGGATGAGGCACTCTTGCTCGCCAACAGCGCCGAATACAGTCTGCATGCCGGCATCTTCACAAATGATCTGCATGCCGCGCTCAAGGCGGCCGACAGGCTGGAGGCTGGCGGGGTCATGATCAACGACTCGTCGGACTACCGATTCGACGCCATGCCGTTTGGGGGATTCAAGTACGGAAGCCTCGGCCGCGAAGGTGTCAGATTTGCGTACGAGGAAATGACTCAACCGAAGGTCGTGTGCATCAGGAAGACGGTATATGGCAACCATGAACAGTCAGCAACGGCCTGATAAGGACGAACCGGCAAGCCTTTCTTTCGCCAGCCAGGCCGTACATGCCGGGAACGTCGTTGACGCCACGACGGGCGCGATCCGCACGCCGATCGTGATGGCGAACTCGTACCAGTTGCCCAATGACCCGTCTTCATTCGACTGGTCGGATTCTCAAACGCTGTTCTATACCCGCAATTCTGGCCACAATCAGCTTTGCCTCGAGCGTAAGCTTGCCGCAATGGAGCGCGGTGAGGATGCAGCCGTTTTTAGCACGGGTGTTGCTGCGTTGCATGCGATCTTCTTCACGTTCCTGAAGAGTGGCGATCATGTCTTTCAATGCGTGGCTGATCATGCGAGGCTCCGTGACTTTGGTGGAGCCAGCCATCCAACCACACGGAGCTAGTGAAGCGCCGTAGGGCGTGCTGTTATTACAGTGCCGTTGGATTAGGTGATGGCGCTACGGATATACACGCCGTGATCCGGCGGCTCGAGCATCTCGCCGACCGAAATCGAACATGCCCTTACCGATTGGCCGGGTTGTCACTGACGTTTCTGTTGAGCGATGAGTGGTTTCACGGTGCCCGCAAGTGCTTCAACAACGCTGCCAACACAGGAGAAACCTGCTTGCGAGACGGGTAGTAGAGGAAGAATCCGGGGAAGGGAGGGCACCAGTCCTCCAACACCCGGACCAGACGCTTAGTCCCGATATGGAGCGCTGCCTCATGCTCCAACACGTACGCTACGCCAAGACCGTCTATCGCGGCCTCGAGCATCAAATCCGGCTCGTTGAATGTCAGCGGTCCCGACAGCGCCACCTTCAATTTCCGACCGCCGTTCTCAAACTCCCACGAATAGAGGCTGCCTGCCGTTTCCATCCGGTAGTTGATGCATCGGTGATGTTGAAGATCGTCCGGTGTACTGGGAGCAGAATACCGCGACAAATATTCCGGCGAGGCAACCACAGCCATTCTCAGGGCCGGCCCGACCGGCAGAGCGACCATATCCTGTTCGAGTTTCTCGCCCAGCCGGATGCCGGCGTCGAAATGCCAGGCAACAAGATCCCTGAAGGCATAGTCGATGATGACCTCTACGGTTGCTTCCGGATAGGTCGTGCAGAAGTCGGCTAGCACCGGACGGATGACGGCCTCATATCCTTGTCGAGTGGCGGTGATCCGGAGGGTGCCTGAAATGCGATCGCGGATTCGGCTGAGGTCTCCCAAGGCGCCGTCGATTGCATCGAGAGCCGGTTCGAGCGTCAGCAGGAGCGTTTGCCCCTCGGCGGTGGGTGCAACGCTGCGGCTGGTTCGTCGAAGGAGTGGGTAGCCGAGGCGATCTTCAAGTCGCTTGATCGTATAGCTCAGCATCGAATTGGACACGTTCAATTCGGCGGCAGCGCGGGAAAAACTGCGCAGCCGCGCGACCACGGCGAAGGCCGAGAGGTCATCCAGGACCCCATGCGAGATCGTTTTATCTGCTTGCATGACTCATGCGAATTATCCGTGATGATTGAATGAATCGTCGCATCTATCCTTTCTGGAGGTCAAGACATCGTGCGCAAGGCGGTGTCGATAGTCCGAAATGAAACGGAGGAAGGATGATTGACGATAATTCGGTATGGCTGATTACCGGTAGCTCTTCCGGTCTGGGTCGGGCGCTGGCCGAAAAGGTGCTTCAACACGGTTATCGTGCCGTTGTCACCGCTCGCAGGCCCGCTGCCGTACACGGCCTTGTTGAGCATTACGGCGACCGGGCGATGGCTGTCGGCCTCGACGTGACCCAGTCCGCACAGATCAGCGCTGCGGTGAAAGCGGCGCATGAGAGGTTCGGTCGGATCGACGTACTCGTGAACAATGCCGGCTATGGCTATATCGGGGCCATCGAAGAGGGCGAGGATGCCGAGATTCGCGCGCAGTTCGACACCAACGTCCATGGCGTCATCGCCTTGATGCAGGCTGTGCTACCGGGGATGCGTCACCGTGGCAAAGGTCATATCGTCAATGTGAGCTCGATCGGCGGACTTACCACTTTTCCGAACGTCGGCTACTACCATGCGAGCAAGTACGCGCTTGAGGGCCTTTCGCAGACCCTGGCGAAGGAGATGGCGCCGTTCGGCATCGGCGTGACGGTGGTCGAACCCGGTGCGTTCAGGACTGATTTTCGCGGCCGTTCGATGCGGCAATCCAGAATTCGCATTCCCGAGTTTGCCGGGACACTGGGCAAGCAACGCGATGCGCTGCTCGACTCGCACGGAAAGCAACACAATGATCCGGCGAAAGGCGCGCTCGCAATCATCGAGGCATTGAAGGCGAAGCAGCCGCCCATGCATCTGCTACTCGGCGCCGATGCGCTCGACCTTGCGCACAAACAGCTTGCTGCCATGCTTAAGGACTTTGACGCGTGGGAGACGCTCTCACGAAGTACTGCATTTGACGACACCGCGTAGGTTTACATGAGAGCCGCGTAGATGATGTCTGTCTTTCCTGCGAGTCGGGCATTCATCGCGCCTTGGGATCGGCGTCAGCTTCGATTTCAGCAATGACCCCGCGTTCGGCCGCTAGCACCGGGAAAGTCTTCAGACACAGGCCACCGGCCCCATGCATACAGCCTGTCACCAGATCGAAGCGCAACCCATGTGCCGGGCAACGCAACAGGTGACCGTCAAGCTGACCGCTTGCCAGCGACGCACCGTTATGGGGGCAGGAATTATCGATCGCGTAGACGGTGCCTTCGATATTGAAGATGACGACGCTGCGACCCTCGACGAAAACAATCTTGCGTTTTCCGGGAGGCAGCTCATCGACAGGATCGATCGGAATGAGGTGTGACAGGTCGCTCTCCAATGTTCTCGCAATCGGCTACGTTCGCTCGTCAACTGAGTTCGTCAATGAATTCCATAGCACGTGGCCACTCGCCGTACCCCGAGGCGGGGTTGAGATGGCCGACAGCTCCAACGTCGACCAGCCGGCTGCCCCATGCGCTCGCCAGTTGAGTGACCTCCTCGATCCGCGCGAGGGGATCGTTCGTGCTGGCCGCAACGATGCTCGGGAACGGTAGCCGGGTTCGCGGCGTAGGCAGCCAGCCATGCTGACGCAAGGCATCCAGCGTCGGATAGCCGTCCGGCAGCGGCGTTTCGAAATCCGGCGGCGCCGCTAGCAGCGCGCCCCTGATTTGCCGCTGATGATGTTGTGCCCAGTGGACCGTGATCATCACGCCCGCACTGTGCGACACGAGCACGACAGGACCGGTGATACTGGCCAGTGCCTGGTCGAGTGCGTCGATTCTCGCCGCGCAACTCAGCTTGTCATGATCCAACGGCGCTACCACGCGCGAATTGGGCAGCTTGCGTGAAAGAATCGTTTGCCAGTGATCTTCGACATGGTCCCGAAGGCCGGGAACGATCAGAATGGTTGGCGGTAAAGCGGTGGTCATCGGCGAGGCTCCGTGAAAAGTGTCATTTCGGCATGGCCTTGTCGCGCGCTTCATTAATGCGCCCCAGGTCTTTTGCGTAAGTCCGCTTGCCTGCGAAGAATGCGGCCGCGCCGATAAGAGGAACAATAGGAACGATCTGCAAGGTGCCGAGCAGGCCGATTCTGTCCGCGATAAATCCGGTCAGGACGGCGGCCGGTGCCAGACCCAGCAGGTTATTGGCCAGCGTCAGCGTCGCAAAAGCGGAGGCGTGGATGGACGAGGGCGTAAGGTTGGCGACCATTGCGCCTGACGGCCCGGATGCGCCGGCGCTGACGAACATGCCGACACCGATCAACACAAGTTGCAACGGGCCCGCATGCAAGCGGAAGGCAATTCCCAGCACGGCGAACGACACCAGGCAATAGACAATAGCAGTGAGCCACTTTCGAATCGGGACCGTTTTGCTGATCCGGTCGGTCAGCATGCCGCAAGCGACCATTCCGACACCCGTTAGCAGGACGAAGCCCGACGCGGCGACGGCGGCGCTGCCGGGCGCCATCGAGTAATAGCGATTCAGGTAGCTGGGCATCCATGCAAACAGGGCAGCGGGAACGAACAGGTGCAAGCCACTGCCGACGTACGCACAAACCACGGATCTGGAAGCGAACAGCCCCTGCATCAGCAAGCGGAAACTCAGGCGTACGCCGGGCCTGCACGGTGCCTCTACGCTGACTTTCGCCCGGAGCCGCGCCAACCGCTTTTCCGTGACGACGATACGATAGACGATGACGAGCAGAATGCCGAAGGCGGCGATCAGGCCGAACGACCAGCGCCATCCGAGGTGGGCCGCAATGCTGCCGCCTAGGGCCATGCCGAGCACGGAGCCGAAGGCACCGCCTGCCATGAAGGCCCCCGTGAGTGTCGAGCGCAGATGAGACGGAAAGATGCTCAGGACGAGAGCAACACCCACGCTTCCATAGGCCGCTTCGCCGAGGCCGACGAACGCACGCGCCGCGAGCATTTCACCGTAGTTCGTCGAAATGGCGCACCCAAGCGTTGCAAGGCTCCAGAGCCCCGCCATCAGAACGATGCTGTTCGTGCGGCCCCAGCGATCGGCGAGTACCGACAAGGGGAACGTCAGTATGCCGACCATCAATGCGACGACGCTACTGAGCGAACCCAATTGCGTATCTGACAAATTCCACGCCGCCTTGAGCAGAGGAAAGACCGCGTTCAGAACTTGCCGTGACATGTAGTCCGACAGCAGCAGACCGAGTGTCAGCGCAAAAACCGTCCATGCGTACGTGCGCGAGATGGCCGGGGCAGAATCAATATTCCCGGTCTCGAGCTTGATATCGTGTAAGTACAAGATTGTCTCCTCCAGTGCCCGGCGACATGGTTCTCTCGTGCACATCTCTGTGCACCGGACCTTTTTAAGGGCTGGGCATCGTATGACGCCCAGCCTTCGCCATTGCATGGTCAATGTTGATGCGGGTGCCGGAAGGTCACACCTCGCATGGTGTTGCGCCGTCAGGCAACCTGCAGCGGCGCGTTCTTCGTAATACCCCGGCGGTTTGGCATCATGCCGTTGGCGCTCAGCGTCTGATCGGCATCCTTGTATTGCACACCGATCCGGTAAATCTCGCGCGCTTCTTTGCCCGATGCAATCTCCCGGCCCAACTCGCGCGCCACACGCACTGTCTGTTCGATCTGCTGTACCGAAGTCATGCGCTCACCATGCTGGTCGATGATCGTGTCCTCGATGCCGCACCTGGGATGCAGACCCATGGCGAGCGCCATGGTGTTGAACGGCAATACGTTCTTCAGCAGGGACTCGGCGGTCAGCGTGCAGCCATTCGGCGCGCGATGGATGAAATTGAAGAAGTTGAATGGATTGGGACCGTCGAAGCCGCCGCCGATACCGATCCAGGTCAGATTCAGCGGCCCCTTGTACACACCCTTACGGACCAGGCGCTCGAGCGTTTCCAATGCGTGGATGCCGGTGAGCTGGAAATGCGGTTGAATGCCGGCGGCCTGGAGGCGGCGCAGGTGCTCCTCGACCCAGGCCGGACCCGCGGGCACGGTCATTTCGCTGTAGGCCGCCATGAGCGCGGGATTGGCCAGCGAGGTGCCCTCCAGATACTCCGGATACAGCAGCTCCATGATGTTCATCTGCGTCGTGTTGATCGCGACGGTCACCTGGTCGGGCTTCGGTTCGAGGTCGGCCAGCATGTGACGGGTGTCGTCGGAAAGCCACTTGGCGGCCTGTCCGTCGTCTTCAGGGGCGAACGAGATCGAGCCGCCCACCTGAATAATCATGTCGGGCACTTTGGCGCGCACGCCCGCGATCAATTCGTTGAACTTCGAGAGCCGCTTAGAACCCTTGCCGTCGAGTTCGCGCACATGCAGGTGAAGCACCGTTGCGCCGGCGTTGTAACAGTCGACGGCTTTCTGGATCTGCTCTTCCATCGTGACCGGAATGTCTTCGGGGAAGTCTGCCGGCATCCATTCGGGCCCATACGGCGCGACCGTAATGACCACTTTTTCCATGTTTTCCGGGTGCAACGAGTCGTCGAGAAATTGCATGTTTTCCTCTGTTTCAGTAGGTTGACGCGAGACGGTATAGCCGCTGGCGTGAGTGATCAGTAGGGCACGTCGCCGATGATTCCTGCGCGCTCCATCTTGCGGTCGCAAGGCGGGTAATCCATCACTGCGTAGTGCTGCGTGCTGCGGTTATCCCAGATCGCGATGCTGTCTTTCTGCCAGCGCCAGCGCACCTGATACTCGGGAATCTGCGCCTGGCTCAGCAGGTAATTGAGCAAAAGACCGGCCCCGGGATTGGCGTCCTGGCCGAAGCGAATGCGCTCCGGCGTGTGATAGTTCGTGAAGTGCGTCGTGAAGCCGTTGACGAACAGCACCTTCTCGCCAGTCTCCGGGTGTGTGCGGACCACCGGATGTTCGGCGTCCGGATATTGCGCTTTCAGCGCCAGCCGTTTTTCGATCGGCATGGCCGCGCCGAAGCTGGCTTCGATGCTGTGGCGTGCGCGCAAATCGGCGATCTGCGTCTTCACGTGGGCCGGCAGATTCTCATAGGCCAACACCATGTTCGCCCACATCGTGTCGCCGCCCACCGGCGGGCATTCGACACAGCGCAATACACAACCGAACGGTGGCGCGACGCGCCACGTCGCGTCGGTATGCCACGCGTTTTCATAGCGATCATTGGGCTGATCGGGCGTTTTGTAGATGCGCACGAGTCCCGGATGCTCAGGGTCGCTGCCCGCAACCGGATGATCCTCGAGTCCGCCGAAGCGTCGCGCAAAGGCGACGTGTTCATCGCGGGTGATGTCCTGATCGCGGAGAAACACGACGCGGTGCTTCAGCAGTGCAGCGCGGATTGCAGCGAACAGGCCGTCGTCGTCAATCGCATCGGCGAGATGAACGCCGACCAGTTCCGCGCCGATACTGCAGGTAAGGGGTTCGATCCGCATGGTTCTTTCCTCAGACGAACAGGACAGATGAGCCGGTTGTCCTGCGCGCTTCCAGATCGCGATGGGCCTGCCCGGCATCCTGCAATGCGTAGCGCTGATTGATCTCGATCCTGATGCGGCCGGCGGCGACGTGGTCGAACAGTTCGCCGGCCAACTGGTTTTTCTCGGCTGGATCGGCGATGTAGTCGGCAAGCGCCGGGCGGGTCAGATAGAGCGAACCCTTCATTGCAAGCAGTTGCGGGTTGAATGGCGGAATCGGTCCGGAGGCGGTGCCGACACAGACCATCAGGCCGCGCCGCCGCAGCGAGTCGAGCGATGCGTTGAAGGTGTCCTTGCCGACGCTGTCGAACACGACATTGACGCCGGTGCCTTCGGTCAGTTCGCGCACGCGTTTCGCGACGTCCTCGCGGCTGTAGTCGATCGTATGGTCGCAACCATGCAAGCGGGCAATCGCCGCCTTGCTTTCGTTCGAGACAGTGCCGATCACGGTAATTCCCAGCAGTTTCGCCCACTGTGACACGATCAGTCCGACGCCGCCGGCCGCTGCGTGCAGCAGGATGGTGTCGCCAGGCTGGAATGCGTGGATGCGGCGAAGCAGATAGGCGGACGTGAGGCCGCGCATCGTCATTGCGGCGGCCGTCTCGCACGAGATGCCGTCGGGCAGCCGGATCAGCGGCGCGGCCGCGATCAGCCGCTCGCTGCTGTAAGCGCCGAGCGTGTTGAGAAAACCGGTGTAGGTGACGCGGTCGCCCACGGCGACGTTGGTCACGTCCGGACCGATTGCCTCGACGACGCCCGCTGCTTCGACACCCATGCCCGCCGGCAGAGGCATCGGGTACAGGCCGGTGCGGAAGTAGGTGTCGGCGAAATTGAGTCCGACTGCCTCATGGCGCAGACGCACCTGACCCGGGCCCGGATCGCCCACAGCCACATCTTCCCAGCGCAACACCTCAGGGCCACCGGTTTCGTACATTCGTATTGCATGTGCCATTCACGTCTCCAATCTTTTTTGCAGGCCTTAGTGCCCGTTTCTTTACAACGTCGGGGAGCGCGGCGACTTATCGGTGGACCAGGCGGCAAACTCCTCCGCCAGTACATTCCAGTCCTTGTCGCTCAAATAGCGTCGCGCGGCGGGCAACACAACGCCTTCCTTGCGCCCCATGTTCTCCCAGGTGAATTGCGCGCAAGCACGCAGACCCTCTTCAAGCATCCCGCTGGTTGCCGCGGATTCATCGCCGCGTGCGATCAGCCGGACCAAATCGTCAAACATCTGAATGGCACGTTGATGCTGTCGTTCCAGTTCGTCAAGTTCCGCATCGACTGCGGAGGTGTGTGCGCGCAGTCGGGCGAAGAGGGCTTCGGTCATCGAGTGATGTTGCGATTTCTGCAATTCGCTCAGGCGTCCTGCAATCTCGTGCAGCGTTGTCGCTTTGCAGGTCGCTTGGTACTCCGCCTGGCGGGCGAGGTCCGGCCCACGGGCCATCCGCGCGGCGCGCAGTGCGCCATGCAGGTGCGCGGCGAGCGTGCGTTGCCCGACGAGCAGAATGCGGATCGCCTGTGCGACTGCCGGGCGGGAATCGATCGCGCATGTCAACACCGCGATGCCGCCGCCGTCGACCGCTACCGTTCCCGTGCCGTACTCCGATATTCCGCTGGACGGCACCAGCGGCCGCGGCGCGACGCAGATCAGATCGCAACCATGAGCACGCGCGGCCGCGCCAATCGGCGCCGCATCCACGCCTGGTGCGGCCAGCGAGCACGGTACGCCCTGGGCGCGTGCCGCGGCTTCGGCCCGGGCGAGCAGTTCCCATGTCGTCTCGCCGTCGGCCGGCTGCGTGCATCGCTCAGCTTCCGCTTCCGGGCACGACGCCGTGCGTCCGGCCGGCAGCGGGCAGAATGTGATGCGCGCACCGATCGATTGGGCGAATTCGACCACCTGGCCGAGCGCTTCGATAGACGCATCGCTGCCGTCGACTGGGACGAGGAGGTGACGGAACATGAGATATATTGCTCACCAATAGGCTTTGTAGGCCGGGCGCATCGGCATGTGAAAAGGGATCTTTCCCATGCCGCTTGCCCGTTAAACATAGCGTAGTGCGTCGGCGCGTCGTGCGCCCCTCCCGTGACGGGAGGGGCTTGACGCACGCAGACCATCCGACCCATCCTGTAAACGAACTGTCGGCACAAGCATCCCGCACCCGCCGCCCCGGAACGCCGTCCAACCTCGCCAGATGTCCTCCACTTCCTTCGGCAACGAACCCGCTGCGACAGAAATCGTGCTGAAGACGATCGCGCCGCGAGCACCGCTCCATCTGCTGACGCGTTCGCGGCTGAGCGCGGTGGGGCCGTCCTTCAATGAGCAGCCGATTGTGCTCGTGCAAGCGCCCGCCGGATACGGCAAGACTTCGCTGCTCGCGCAGTGGCGGCGCGAGCATCTCGCAGCCGGCGCCGCGGTCGCGTGGCTGCTGGCCGACGAGCGCGACGACGCCGAACACATACTGCCCGGCCTCGTCCACGCGATGCGTACCGCTTGCGCGCGGCCCGCCTTCGGCCGTCTTTTGCTCGAGGGCGCGACGGCGGTAGCGGGCAACCTGGACGGCGCGACCGCGTGGCTTGCCGAAGTGGCACGGCTGTCCCTCGACGTCGTGCTGTTCATCGACGACGCCGACCGGATGCCGGCCGACGGCGCCGAGGTGCTCGCGTACGTGCTGCACAATGCACCGCCGAACCTGAGGGTCATCGTCGCCGCGCGGGGCGGTCTCGAAGCGGCATTCGGCGATCTGCTCGCCTATGGGCAGGCGCTGCTGCTGGGCCCCGAGGTGCTGCGCTTTCGCCTCGACGAGACAATCGCGCTGATCGGCAACCGCTTCGGCCCGCGTGTCGACGCCGATGCCTGCGCGCGGCTCTTCGAGGCGACGGACGGCTGGCCGCTCGGCCTGCAGCTCGCGCTTGCGGCCATGGCGCATGCGGCGGACCCGCGCCAGACTGTCGAATCTCTGGCGACCGGTCCGGGCAGGGCGCGTGATCAGCTCGTGGGTGCGTTGCTCGCAAAACTATCACCCGAGGACGAGGCGTTTCTTACGCGTATCAGCGTCGTCGACATGCTGCATCCCGACCTGTGCGCGGCGCTGACCGGCGACGCCGGCGCGCCTGAGCGACTCTTGAGTCTCGTGCGGCAAACTCCGGTCTTCATTACTTCTGAGGATGGCCCGTGGTGCCGCCTGCACATGCTCGTGCGCGACGTGCTGCGCGAGCGCTTGCTGGCGCTCGACGCGGATACGCAGACCACGCTTCATACGCGTGCGATGACGTGGCTCGCGGCTCAGGGGATGGTGCAGGAGGCCGCACACCACGCGCTTGCGGCCGGCCAGCACCAGACCGCCTACGAGTTGGCGGACCGCTGGCTGCACGATGCAGTCAAGCAGGGCCATCTGGGCACGGTGCTCGACTGGCTCGACCGGCTGCCGGAAGCGGAACTGGAGCGGCGCCCGCGTCTGCGGCTCGCTGCCGCCTGGGCACTTGCGCTCGGACAGCGGCACGAGGAAGCGCGACGCCAGGTCGAGTGCGTTCTCGCGGCGCCGGGCGTCGACACGGCGTTGCGCTACGAGTGCGCGCTGATTCTGAGCGCTGCCGCTTATTACGCAGACGAACCTGACCGCTTTGTCGAATTGTTCGAGCCGTGGGCGGACCATCTGCCCGACAGCGCATCCTGGCTTGCGCAGATCCACGCAAACCGTCTGTCGGCGCGCTCGGTCCTGTTCGGCGAACCGGCGCAGGCAAGACGTTTTCAGCAGCGCGTGCCGCGTGGCGAAGTGGGCAAGGGGCAGGGCTACGTGGCGCGCTGGGGCGATCACATCGTTGGTTTGAGCTATTTGCGGGAAGGCCAGTTGCGTCTCGCCGAAGAGGTCGTGATGCCGGCGCTGACGAGCGCCGAAGCGGATCTGGGTCGACGGCATCCGCTTACCTGCATGTTCGCGGCGATCTGCGCGGCGCTCAGCTACGAGGCCGATCGGATAGACGAAGCCGCCGCGCTGCTGGCGAACCGGCTGGACGTGCTCGAGCGCGGTGGCACACCCGAGACCGTGATGCTCGCCTATTGCACTGCCGCCCGCATCGCGGGTGTGCGCGGCAGCGAGCATCGCGCGCTCGACCTGCTCGAAGCGCTGCACGCAATGGGCGTCGCGCGACGGCTTCCGCGCCTGCGCATCGCGAGCATCGCCGAACAGGTGCGGATCCACGCGAGCCGTTATCGCGCGCAGACCTGCGACGCACTGGTGCGCAACATTGACGAGATCATGGCTGACAAAGCCATACCGCAGGGATTGCTATGGCAGAGTTCGGTCGCGTTGCCGCAGGTATTTGCGCGTGCCCGCGCCGATCTGGCGGCGCGGCGCAACGACAGCGCGTTGCGCACACTCGCCGATGCGGCGGAACTCGCGCAGGCGCAAAAGCTCGGTGTGCCGAGGATCGAATTGATGGCGCTGCACGCCTTCGCGCTCGAGCAGACCGGCGGAGATGGCCTGCCGCTGCTACGCGAGGCGATGAACCTTGCGCAGACTTACGATCTGACACGTACGCTGGCTGACGCGCATCCGGCGCTGGCGGATTGGGCGAGACGCGTGGGCGCCGAGCAGACCGATTCCGCCGCCGCTCACGTGATCGCCGTGCCGCGCATTGCACGGCCGCCGGCCTTGCGTGGCACAGGCAATCCACGTGCGGTGCCGAGCGTCGTGCTGACGCCGAAGGAGCGTGAAATCCTCGAATTGCTCGCGCGCAACCTGTCGAATAAGGAAATCGCCGTGGCCGCGACGGTCGGCGAGGGCACGGTGAAGTGGCACCTGAAGAACCTGTTCGGTAAGCTCGACGCCAGTTCCCGCAAGCATGCGGTGCGTCGCGCGCTGGTACTCGGCTTGCTCGAAGAGGGCTGAAACGCGTTCACGCCGCAGGTGCCGCGCACCGGTACCTATCCAAGCTTGGCTTGCCGGCCACCACTGAGTGTTTTCCATACCCCTCCCGCTGCGGGAGGGGTTCGCGCACGGAGCGTTGCGTATTCTTGCCTGCACTAGCCGGCATGATGCCGCCACGATTCCCCGTGCAGGAGAGCATTTCCGTGCAACAGTTCGATCCGTCTGACCCGCTCATCACACCCACGCCGTCGGCCTATGGCTATCCGCTGCTCGTCAGGCAGTTGCTGGTGAACGCACTGGCTGTGTCGGCGGAGCAGGAGATCACCTATCGCGGCGAGCGGCGCCACACGTACGCCGGGCTGAACCAGCGCATCGGCCGTCTCGCCAATGCACTCGCTTCGCTCGGCGTTCGACGTGGTTCGACCGTGGCGATCATGGACTGGGACAGCCATCGCTACCTCGAAGGCTATTTCGCTATCCCGATGATGGGTGCAACGATGTTCACGGTCAATGTGCGCACGTCCCCACAGCAGATCGCCTACGCGCTGAACGATGCGAATGCGCAAGTGCTGATCGTGCACACGGATTTTCTACCGCTCGTCGAACAGATTCGCGGCGAACTTCGCGGCGTGCGCGAGGTGATCATTGCCACCGACGGCGACGGGCATGACGTGCCGTCGGTTCCGTTCGCCGGCGAATATGAACAGTTGCTCGCGGCTGCCACCGAGCACTTCCCGTTTGAAGACTTTGACGAGAACACTCGCGCGGCGCTCTTCTACACCACCGGTACCACCGGTGACCCCAAAGGGGTGTTCTACAGCCATCGACAGATCGTGCTGCATGCGCTGGCGACGGCGGCCACGTTGTGCTCGCCGCGCGAGGGACAGCGGCTGCATCGCGAAGACGTGTACATGCCGGTTACACCGATGTTCCACGTACTCGCGTGGGGGATGCCCTATATCGCCGTGCTGCTTGGCCTGAAGATCGTATTGCCCGGCCGTTACCAGCCCGACACGCTGCTGAAGTTGAAAGCGAACGAGAAGGTGACGTTTTCGCACTGCGTGCCCACCTTGCTGCAGATGATGCTCGATGCTTCTGCGCATGACGGACAGGACCTGTCCGGCTGGAAGATGATCATTGGCGGATCGGCGCTATCGCCCACGCTGTGCCGAGCGGCACTGGCCCGCGGCATCGATGTGTTTTCCGGCTATGGGATGTCCGAGACCGGGCCCGTGGTCGCTCTGTCGCAATGCGCGCCGGGCGCGGCGCCGGCCAGCATCGATGATGACGTGCGCCGACGCTGCATGGCCGGACGACCGGTGCCGATGGTCGAATTGCGTGTGGTCGACGCCGACATGAAGGACGTTGCGCCCGACGGCCGCAGTCAGGGGGAGATCGTATTGCGCGCGCCGTTCCTCACTCAGGGATATCACGGTAAGCCGCATGCTTCAGAAGCGCTGTGGGCGAACGGCTATCTGCACACGCAGGATGTTGCTGTCGTTACGCGCGATGGCTACGTACAGATCGTCGATCGCATGAAGGACGTCATCAAAACCGGTGGTGAATGGGTGTCGTCAATCGAGGTCGAGGGCCTGATCAACGCGATCCCGGGTGTGCGCGAAAGCGCAGTTGTGGGCGTACGGGACGATAAGTGGGGCGAGCGCCCACAGGCTTTCATCGTCTGCGAGCCGGATGCGTTGTTGAGCGGCGGCGAAGTTCGCGCTCATCTGCTCGCGCTCGTTGAGGCAAACCGGATTAGCCGCTATGCGGTACCCGAGCCCGCCCGCATCGCGTTCGTGGAAGAGATACCGAAGACGAGCGTCGGCAAGATCGACAAGAAGGTGCTGCGCCAACGATTTGACTGATTGCAACGCTGTACCCCGCCGTTCTCGCACGGCGGTCACTATAAAACCACGGAGACAAAATGAAGCTGAAACTGATCGCGGCCGCCGCGATGGTCGGATTGGCAGGTGTCGCGCAAGCGCAGTCGTCGGTAACGCTCTACGGCATCATGGATTCGGGCGTTCTGTATCAGAGCAGTTCGGCGGCGACATTCGCGCCGAACGCGCCGAACACGGGCAAGGTATTCCGCTTCAAGGACGGCGGCATCTACTCGAGCATCTGGGGTATCCGGGGCAGTGAGGATATCGGCGGCGGCTACAAGGTCAACTTCAAGCTGCAAGGCTCGTTCGACAGTGGCACCGGCAAGCCGGGGCTTTCCGACACGCCCGGAGCAACGGCGGTCTTCAACCAGTTCACGACGATTGGTGTCTCCGGGCCGATCGGCACATTCACCGCGGGCCGCCAGATCGTGCCGATGATCTACGCAATGGCCGACACCGACGTGCGCTCGGCCCAGTATTTCGGCAGCATTCTGACCGCGTGGCTCGGACTGAACCAGGCCGCCGGCTGGCCGGGCAACAGCACAAATGCGCCGATCGGTGCGCTCTACGACAGCAATGCTCTGGTGTATCAATCGCCGGTTTTCGGGGGCGTGTCGCTTGGACTCGAATACGCGCCCGGGGGCGTAGCCGGGCAATTGCAGGGTGGTACGCGTGAGTCGGCGGTCCTCAAGTATTCAAACTACGGACTCAATCTGGCCGCGGTCTACTACAACGGGCATGACACGAACCCGGCACCGGGCGCGCCGCTCACAGGTATCGACAACAATCGCTTTGTTTATCTCGGCGCGCTGTATTCGATCGACGGGTTTTCGTTTTCCGCTTCGTATGCAAACGGTAGGAATCCTGCGCGCTCGAACCAGGTCAAGCTCGACATGTATTCGGTGGGACTCGGTTATCGCTTTTCGCCTGCGTTCAGGGTCACATCCGGTGTTTACTACCTGAAGGACAAGAACCATTCGGCGAACAAGTCGACCGAGATAGCACTCGGCGCGGAATACAACATCTCAAAGCGCACGCTGGCCTACGCGCAGGTCGGCTACGTCAACAACCGGGGCGGCATGAATCAGACCATCGTCTACGGGCAGCCGGTCGCGCCGGGTGTTTCGACCACGGCGGTCATGCTCGGTTTGCGGCATAACTTCTGAGTACGGGGGATTTTCACTACATGCCATCGCTGCCATACCGCAGCGGTGCGCTCTTCAACACGAGCGCCATCAACTGCCGCCGTGAATCAACACCGAGCTTCGCGAATGCCCGTTTCGCATAGGTCTCGACGGTCGAGGGCTTCAGTCCCATCGATTGCGCGATCGCCGGTGTCGTCATTCCCTGGATGAACGACGAGCACACGTACGTTTCGCGCGACGTCAGCTTGCCGTGTAACTGCGGAAGCCACTGCGCGAGCAGATTGTTGTCCGACGTATCCGGGCGGCCGTCGTCCGGCGAGATCGCGCCGATCAGCCGCTTGTGTACCGCCGCGAGCGGCAGCACGACGTGCGCGAACTGTTTCAGCAGGCTCAACTCCTTCAGCGAAAACGACGGCAGGCGCCGCGAGCGCGCCATCGATATCGAGTATCGCGTGCCGTTCGTCACGCCGAAGACCACGCATTCATCGTGGATGTTGCCGATGTCGAAGAACAGATGCCGGAGCTCGCTCGCAACCTTCTGCGCGGAGATCTGGATCAACTGCACGTCGCGCCTGTCTCCGACTCCCTCATAGGTCGCGTCCTCGCTCGCATAGCTCCGGTAGTAGTCCCGCATCACCTGTTCGACAAGCTCACGATCGCGACCGAAGCTCCCGATCCAGCCGACGCTGCGCTGACCGGACGCAGACACACGTTCGTAGTCCAGATGCACCGCGTCGAAGTCGACGAAGCGCACGAGATTTTCAAACACGGCCTGCATGAACTGCGGAGCACCGACGGCCTGCGCGATGTCGCCCAACGTCTCGGTCACTAACGCGACCTGACTGAGCTGGAGATCCGGGGAAGAGGGCGCGGCGTTCATCACTTCTGTTCTCGATTAATTCTGGGTGGCGCTACTGGTATCACGACAAATTCCCCATGCCTACACGGGAATGCACCCAAACGACCGTCATCGACGATGAAGCTTGTCCTTTGTTCCCGGGACAGACGACCCGTACGGCGATCTTTACAGTGCTCTACAAGCTGAAACGAAGGAGACCCGGCGTTCAGTCTGCACGTCGGCGATCGCCTCGCGACGCATTAACTAGTTTGCTTACCGGCGGCATCCGCATCGATCGGAGCGGCCGATTCACACTATCAGGAGATTTCCCATGCGTGCCCGTTTTCATCGCCGCTTGCTCATCAGGATCGTGTTCGCCGCATCAGCCAGCCTTGCGTTCGCGGCTAGCCAATCCGTGCTGGCCGGCGACACGAATCTGAACATTTACAACTGGTCCGAGTACATCGCGAAGGACACGGTGCCGAACTTTGAAAAGGAGACCGGCATCAAGGTGCGCTACGACAGCTATGACGGCGACGACACCCTGCAGACTAAGCTGCTCACCGGCAGTTCCGGCTACGACATCGTCGTGCCGACGTCGAATTACCTCGCGCGGCAGATCCAGGCGGGCGTCTATCAGAAGCTCGACAAGTCGAAGATCCCGAACCTTGTGAACCTCGACCCGGCGCTGATGAAAATGATGGCGAAGGCCGATCCGGGCAACCAGTACGGCGTGCCGTGGGCGTGGGGTACGACGGGGGTCGGCTACAACGTCGAGGCGGTCAAAAAGCGACTTGGCGACAACGCGCCGACCGACAGCTGGGCGCTGCTGTTCGATCCGGTGAACGTGTCGAAGCTGAAGGGCTGCGGCGTGTCACTGCTCGACGCGCCTGATGCGGCATTCGCAGCGGTGCTGCAATACATGGGCAAGGACCCGGAAAGCAAGAACCCGGCGGACTATCAGGCGGCCTACGAGGTGCTGAAGACGATCCGTCCGTACATCACGCAGTTCAATTCGGTGGGCTATTCGGACGATCTTGCGAACGGCGACGTGTGCGTAGTGCTCGGCTGGTCTGGCGACGTCAGCCTTGCGAGTCGGCGCTCGGCGGAGGCGAAACATGCATACCAGATCCGCTACGTGAATCCGAAGGAAGGCGGCCTGCTGTGGTTCGACGCGATGGCGATTCCGAAGGATGCGCCGAATCCCGAGGCGGCGTTGAAGTGGATCAACTACATCGAGGACCCGAAGACCAACGCGGCAATCACGAACGAGATTGCCTACCCGAGCGCGAACAAGGCCGCGCCCCCGTTCGTGAAGCCGGAGATCTCGCAGGATCCGGACGTCTACCTGTCTGACAGCGTGCTCGCCAGAATGTCGCTCGCGATGCCGATAAGCGCGGAGCTAACGCGGCTGCAGAACCGTCTTTGGTTGCGCTTGAAATCAGGCGGTTGAGGAATCCGAAGCAAAGAACAACAGGGAGACGTTTCATGAAGAAGAGGTTAATCAGCGTGCTGGTGGCCGGGGTGCTGCCGGGGCTGGCCGCAGCGAGTCCGACGGGCGATCAGATCAAGGCGCTGCAGCAGCAACTCGCCGCGCTGCAGCAGGAGGTCAAGGGGCTGCAGTCGCAGCTAGTCGCGAAGCCCGTGTCTACGCCGACGCCGGCGAGTGCCGCCGCTGTCGATCCGTCGTCGGCCGACTACGGCCAGGCGCCGGCGGTGCTGACCAACGACGAGGTTGCCGAGTTGAAGCAGCAGACCGCCAACCAGCAGCTGAAAGTCGACGCGCTGACCGACGCCGCTCAGACCGGCCCGATCGCGGGGCTATCGGTGACCGGCTACATCGATCCCACCTATCTGTATAACCGTGCGGCGGGCACGTCGTCGTTCCAGTTTGCGAACCACGAGAACGCGTACCAGTACTACAACAGTACGTTCGGCGATCTGTACCTCGACATCAAGAAGATGTTCGGCGTCGGCCCGATGGCGCCCTCCATCGAGGTGACCCTGATGCCAAACCGGGGCGCGGGGATGTACCTGATGAACGAACACAGCGACAGCGGGTTCAACATTCTGAATACCGCGATCGCGACGGTGCCGCTGACGCCGACCACGTCGGTCGTCGCCGGACTGATGCCGGGGCTGAGTGGCTACGAGATGCAGCAGTCGAACCAGATGCTGACGCTCACGCACAACCTGCTGTATGACTTCTCGGATCCGGGCAGCTCGATCGGCGCCGGCGTCAACTACACCGGTGACCAGTGGGCATGGAAATTCCTGCTCGGCAACGAGCAGTTCCGCACCGCCGGCTCAGTGACGCAGACCGGCACGAACGCGTTCGGCGATCCGATCACGACGAGCAATCGCATGCCGACGTTCAGCGCGCGGGTCGACTATCTGCGCGGCAGCCAGCTCGATGTCGGCGGCTCGTTCAGCATCGGCCGGCAGACGCTGCCGAGCGCGATCGATCCGGCGACAGGCTCGGTCAGCTATGGCTGGGGCGGCCAGGCGCCGAACGGCTACGGTACGTTCTTTTTCACCGAAGCTGATATGACGTACGCGCTGGCCGACATCCAGTACAACGCCGAAATCGACTACGGCCAGCAGCAGAATGCCGCGTGGAACGGCGGCCAGGCGCAGTGGTACGGATTGTCGCTGCTCGCGCACCGGAAGTTCAGGCTGCCGGTGGTCGGGCGGATGGGTGTGACGGCCCGCTACGACCTGCTGGTCGACAGCAAGAACGGTGGTGGGGGTGGTGGGATCGCCCTCAACGGCAACGGGATGGATCCGTATAACGGCTTCGGCATCGACGTGAATTGCCTCGCGGCGTCGAGCAATCACGGCTTCGAATGCAAGGGCGCGACACGCCAGGACGCCGCGCTCGACCTGCTGTTCTATCCGACCCAGCAGATCACGGTGAAGGTCGAATACCGGCACGATTGGGCGAACCGTCAGGTGTTCCTGCGCAATGACGGTACGTATGCGAAGTCGAACGACCTGCTTGCCGCGCAATTCCTCTACTCTTTCTGATGCGATGCCGGCGCCGGCCTGAGGCACCAGGGCCGCCGCCGATCGCGAGGCTTTGTCATGCTCAAGTTTGAAAATCAGGCACACGTCCCGTCATATTATGCGGCCACCGCGAACGACCGGACGTGTCATCCACCGCTGGAGGCGAACGTATCCACCGACGTCTGCGTGATCGGCGGTGGACTCACCGGCCTTTCCACCGCGCTCAATCTCGCGGAACGCGGCTACTCGGTCGTGCTGCTCGAGGCGTCGAAGATCGGCTGGGGCGCGAGCGGCCGCAACGGCGGCCAGCTGATCGCCGGCTATTCGTGTGACATCGATACGTTCTCGTCCTTCATGCCGGAAGAGGACGTGCGGCGCGTCTGGGCGATGGGGCTCGAGTCGGTGGAGCTCGTCAAGGAGCGGGTCGCGAAGCACCAGATCGATTGCGACCTGACGTTCGGCTATCTGACCGCCGCAAACAAGCCGCGCCATGTCGACGCGCTGCGTGCCTGGGCAGAAGCCGCCGAGTTGCGCTTCGGCTATCGCGGGTACCGGTATGTCGAGCGTGACGAGATGCGCGAGGTCCTCGCTTCGGATCGCTACCTGGGCGGGCTCCACCATGACGGCAGCGGTCATCTGCATCCGCTCAATTACACGCTCGGTCTGGCACGCGCGGCGCGTGACGCGGGGGTGTCGATTCACGAGGACACGAGCGCGCAGGCAATCGGCAAGACCGCGCAAGGCCATCGCGTGACGAGCGCGCGCGGGCGGGTGGACGCGCGCTACGTCGTGCTCGCGGGCAACGCCTATCTCGGCCGGCTTGCGCCGGCGCTGGCGCGCAAGATCATGCCGGTGGCGACGTACCTGATTGCGACCGAACCGCTCCGTGACGCGAGGGCGAGCGACACGATGCCGACGGATGTGGCGATCAGCGACTGCAATGCGGCGCTCGACTATTTCCGCATGACGAAGGATCGCCGCATGCTGTGGGGCGGCAAGGCGAGCAGCTCGACGCGTACGCCGCGCGAGCTCGCCGCGGCCATGCGGCGGGACATGCTGAAGACGTTTCCGCAGCTCGCCGACGCGAAGATCGACTACGCGTGGGGTGGCTTCGTCGACGCGACGATGAATCGCGCGCCGCATTTCGGCCGCCTCGAGCCGACCGTGTATTTCGCGCAGGGGTTCTCCGGGCACGGCGTGAACGTCACGGGGCTCGCGGGCCGGCTCATCGCGGAAGCGATCGATGCGCAGGCTGCCCGCTTCGACCTGTTCGGCAAGATCCGGCACCGCGACTTCCCGGGCGGACGCCTGCTGCGCTCGCCGATGCTGATGCTCGCGATGGCCTGGCACCGGATGATGGACGCGTTTTGAGCCGGTGTTCGCTCACAGCGCGTCCGGCCGCGCGGCAACTCACCTATATCGAACATTGCACACCTTCGAGGCGCTTATGACAGACATCACCCATATCGTGGACCTGATGCGGGACCCCGCGGAGCTGACCCAGTCACGCGTGCCGCGCGGTCTGCTGCTGGCTGGTAATCCGATGCAGACGCTCACGCATCACTACATCAGTCCTTGCGGACAGTTCAGCTCCGGCATCTGGGAGAGCACGCCCGGCCATTGGACGATCGAGTACGACGAGTCCGAGTACTGCGAGATGTTGAGTGGCGTGGTGATCGTGCGTGACATGCAAGGGAGCGAAAAGGTGCTGCGCGCCGGGGATCGCTTCGTGATTCCTTCCGGCTTTCGCGGCACCTGGGAGGTCGTGGAGGCGTGCAGGAAGATCTATGCGTCGCACGCCCCGCAAATTGAGCCATCCCACGCATAGCGCGGCGGTTCCACTTGCAACGTCAATCGTCGGAATCAACCAGGAGCATGACATGACTCAGGAATTGTGGCGTCTGAGCGCTACGGAAATGGTCGAACGCGTTAAGCGTCGCGACGTGTCGTCGACGGAACTCACGCAGAGCTGTCTACAGCGGCTCGAGGATGTGAATCCTCGTATCAACGCGATTGTCGACGTGCTGGCCGACAGCGCGCTGCAGGCTGCGTCGCAAGCCGATGCGGCGATCGCGCGGCGCGAGCCGATCGGACCGCTCCACGGCGTGCCGGTGACGGTCAAGATCAATGTCGACATGGCCGGCTACGCGACCACCAACGGCGTGAGCGCGTTCAAGAACCTCGTCGCAAGCGAGGACAGCCCCGTGGTCGCGAACCTGCGCAAGGCCGGCGCGATCGTGATCGGCCGCACTAATGCGCCGGCGTTTTCCTATCGCTGGTTCACCGACAACGACCTGCATGGCCGCACGCTGAATCCGTGGAATCCGCAACTGACGCCCGGGGGCTCAAGTGGTGGGGCATCGGCTGCGGTGGCCGCCGGCATCGGCGCGATCGCACACGGCAACGACCTCGGCGGCTCGATCCGCTATCCGGCCTGCGCGTGCGGTGTCGCGGGACTGAGGCCGAGCGCCGGCCGCGTACCGGGGTACAACCCGACGCAGACGAAAGACCGGACGCTCGCGGTCCAACTGGCTTCTGTGCAGGGGCCGCTGGCGCGAACAGTCGGTGACCTGCGCATCGCCCTGGCGGCGATGGCGGGCGGCGATCCGCGCGACGCATGGTGGATGCCGGTAGAGCCGCCTGGCCAGCGCGCGCCGTTTCCTGTTCGTGTCGCCGTCTGTGCGGAACTGCCGGGTATCCGTTCCGATGCCGCAGTCGTCGACGCGATCCGGCAGGCGGCAGGTTGGCTGGAGGAGGCGGGCTGCGTCGTCGAAGAAGCCGTCCCACCGCAGATTGCCGAAGCGAGCGCGCTGTGGCTGGACCTCGTCACCAACGAAGCGAGGAGTGGGCTCGGCGACGTCATCATGCAGCATGGCGACGAAGCGATTCGCACGGCGTTCGGCAGCCAGCGCCGGCTTGCCGCGCCGCTCGACCTGGCAGGCTACATGAACGGTCTGGCGCGGCGCACCGGCCTGTTACGCGACTGGCAGCGTTTCTTCGAGCGCTATCCGCTGCTGCTGATGCCCGTGTCATGCGCGCAGCCGTTCGCGATCGACGAGGACCAGCGCGGCGACGACGCGATGCGGCACGTCCTCGACATGCAGAGTCCGCTGCTCGCGACCGCGTTGCTCGGATTGCCGGGGCTGTCCGTGCCGACCGGCGTGCGCGACGGTGTGCCGATGGGCGTTCAGCTTGTCGCCGGCCGCTTTCAGGAGGCGCTGTGTCTCGCCGCGGGAGAAGCGATCGAAGCGCGCGCGGGAACTTGCACACCGATCGACCCAGTAGGTTCGGCGGTGCGTCGCGCGGGTTGAGACGAGGACAGGTAACGAGGCACGTGGTGTGCCTGTCAAACAACAGTGAATATAGGCATCCTGATGAATAAGAAAACTTTCTCAGACTGGCAGGATAAAGCCGTCGGCATGGAAATCGAAGGGCGCGCATTTATCGATGGCACGCTGCGCGACGCGCACAGCGAGAGCACATTCGCCTGTGTCAGTCCGATCGATGGCCGCGTGCTAGTCCAGGTCGCCGACTGCGGCGAGGCGGATGTCGACGCGGCCGTCACGGCGGCCCGTCGGGCATTCGACACGCAGGTATGGGCGGGCATGAATCCGCGCGATCGCAAGGCCGTGCTGCTGCGCTGGGCTGCATTGATGCGTGAGCACCTCGAGGAATTGGCTTTGCTCGAAACACTCGACGCGGGCAAGCCGATCGGCGACACCTCAGCCATCGACATACCGGCTGCAGCGCACTGCGTCGAATGGTATGCCGAGGCGATCGACAAGATGGGCGGCGAGGTCGCGCCGGCCGACCATCATCTGCTTGGTCTCGTCACACGCGAACCTGTGGGTGTCGTCGCGGCGGTGGTGCCGTGGAACTTCCCGCTGCTGATGGCGGCGTGGAAGTTCGCCCCGGCGCTTGCTACCGGTAACAGTGTGGTTCTCAAACCATCCGAGAAATCGCCTCTCACGGCGATTCGCGTCGCCCGCCTGGCGCACGAGGCAGGCCTGCCACCCGGTGTATTCAACGTCGTGCCGGGTGGCGCCGAGCCGGGCAGGTTGCTCGCGCTGCATCATGGCGTGGACTGCATCGCGTTCACCGGCTCGACGAGAACCGGAAGGCAGATCATGGAATGCGCGGCGCAATCCAATCTGAAGCGCGTGTGGCTCGAACTCGGCGGTAAATCAGCGAACATCGTGCTGCCTGATTACCCCGATCTCGATCGCGCAGTGAAGGCGGCCGCCGACGCGATTTTCTTCAACATGGGCGAGGTGTGCACGGCGGGTTCACGGCTCCTCGTGCACCGGGATATCAAGGACGCGTTCGTCGCGAAGGTGGCCGCTGCTGCGCGTGCCTATGAGCCGGGGCATCCGCTCGATCCGTCGGTGACGATGGGGCCTATCGTCGATCGTACCCAGTTCGAGCGCGTGGCGGCTTATATCGACGCAGGTCACCGGGAGGGCCGGCTTGTGACGGGCGGCGCGCAAGTCAGGGCGGAAACCGGCGGCTTCTATGTCGAACCGACCGTGTTCGAGGTCAAGCCGGATGCGAAGATTGCCCGCGAAGAAATCTTCGGGCCGGTTCTGTCCGTGATCGAGTTCGATCACGTCGACGAGGCGGTGCACATCGCGAACGACACCGAATACGGCCTCGCGGCTGCCGTATGGTCCGGCGATCTGGCGACTGCGCACGAGGTGGCGAGGCGTCTGCGCGCCGGATCAGTCTGGATCAACGGCTACAACGAAGGAGCCGACGACATGAATTTTCCGTTCGGCGGTTACAGGCAGTCGGGTAACGGGCGTGACAAGTCTCTGCACGCACTCGAGAAATATACGGAGTTGAAGTCGACGATCGTGCGGTTGCGCTAGGTAATGTTCAGACTTGCGCCGAGCGTGTTTCGATGCGATCTAATCACCCGGTGAGCCTCCGCGCCGACTGACAACCAGCAAACTACGGGGCGGATGCCGGCGTGGCACTTCCAGCCTTTTGAGGCGCGACTTTCTGGGGAGTGGCTTTGTGGTGAGATTTCTGGCCTGCGCTATGAGCCTTTTGTTCGGCTTTCCGTTGCGTGTCCTGCATCTGCTTCGTCCCGGGGGCGCCTGTCTGTGCCACGACTTCCGGGGCGAATGCGGCTGAAACAGCAAGACTTGCAGCGACTGCCAGCGAAACCGCGTAACGACTTTTCATGATTCTCTCCCAAGTCAGACGCCAGGGGGCGTGACCAGGATATCAATCTACTCCATTGACGGCGTGGCCGCGACCTGATGCGTGTACGTCGGCGTTCAGATTTTTGCGGGCAATGGCAACGCGATATGCGCTGCGGCTCGCATCTCAGCCAGCAATGCTTTGCCTGACCATGAAGGGCGCACGTCGGCTCGCTCGGCTTCCCGCACGAGTTCGCATAGCCGTGTGTTGACCGGCGCAATTTGCCCAAGGCGTTGGGCGAGGCGAACAACCTCGCCGTTGATCCAGTCGATTTCCGTGGCGCGTCCGGCCGCCAGATCGTCGGACATCGACGAGCGCGCGAGCGGATCGATCGTCAGCATCGCGCGGCCCAGCCGTTCGAACAATGCATCGGGTACGCTGAGAACACGCGGTATCCAGGTGGTTGGAAGCGGCGTCACTCTGGCTGGCCGTATGCCGGCCTGCTTCAGAAGCGCGAGCGCTTCTTTTTGCGCCATCGCGAGGCACAGCCGGTAGGCGCGTTGCGAGAGCTCCTCCTTCAAAGGCCGGTTCGCCAGGGCATTGATGGCATTGTTGAGGTTGAGCAGCAGCTTCGCCCACTGCACCGGCAACATGTCGGCGTGCTGGATCAGCGGCAGGCCCGCTTTCCTGAATTCGTCGACGAACGGCTGCATGGCCGGCGCATGCCTGATCTCCAGTTCTCCCGCTGAACCTTGATGAAACGCGCCAGGGCCGCGTTCGACGACATTGAATGGCACCATCCCTTCCAGCACCGTGTGCTGTGGCAGCGCGGCGCGCAGCACGTCCGCATTGCCAATGCCGTTCTGGAAGCTCACGACGATCGTGCCGGGCCGTAGCACGTTCGCCAGTTCGGCCGCGGCCGTGGGCGTCGCGGCAGATTTGACGGTAACGAGCACGAGATCGGCTGCGGCGGCGCTGGCCGCGTCCGTCGATACGTCGATCCGTTCCGACGGAGCGTGCCAGCGGCTGTCGTCGTGCCGCGACAGCGTGATGCCTTGATTGCGCAACTGGTCGGCCACGCGTGCACGTCCGATGAAACTGACGTCGCTCCCTCCGGCAAGAAGCCGTCCGCCGACATAGCAACCAATTGAGCCGGCACCGTAGATAAAGATCTTTGCCATACAGGTTCTCACGTGACCTACCAGATTACATCCGCGTTGCGTTGAATCGGCAAACGCGGCCTATGACGCTTAATACATGCTTACGCTGTTTGCCCGGCGTATGCCATCGTGCGCCGGGTATCCTCCGAGCGGACCGCGTTAGTCAGCATATCCGGGGTTGCGGCGGTCGAGCCGACGCAGCAGCCCAGGCCACACCAGCGCCCCGGGCGTGAGGCCTCGCGTCGCCATCCGGATCTGCTCCTTGATGCCGGCGAGAATTTGCTGCGGGATGGGCGTGAGCTTGCCGCCACCTGACTGGGCGCGCACCTGAATCATGCAGGCTGCTTCAAAGAAGTACATGGCGACGAAGGCGTCCGCCGGCGCCGCGCCAACCGTCAGCAGGCCGTGGTTGCGCAGCATCAGGTAGGTGTTGCTTCCGAGGTCTTGAACGAGACGGGGCTTCTCGGCTTCATTGAGCGCGATGCCCTCGTAGTCGTGATAGCCGAGCGACGCCAGCACACCAAGTGATTGCTGCGAGAGCGGCAGCAATCCCGCCTCCTGCGCCGACACGGCAACGCCGTTGACCGAGTGAGTGTGCATCACGCAATGGGCATCCTCGCGTGCCGCATGCACGGCGCTGTGGATCGTGAAGCCGGCCGGGTTGACGTCGTACGGCGATTCGACGACCTTGCGGCCGTCGAGGTCGATCTTGACCAGCGAAGACGCGGTGATCTCGTCGAACATCATCCCGTACGGGTTGATCAGAAAATGGTGTTCGGGGCCTGGCACGCGCGCCGAGATGTGGGTAAACACCAGATCGTCCCAACCAAACAGCGCCGTGAGACGGTACGCGGCCGCGAGATTGACTCGCGCTTCCCATTCGGCAGGTGAAACGTCGTTCTTCAGACTGATAGCAGATGAGGCCACGTCGACACTCCTTTATTCGATGGTTCAATCAATGGAACAACCTGGAATAGCGCCCTGCGAGTTCGCTCATTTTGCGCCTGCGACGCAGCAGGTGCTGCAGAGGCCAAAGTCATTGCGTCGTCAGATGCGAATCCACATGATGTTCGCGAACCCGCCTAAAATCTGTCGGATACCCGACAGGTCGACGCGCCCATGGAATCCAGCCTGCACCGCTACCGGTCACAACTCGAAACGACCCCATGGTTCCGGGGTCTGCCTGTCGAGTTGCGGGACTATCTGATCAGCCATGCCAGCCTGCTCACGCTGGAAAAGGGCCAATCCCTGTATCGGCGTGGCGAACAGTCTTATGGCCTGTACGCCGTGCTGGGCGGCGCACTCGCTATCGGCACAGTTGGGCTGGATGGGAAAGAGGCGTTGCTTGCGGTGCTCGGACCGACTGCATGGGTGGGGGAGATCTCGATGTTCGATGGGCTGCCGCGGCCGAACGACGCCACGGCCGTCAGCAGGACGTTGTTGCTGCACGTGCCCGGACCCGCGCTGCAGGATCTGCTCGATTCTACGCCGCGTTATTGGCGCGATTTTGCGTTGTTGATGGCGCAAAGACTTCGGGTTTCGTTCGAGAACGCCGAAGCGATGACCCTGTTGCCCGCGGCGCAGCGCGTGGCGAACCGCTTGCTGATGATCGCCAGCGGTTATGGCGGTCTCAACGCCTCGCAGAACAGGATAAGGGTCTCGCAAGACAGCCTGGCTTCAATGGTGTCGCTGTCGCGGCAGACCACGAATCAACTGCTCAGGAACCTCGAAAGTCAACGCATAGTGAGCTTGAAATCCGGGGAAATCACGATTCTCGATTTCGACCGTTTGCGGGCAGCCAGTCTCGGCGATCTCAATCCGTAACTGTCACGCCAGTTCGTCGCGGCGTGGGTGAATCCGTCAAGATCATGAAAATAGATAGGAATAGAAAGTAAATAGCTATCTGGTTCCGTTGCGAAAGCCTGCATCGGCCTCTTTGCCCTGCGCCAGCAGCCATTCGAACATCTGCTCGACGACGGGTGAGCGCGACACTCCGGCCACTCGCGATATCCACCATGTCATGCCCGGCAAACGCGGGTAATCGGCCAGGATGGTCAACGCGCCCTGATCGATACTGCCTTGCGCTACCAGCCGGGACAGGCAGGCAATGCCACGCCCACGCAATACGGCATCCAGCACCAGACGCTGATCGTCGTAGATCGCGTTCATGCGATAGGCCGAGAGCTGCCCACGGAAAATCGGCGCGGTGCTCTCGCTGGTCAGATTCTCTTCCAGGCAGATGAGGCCCGTATGCAAATGATGTTTGGCGCGCGGCACGCGGTCTAATTTCGCCGCCAGCTCCGTTGCGCAAACGGTCACCCATTCGTCCTGCAGAAACGGCATTTCCAACAGGCCGGCCTGTTGCATCGGCCGCGCGCCGATCGTCATATCGACGTCGATCTCATCGACATAACGCGCGCTCTCGTCGGTGGAGAGCAGTGGGCATAGATCAGGAAGCACCTGTTGCAATTGATCGAGACGCGGTTGCAGCCAGCCGTGCAGCAGCGGCGCGGGACACACCAGCACGGCGAGCCCGGGGTCCAGATAGGTGGCGATCCGGCCGAGCCCGCTGCGCAGCGTTTCCATCGAGCGCTGCACGCTTCGCTGCAGCACCTCGCCCGCGACCGTCAATTCGACGCCACGGCCGATTCTGCGAAACAGCGGTTGCCCCAGTTGCTCCTCGAGTTGCTGGATCTGGTGGCTGATCGCCGATTGCGAGAGGTGGAGTTCGTCGGCCGCGCGGGAGAAATTGCCCAGTCTGGCGGCTGCTTCGAAGCCCATCAGCAACTTCAGGGAAGGGACACGTTGCATGGAGATATGAGAAAAGTTGATTGATCAAGCCAATAAACATCATTTTTCATCAAGTTTAACCCGTATCACAATGGCTCACCACCTAACG
The DNA here is from genome assembly GCF_905221015.1 of Paraburkholderia nemoris. Taxonomy (NCBI): domain Bacteria; kingdom Pseudomonadati; phylum Pseudomonadota; class Betaproteobacteria; order Burkholderiales; family Burkholderiaceae; genus Paraburkholderia; species Paraburkholderia nemoris. The sequence continues at coordinate 112,634 of NZ_CAJNBO010000020.1, read as the reverse complement.
ACGGAGATAGAGGAATGAGTCGCTTTGACGCTCGCCAATACGGCTACCGGATGCCCGCTGAATGGGAAACGATGGACACCACCTGGTTGGGATGGCCGATTCTGGAAGGCCGCGAAGATCTATGGGGGAGTCACTATCTGCGGGTCTGCCGGGAGTTTGCACTGGTCGCGCAGACGATCGCCCGCTATCAGCGTTGCGTGGTGACCGCTCATCACAGCCAGGCGGACGCCGCGCGCGAGTTGCTCGGCAACGGGGTCGAAGTGCTCGGCGTTGCCGCGGAAGACAACTGGCTGCGCGACTGCGGGCCGATTTTTCTGCTGGGCGAGCGTGGCCAATTGGGCGCTGCTGCGTTCCGCTTCAATTGCTGGGGCGAGAAATACCAGCCTTACGACGGTTGCCAGCAGGTGGGGCAAGACATCGCCCGCGCGGCCGGGGCCCAGATCTTCAACTCCCACATGGTGCTGGAAGGCGGCGCTTTCTACGTGGACGGGCAGGGCACGCTGGTCACCACGGAAAGCTGCCTGCTGCATCCGAACCGCAATCCGCACATGAACCGCGCTGAAATCGAAGCCGAACTCAGGCGCATGCTTGGGGTGGAGAAGATCATCTGGTTGCCTGGTAATCCGGATGAAGTGGAAACCAATGGGCATGTGGACGGCATTGCATCATTCATCGCGCCGGGCAGGATGCTGTGCCAGACCGCGAGTCCAGTGCAGGGCGAGTACTTTCATGTGATGCGTGAGAATCGGCGCGCACTGGAATTAGCCACCGACGCTGCCGGCCGGCGCTTCGAACTTCTCGACCTGCCGTCGCCGATTATCAGCGAACGCTTTGGCTCCGAGCGCTACTGCGATTGCTACGCGAACTACATTCTGGTCAACGGTGCGGTGATCTCGACCGCGTTTGGCGTAGAGCAGGACCAGGCCGCACGCGAGGTCTTCGCTCAGGCGTTCCCGGAGCGGCGCGTGGAGTTGCTGCCGATTCCCACTTTGTCGATTGGCGGCGGCAGCATTCATTGCTCGACGCAGCAGCAGCCCGCTGTTGCCACTCGCGTCACCGCTAACTGATCCAGAACGAATCCGCTTGAAGGAACCTTCACATGTCGTCGCGAAACATCACCGTAGCGTCGGTGCAAATGGCATCCGGCCTCGCAGAAAGCGCGGGAGTTGGACCGCAAGCGTGACATCGTCTACGACATCCCGAGCGTGGGCAGTCTGATGTGGTTCGACGGCATGGTAATTCCAAAAACCGCGAAGCACCCGGACAACGCGCATGCGTTTATCAACTACATCCTGCGGCCGGATGTCGTGGCGAAAATCTCCATGCCACGCGATACGCTAATGCCAATCTGGGCGCACTGAAGCTGATGGACCCCGCGCTGGTCAATAATCCGAACATCTATCCGAATGAGCAAAAGAAACGGACTCTGTTTACGCCGGTGGCCGAGGCGCCCGCTACCGCCCGTCTGGAGGGGCGAATCTGGCTCGGACTCAAGGCGAGCAAACCCTGAATGGCTCGCTATGCATCAGGCTTTACCGATATGGTCGAGGTGTTTTCCATGACGACAAGACGTCATTTTCTGAAACGGGGACTGCTGGCCTCCGGCGGCGCGCTGTTTTCGGGCGCGTGGGGCGGCGGCTTCAGCACGACGGCGCTCGCGCAGAGCGACAACTGGCAGATGCCGGACGAAGGCGGCGCCCACGCCGCGACCTGGATGGCATTCGGCCCCAGCGAGGAAATCTGGGGCGGCAAACTGCTGCCCGTGGTCAGGGAGAATCTGGCTGGGATTGCGAAGGCCATTGCGGCGCACGAGCCGGTGAAAATGCTGGTGCGCGAAGAGGACCACGACATCGCCGCTCGCCTGTGCGGTGCCGGGGTCGAGCTCGTGCCTCAACCCGTTGACGACTTGTGGATGCGCGATACCGGACCCGTGTTTGTCAAAGGATCCTCGGGCCGGCTCGGCGCCGTGGGCTTTAACTTCAACGGCTGGGGTAACAAGCAGGAACACGAACAGGACGCGGAAGTCGCGGCCTTCATCGCGCATCGAGCCGGGGCGGCATTGCTTGAAACGCGTCTGGTGCTGGAAGGCGGCGGCATTGAAGTGGACGGCGAAGGCACGGCCATCATCACGCAGAGCTGTGTGCTGAACGCCAATCGCAATCCGGGTCTCAGCAAGGCGCAGTGCGAAGCGGAATTATCGCGCCTGCTCGGGCTGCGGAAAATCATCTGGCTGCCGGGCATTGCAGGCAAGGATATTACCGACGGCCATACCGACTTCTATGCACGCTTTACGAGCCCGGGTGTCGTGGTTGCCGGACTCGATCCGGATCCGGCGTCCTACGATCACGCGGTGACGAAGCGTCATCTGGAGATCCTGCGCAAGTCTACCGACGCGAAGGGCCGTCCATTGAAGGTGGTGGTGTTGCAAGGCCCGACGACCGTGCGCCGGAAGTATGAAAACGACCAGTTCGCGGCTGGATACATCAACTTCTATGTATGCAACCACGCGGTGATCGCCCCCGAGTTCGGCGACAGCAAAGCAGACCGCTATACGCGCGATGTTCTCGTGGATCTGTTTCCCGGCCGGGACGTGATTCAACTGAATATCGACGGCGTTGCCGCAGGCGGCGGTGGGATTCACTGCACGACCCAGCAGCAACCTGACTGATCTGATATGCAATCCGTTGATGGCGGTGCTATCTCACGCGGCGAGTGCGGCGGTCTCTTTCTTCGCCGAGGCGATGGCCCCACTGCGTGCGTCCTCACCCATCGCCACGCCTTCTGCGCGAATGAAGGTGATATCCGTGATGCCCAGAAAGCCGAACGCCGCTTTCAGATAGGTTTCCTGATGATCGAAGAACGCGGCGGGCGAGCCTGCGCTGTAAACGCCGCCGCGCGACGAGGCGATGACCAGCTTCTTGCCGCCGCACAGTCCGACCGGGCCGTGCTCGCCGTAGCTGAACGTCTTGCCAGCAACCGAGATGCGGTCGATCCAGGCCTTCAGTTGAGAGGGCACGCCCAGGTTGTACATCGGCGAGCCGATGATGGAGATGAAGAGATTGTCCTTGGCCGCCGCGCTTTTTTGTGTCACGCCTGCGGTGGTATATGCGCAAAGTTCAGTGACACTGTACGGTCTGCTGGATGAAGGCTTGACCTACGCAAGCAATCAGAACGGACATTCAGCGTGGTTGGTTCAGAGCGGAGGTGGATCACTGTCCAGATGGGGGCTGCGTGGGGCTGAAGATCTGGGTGGCGGTTACAAAGCGGTCTTCACATTGGAAAACGGCTTCGACGTGTCTAGCGGAAACCTGTCGAACAATGGGCGTCTGTTCGGCCGCCAGGCGTACGTTGGAATCTCAAGCCCGTATGGGACGTTCACGCTTGGGCGTCAATACGAGGAAGTCGCCGAAATGCTTTCCCCCGTCGCTGCCGGTTTGAACTGGGCGGTCTACTTCGCCCACGCCGGTGACGTCGACAACGTTGGCGGAAGCATACGCATTAACAACTCGGTCAAATATGCCAGCCCGAAAATTGCAGGCTTCACATTGGGTGCGCTCTATAGTTTTGGTGGGCAGCCCGGACAATTCTCCACGAATAGCGTGACGTCGGTGGGACTGAGTTACAACGGAATCAGCTTCCCGCTGTATGTTGCGGCTGCCTATACGATCATCAAGAATCCGTTCGCTGCCGCATTCGATAGCATCGCACCGCGAAACATAATTTATGCCCCGTATGTGCAGAGTGCGGAAAGCGAGTCCATCGCAGGGGTAGGTGACCTCCCGCTGGGTGATATCGACCAGTAAGGAGTCGATGCAAGATAAGTGAATAAGTGAATCCTCCCGCGGTTTGGCCCCTGTTTGGCTGTCTCGCACTGGCAGGAGTAGACTCGCCGGGGTTGCTCCGTGATACCACGCCGATCGTCGCCTTGCGCCGACTAGTGCGCGTGAACAGGAGGAATCGAAAACACAGTTCGAGTGGCGTCGGGGAATTTGAAAATGCGTCTGTCAAAGGTTGATCTGAATCTCTTCGTTGTCTTCGAAGCCGTCTACAGAACACGCAACCTGACGCGCGCAGCGGAACTGCTGTTCATCACTCAGCCTGCTGTCAGCAATGCGTTGGCGCGGATGCGCAAAACATTCGACGACCAGCTCTTTGTGAGTACGTCGGCCGGCATGATGCCGACGCCCGTTTCGGAAAACATCATCGGCCAGGTTCGTGAGGCGCTGCAACTGCTCGACTCGAGTACTCATGTCGGTGGACGCTTCGACCCCGCCTCGTCCGAGCGTACGTTCCGGCTCAGCATGACCGACCTCACGGAAGCGCTCCTTCTGCCCGCGTTAGAGGAGGTGCTGCAGCGCCTCGCGCCCGGCATCCGTATCGAGAGCTACTTCACGACGCGTAAAGAGGTTCCGGAAGCGCTGGCCAGCGGTGCGGTCAATCTCGCGATCGACGCGCCGCTGATTGACGATCCCTCCCTCGAGCAGGAGCCGCTCGGCCGCGACCGGTATGCCTGCATGCTGCGTCGCGACCATCCGTTTACAAAGAAGAAGCTGACGATCGACGATTACCTCAGCTTCGGTCATATCCACGTATCCAGCCGCCCTCAGGGATCGGGTCTCGTCGATGCGGAATTGACCAAGCTAGGCGTCAGGCGATCGATTCAGACGCGGGTCCAACACTACCTGGTTGCCCCGCTGATTGCGATGCGAACCGATCTCGTCCTGACGGCCCCCCTCGTGCTCCTCAAGCGCTATGACGCGCGAATCCTGGAGGTGCCGTTCGATCTTCCGGATCTTCAGTCGCATGGCTACTGGCATCGGAGCGTGACTGGGGATCCGGCTCATCGTTGGCTGCGGGAACAGGTTGGCCGTCTCATGCTGGAGATGAACCAGTAGCTCGCGCCTACGGGACACACATGCCTCGGTGTCACCAAAAATTATAGCCGACTATCACAACAATCAATTTCCTGAATGATTCGGCGCTGGGTATTCTGCTAGCCATGTTGAAGCGAGGCTGGCATGGCAGAACTCTATCTTGTACGGCATGGTCAGGCGTCTTTCGGCGCTGACAACTATGACGAGCTATCACCCTCCGGTCGTACCCAATCAGGTTGGCTCGGCGAGTACTTCGCGCAGGCGAACTTGCGGTTCGATCGCGTTGTCATCGGCACGATGCAGCGCCATCGGCAAACCGCCGACGCCATTCTCGCGGCCATGGGCGGGCCGCCAATCGAGCTCGCGCAAGACGCGGGTCTGAACGAATACGATTTCGAAGCGTTGTTCGCGGCCGTCGGTGATGAGGGCTTGCCGTCAGCTCTGTCCGCCACCAGTTCAAAGAAGGACTTCTTCAAAGGGCTCCGGCACGTGCTGCAACTCTGGGCCGATGACCGCTTGCCGGGCGCTGTTCCAGAGACATGGCAGCAATTCCAGACGCGTGTCCAGCGTGCGCGTAGCGCTATCCAGCGGGCCGGCGGCAGGCGCGTTCTGGTGGTGAGTTCGGGTGGCCCGATCGCGGTCACTGCCCAGCAGGTTCTGCAGGCGCCCGCTGCGAGCGCGATTGCACTGAACCTGCAGATTCGAAACAGCAGCGTTTGCCAGTATGTCTTTAACGACGACGCGATGTCGCTCGTCAGCTTCAATTCAGTGCCTCATCTCGAACATGCCGAGAGGCGTGAATTTGTCACCTACGGCTGACCTCAATCCGGATTCCTGCTAGATGAACTACCCCAGTCTCCAATTCGACATCGAAGATCTCACGCGTTATCTAACGGCGCACGTACCCGGCTTCCAGGGGCCGATGTCCGTCGAGAAATTTCCCGGCGGCCAATCCAATCCGACGTTTCTTTTGAAGGCACAAAGCGGAAGCTACGTGCTGAGGCGTCAACCTCCCGGCGACCTGCTCAAGGCGGCGCATGCGGTTGATCGTGAGTTTCGCGTGATATCGGCGCTTGGCCGGACACCGGTTCCTGTCGCCCGTGCTTATCACCTCTGCGAGGACCGCGATGTTATCGGTAGCCTGTTTTACGTCATGAGCTACGAAGACGGGCAAATTTTCTGGAATCCGGCGCTGCCCGAATTACCTGTCGAGGAACGTGGCGCCAGCTACGACGCACTGCTTGGCACCATGGCCGCTCTCCACGACGTGGATATCGACGAAGCCGGATTGTCCGACTACGGCCGCCCGGGCAACTATTTCGAGCGTCAGATCGACGTCTGGACCAGGCAATATCGCGCTGCGCAGACCGATACATTGGAGGCAATGGAGTCGCTGATCGAATGGCTGCCTGTCCACTGTCCGGCAGAAACAGGAAAGCCTTCGCTCGTGCACGGCGATTTCCGTATCGACAACATCATCTTCATGCGCGATGCGCCGCAAGTCCGTGCCGTTCTCGATTGGGAGCTATCCACGCTCGGCAATCCTCTGGCCGACATTGCGTACTTCTGCATGTGTTTGCGGCTTCCGCCCGGCAGCCATATCACCGGACTCGCAGGCTTGGACCGAGGCGCGTTGGGCGTGCCGGACGAGGCGTCGATTGTCGAGCGATATTGCGCGCTCCGGGGAATTTCGTCGATTGAGAACTGGAACTTCTACCTGGCGTTCAGCTTCTTCCGACTCGCCGCTATCGCACAGGGCGTGAAGAAGCGTGCCTTGGGCGGCAACGCATCGAATGAAAAAGCGCGGCAGGTGGGGGAGATGGCCGGAGCGCTTGCGAAGATGGGCATTGACCTGATCTGAAGACAGGCAGGAAACACGGAACGTAGAAATAGGGAGACTGATTGTGGCTACGAATTTGTTTGACCTGAAAGGAAAGATTGCTCTGGTGACGGGCGCGAGCCGGGGCATCGGTGAGGAGATCGCGAAACTGCTCGCCGAGCAGGGCGCCCACGTGATTGTGTCGAGCCGCAAGCTGGAAGATTGTGAATCCGTTGCAAGCGAGATCAAAGAAGCGGGCGGGAGCGCCGAAGCGTACCCGTGCCACGTGGGGCGTCTCGAGGACATCCACGCGATCTTCCAGCATATTCGGGCACGGCATGGCCGTCTGGACATTCTCGTCAACAACGCGGCGACCAATCCGTATTTTGGCCACATTCTCGATACCGATCTGTCGTCCTTCGAAAAGACGGTGGAAGTCAATCTGCGCGGTTACTTCTTCATGTCCGTCGAGGCGGGCAAGTTGATGCGGGAGAACGGCGGCGGCGCGATCGTCAACACGGCTTCGGTCAATGCACTGCAGCCTGGCGACAGACAGGGCATCTATTCGATCACCAAGGCCGCCGTTGTCAACATGACGCGGGCCTTCGCGAAGGAGTGCGGGCCGTTGGGGATTCGCGTGAACGCGCTGCTCCCCGGACTGACCAAAACCCGCTTTGCAGGGGCGCTGTTCGCAGATCAGGCCACGTACGAAAGCTGGGTGTCGCAGATTCCGCTGCGACGTCATGCGGAACCTCGCGAGATGGCGGGTACCGTGCTGTATCTGGTGTCAGACGCTGCGAGCTATACCAACGGAGAGTGTGTCGTCGTCGACGGTGGACTGACGATCTAGTCACGTGGTCGAGGCACGGTATTGATCGCGCGGTTGACTGACGCCTCGACGACACTAATCAGATTATGGAAGAGTAAAAAATGGACTTTGCATACAGCCCGAAAGTCGAAGCGCTGCGCACCCAGGTGCGAGCGTTCATGGACACGCATATCGTTCCGCGCATCCGGCAATGGCACGATGAAGTGAGCGCCGGTCAATATCCGGTTTCCTTTATGGAGACCTTGAAGGATAAGGCGCGTGAAGAGGGTCTCTGGAACCTGTTCCTGCCGCATCTGCGCGATGACGAGCCGGGTACCCGCCTGACCAATCTCGAGTACGCGCCCCTGGCTGAAATCATGGGCCGGGTGTCGTGGGCGTCGGAGGTGTTCAACTGCAATGCGCCGGACACGGGCAATATGGAATTGCTCCATATGTTTGCCACGCCCGCTCAGCGCGAGAAGTGGCTCAAGCCCCTTCTCGACGGCAAGATCCGTTCGGCGTTTGCGATGACTGAGCCGGCGGTGGCCTCTTCGGACGCAACCAATATCACCACGTCGATTCGTCTCGACGGTGACGACTATGTGATCGACGGCCGGAAGTGGTTCATCACGAATGCAGCCCATCCGAATTGCCAGATCTTCATCGTGATGGGCAAAACGGATCCGGACGCACCGAGCCACAGTCAGCAGAGCATGATTCTCGTGCCTCGCGACACACCTGGCGTCAAGGTGATCCGCAATATCCCGGTGGTCAATCACGTGGCGCCGGAAGGCCACTGCGAGATCGAGTTCAAAGGCGTGCGCGTGCCGCGATCGAATCTCCTCGGTGAAGAGGGCAGCGGCTTTGCACTGGCGCAGGCGCGTCTCGGGCCGGGACGGATTCACCACTGCATGCGCTCGATCGGCGCCGCGGAACTGGCGCTCGAGTTGATGGTGGAGCGGGCCCAGGCGCGCACGGCATTCGGCAAGACGCTGTTCGAACACGGGACGGTCGCCGAGTGGATCGCGAAGTCCAGAATCGAAATCGATCAGGCGAGGCTGTTCGTTCTCAAGGCCGCGTGGATGATCGATAACGTGGGTGCGAAGGACGCGCGCAAGGAGATCTCGATGATCAAGGCGCTCGTGCCGACTGTTCACACCGCCGTTTGCGAGCGGGCGATGCAGGTGTTCGGCGCGATGGGCCTGAGCCCTGACACGCCGTTGGCCGATAGCTGGACGTGGGGCCGTGCATTGCGCTTCGCCGATGGCCCGGACGAGGTTCACCTGCAGAGCATTGCACGGATGGAGCTCAAGTCGCAGCCCTATGCGCCGGGCAAGGTTAATCCTTACCTGATGGCGTCGGTGTAAGACATCGCGAGCGTTTCAAAGCATGACTGGCGGGGCGCGCCTTAGGTTTTCAGCGCGTCCTGCCAAGACGGCTAGCTCAAACATTGAAAAGAGCCGCACACCTCATACCGCCTGCGCGCTTATCCCTTCCTCCGCCTTCAGTCAGTCGAGCCGCGCCTCACGGTCTTCGTCTATCAGGCCTCCCCAACCAGCTCGCGATGCAATGCCATGAACTCCAGAGCAAGCTTATGCCGGGGATCGAGGTGAACCATCGGTTTGGCGTGCTGATGCGATTCGCGAATCCTCACGGAAGAAGACAGTCGGGACTCGAGCACCGGCAAGCCCTCGCTCACCAGTTCCTCAACCAGCTGGACGGGCAGGCTCGCGCGAGGCTGAAACTGGTTGATCACAATCCCTTCGACTTCCAGATCGGAATTATGGTCCTGCTGAATTTCCTTAACGTTGTCGAGCAGCGTATAGAGCGCGCGACGGGAAAAGTCGTCACAGTCGAACGGGATCAGGCAGCGTTCGACCGCAATCAGTGCGGAGCGGGTGTAGAAATTCAGGGCTGGCGGCGTGTCGATATAAATCGCGTCGTACGCATCATCCAGTTCATTCAGGGCATCGCGTAGCTTGTAGATTTTGTAGCGGGATTCGAGCTTGCCGTGCAAAGCGTCGAGCTCCGGGTGAGAGGGCATCACGTCGAGGTTCTCGAACGGCGTGGGATGGATGAAGGTCGAGACCGGTGTCGGCTTGAAGCTGAAACTCAGGGCCGTTTCGAAGAAGTCCGCCACGCTCGGCTTGAGCCCGCTCGCCTGCTCGCCGAGAAGGTATTGACTGGAGTTGCCCTGAGGATCGAGATCGATGACCAGGGTGCGCAGACCCTCGCTGGCGCTGATCGCCGCCAGGTTGCATACGATGGTCGATTTACCCACGCCACCCTTCTGATTGAAGACGACACGCCGCATCTGGTTTGCCCCTTTTTGCGAGAACTAGCGAAAACTTGCGAAAGGCACAGCTTACCCTGGCGGAACCCCCTTAGCCCGGCCTCAACGGCCGGCCCCGCGCCGCGGCCCTTGCTCCGCGGCCGCTTCCTGACTGTTCCCCTGTTCGGGGGATGGCTCCCCCTTGGCAAACACCCGATGATGGCTTCACTCGGGATGCCACCGTGCGCGACAAGCACCGACTGACTTGTGTCAGCCCGATCCATTTCTCGACTTGAGGAGACGTAGATGCAGGACGCCGTGCAGGGATCGACGCCATCCCCTTATGCCTATCCGCTGCTGATCAAGCAACTGCTGCACACGCCGTTCGTTCAGGCGCCGGATCAGGAAATCGTGTACCGCGGCCAGCTGCGGATGACCTATACCACGCTGAGAGAACGCATTGCGCGGCTCGCCAATGGCCTTCACGAGCTCGGCGTGCGGCACGGCAGCACCGTGGCCGTCATGGACTGGGACAGCCACCGCTATTTGGAATCGTATTTTGCGGTGCCGATGATGGGCGCCGTGCTTCAGACGGCCAACGTGAGGTTGTCGGAGGCGGAGATCGCCTACACGATCAACCACGCCGGCGCAGAGGTGCTGTTCGTCCACACCGATTTCCTGCCCGTGGTCGAAGCGATCAAGGATCAGCTCGAAACGGTCCGCACCTTCGTGTGGATCGACGAGCCGGGCAGTGAGGCGAGCGCGCACACCATTGCTTTCGCCACGGAATACGAGGCGATGCTCGCCGCGAGCGCGACGAGCTACGATTTCCCAGACTTCGACGAGAACACCCGGGCCACCACGTTCTACACGACGGGAACCACCGGTCTGCCCAAGGGCGTGTACTTCTCGCACCGACAACTGGTTCTGCACACCATCACCCTGATGGGGGCGCTGTCGAGCCCGGTATCGGGACAGCGCTTTCATCGCGGCGACGTCTATATGCCGCTCACGCCGATGTTCCATGTGCACGCATGGGGCATGCCCTACATCGCGACGGTGATGGGCGTGAAGCAGGTCTATCCGGGCCGCTATGTACCCGACCGTCTCGTGCAACTGATCCGCGAAGAAGGCGTCACGTTTTCGCACTGCGTCAGCACGATCCTGCACATGCTGCTCTCCTGCGATGACGCGAAGCACGCGGACTTCAGCAAATGGAAGGTGATCATCGGCGGCGGCGCATTGCCGCACGGTCTCGCGCGCGCCGCGCTCGACCGCGGCATCGACGTCTTTACCGGCTATGGCATGTCCGAGACCGGTCCCGTGTTGAGCCTCGCGCAACTTCCGCCTAACAGCGGGCCGCTCGATCTTGAAGAAGAGGTGCGCCTGCGTTGCAAGACCGGTTTCCCCGTTCCGCTCGTCGACCTGCGCATCGTCAACGAGGACATGGAAGACATCGTGCACGACGGCCGGGCCTACGGCGAGATCGTCGTGCGTGCGCCGTGGCTGACGCAGGGCTATCTGAACAATCCGGATGCGTCCGTGCAACTCTGGACAGGCGGATACCTGCATACGCAGGACATTGCGAACATCGACGCGACCGGCAACATCCAGATCACGGACCGTATCAAGGACGTCATCAAATCGGGCGGCGAGTGGATATCTTCGCTCGAAATCGAAAGCCTGATTTCGCTGCACCCGGATGTCTCGGAAGTCGCGGTGATCGGGATCAAGGACGAGAAATGGGGCGAACGGCCGGTTGCGCTTGTGGTTCTGAAGGCGGGCGCTGCAGTTACCGAAGACGACGTAAAAGCGCACGTCATGGGCTTCACCAAAACCGGACGGATCTCGAAGTACGCGGTGCCGCAGATCGTCAAATTCGTCGACGCGCTGCAGAAGACGAGCGTCGGCAAGATGAACAAGAAGTGGTTGCGCGAGCAATTCGCCTGACCCATCGCGAGGAGCAAACACGATGAGCATCAAAGGATATAGCGTCGTCACGATCGACGACTTCGTTGGCCGCGAACTGGGCGTGTCGGACTGGGTTGTCGTCGATCAGACACGTATCGACGCCTTCGCGGCCTGCACGGGCGACAGGCAGTGGATTCACGTGGACCCCGAGCGCGCGAAACGCGAAAGCCCATTCGGCGGCACGATTGCGCACGGCTATCTGACGCTGTCGCTACTGGCGTCGCTCGCAATCGAGATCGGACTCATTCCTGAGGACGCATCGGCTGGACTGAACTACGGGCTGGACAAGGTGCGCTTCATGACACCGGTGAAAGCGGGCGCGCGGGTGCGAAACCGCGTGACGCTGATTTCGGTGGAACGGAAGGGCGGCGGCCGGATCATCGTAAAGACGATGAACGAACTGCAGATCGAGGGCGAGGAGAAGCCGGCGCTCATCGCCGAGACATTGGCGATGCTGGTCTCGCAAGCGTAAGCAGCGCTGTTGACGAAACGGATAGAGATGTTTGAGGAGCAGCAAGATGGCGGCAAATGACGAAAGCAAGGCACGCAGTGAGCAGACGAACGACCTTGCGGCGTCTGCCGCGGAAGGCATGCTCGGACCGAATCCGTTCGTGGGATTGCGGCCGCAAGACATTATGGCAACCGCGCAGCAGATCGGCACCCAGGCGCTGCGGCAACCCACCTTGCTCATGGAGCAGGAGGCGGCGCTCGTCCGCGACCTGATCGCCGTGCTTGGCGGCAGCGCGGAGAGTACGCCGCCGCAGGGCGACAAGCGCTTCACCGACCCGGCGTGGCAGACCAATTCGCTTTACCGCATGACGCTGCAAGCCTACGTGGCGTGGCGCAGCGCGTTGACAGGCTTTGTCGACCGCTCCACGCTCGACGCGAAGAGCAAGGAACGCGCGCAGTTCGTGCTGTCGCTCTTCACCGACGCGCTGTCGCCGACGAATACGTTGCTCGGCAATCCGGCTGCGCTGAAGAAAATCATCGATTCGGGCGGCGCCAGCCTGCTTGGCGGCATGCGCAATCTCGTGACGGACATGCTGCAGAACCAGGGGATGCCCGCGCAAGTCGACCGGTCGGCGTTCAAGGTGGGCGAAAATCTCGGCACGTCGCAGGGCGCGGTGGTCTTTCGCAATGAGGTGCTCGAGCTGATCCAGTACGCGCCGGCCACCGACCATGTGTATGCCCGCCCGCAATTGATTGTGCCGCCGCAGATCAACAAGTTCTACGTGTTCGACCTCTCCGAAGGCAAGAGCATCGTCGACTACCTGGTGAAGAGCGAATTCCAGGTCTTCATGGTGAGCTGGCGCAATCCCACCGCCGCGCAGAGTCACTGGGACCTCGATACCTATGTGACGGCGCTGCTCGAAGCAATCACGGCCGTGCGCGACATTACCGGCAGTGGCGACGTCAACCTGCACGGCGCCTGCTCGGGTGCGATGACGATTTCGGCGCTCCTCGGCCACCTCGCAAGCCGCGGCGACAAGAGTGTCAATGCCGCCACGCTGATGGTCGCGGTGCTGGACAACACGGCTGATTCGCAGCTCGGTCTCTTTGCAACGCCGGAAGCTATCGCGGCCGCGAAGCAGAACAGCACATCGAAGGGTGTGCTCGCCGGCGAAGAAATGGGCCGCGTGTTCGCGTGGATGCGACCCAACGATCTCGTCTGGAATTACTGGGTCAATAACTATCTGCTCGGCAAAGCGCCGCCCGCTTTTGACATTCTGTATTGGAACAACGACGCGACCCGGCTGCCCGCGGCGATGCATGGGCAACTGCTCGATATCTTCACGGGCAATCTGTTCAGCAAGCCTCGCGCGTTGACGGTTCTGGGTACGCCGATCGATCTGTCCGAAGTGACGTGCGACAAGTACGTCGTCGCCGGCATGACGGATCACATCACGCCGTGGAAGGGCGTGTACAACACGGCGCGCACGTTCGGCGGCAAGACGCGCTTCGTGCTGAGTTCGAGCGGTCATATCCAGAGCCTGATCAATCCGCCGGGCAATCCGAAAGCGAAGTTCTTCCTCAATACCGATTTGCCCGCTACTGCCGACGCATGGCTTGCCAATGCCCAGGCTGAAAAGGAATCGTGGTGGGCCGACTGGCGCACATGGCTCGCCGATCATTCCGGCGAGCGGCGTGCCGCCCCGGCGACAGTAGGCAACAAGCAGCACCCCGCGGGCGTGAAGGCGCCGGGAACGTATGTCATGGAAGCATAGGGGAAGCCTAAGGCACCAAAGCACCAAGGCACACGACCGGCGCACTCGCTGACAGCACCGTAGTCAACTTTTTCTTAACGTAGTTTCAATGGAGTATTGATGATGGATTCAACCAATTTCAACAGCATTTTCGCCGAGTATAAAAAGGTCGTTGGCCAGTTCAAGCTGCCCGGCATCGACGTGGGCGCACTCCTCGAGTCGCGCCGCAAGGACGTCGAGGCGATCGTCGAAGCCAACACGACCGCGCTGGCAGGTGTGCAGTCGCTCGCTCAGAAGCAGTCGGAGATTCTCCGCACGACGCTGACCGAAGTGCAGTCGCTTGTCAGCCGCGTGGCCCAGTCGGGCGGCCAGCCGGCGGCCAACACGGGTGAAGTGGTGCAGCAGGCCTTGAACAAGGCGCTGGTGGACATGCAGGAACTCGCTGACACCGCATACCGTGCGCAGGCTGACAGCGTCGCCGTGGTCACCAAGCGCGTCGCCGAGCACGTCGAGGAACTGAAAACGCTCCTTCAGCCGAAGAAGTAATGCCGAAGAAGTCATACGACACTGCCCATGCGGCATGCCGACGCGTCGAATGAAGCGTCCTTTCAGAAGATGATCCGGAAACAAAAAATGCACACGAACCCCGAGTCTCTTTGCAGCATGGAAATCCAGATGATCGATCTGGACGGTCAGACACTGCGTGTCGCAACCTGGCGCGGCAGCGATGCTTCGCCGCCGCTCCTTATCTTCAACGGCATCGGCGCCAACCTCGAACTGGTGGAGCCGTTTGTCACGGCGCTCGAAGACGTGAGCGTCATCATCTTCGACGTTCCCGGCGTCGGCGGTTCGCCCGCGCCGGTCGTGCCGTATCGCTTTTCGACCTTGTCCGTGTTGACGGACAAGCTGCTGACGCGGCTAGGCTATGAGGGTGCCGTCGACGTGCTCGGCGTTTCGTGGGGCGGCGCGCTGGCGCAGCAGTTCGCGCATCTGTACCCGGAGCGTTGCCGCAGGCTGATTCTCGCGGCAACCTCACCCGGCGTCATCATGGTGCCGGGCAAACTGTCGGTATTGTCGAAGCTGATCGGGCCGCGCCGCTATACCGATCCCACCTACCTGCAACAGGTGGGCGCGGATATCTACGGAGGTGCTTACCGGCGCGATCCGTCCTTGCTGAAGGCGCACAGCCGGCATATTCAGCCGCCGCGCGGCCGCGGCTACCTCTATCAGCTACTGGCGGCGACCGGCTGGAGCAGTCTGCTGTGGCTCGGTGCGTTGCGCCAGACGACGCTGGTCATGCACGGCAACGACGACCCGATCGTGCCGCTCACCAACGCGAAGATTCTCGCCGCCCGTATCCCCGATGCGGCGCTCTATGTGATCGATGACGGTCACCTGTTTCTCATCTCGCGCGCGACTGAAGTCGCGCCGGTGGTGCGCAGGTTTCTCCGGCAGGGGGCGAGTTGAGTTTCTCTGCGCGCGGTAGCGATGGCGAGCGGGCGGCCATTGCGAATGCGCACGAAGACCGCAACGCAAGCGGCTTGACGCGCATGCGGCGAACGGCGACCTGTCTGCTCGTCTGCATGATTGCGTTACTGCTCGTGTGCGTTGCCTGGCAGGCTGACCATGCATGGCTTGCGTGGCCGCGCGCGTTTGCGGAGGCGGGCACCGTTGGCGCGATCGCGGACTGGTACGCTGTTGTCGCGTTGTTCCGTCGTCCTTTGGGTCTGTCGATTCCGCATACGGCCATCATTCCGCAAAACCAGCAACGCATCGCTGAAAGCCTCGGCAAGTTCGTCGAGGAAAATTTTCTGACGCCGGAACTCATCGTCGACAGGCTTAGCGGCCACGATGCCGCGCAGGCGCTCGCCCGTTGGCTGGAGCAGCCGGCCAACAGCCGCGGGGTGGCCGATATCGTTGCGGACGCCGTGGCCGGATTGCTTGACGGCATTGACGATGCGGATGCGGAGTGGTTTTTCGACCGTTTGGTGATACCGCAGTTGCGTACGCTCGATGTATCGCGCGTGGCTGGCGACGTCATCAAAGTATTGACTGAAAGCGAGCGGCATCAGCCGTGGCTGGTTCGCGGACTCGAAGTGCTGGAGAAATGGCTCACGGCGAACGTCGGCATGATCAAGGCTAAATTCAGCGAGGCCTCGAGATATACGCCCGCGCAGCTTGACACGTATATCGTCAGCAAATTTGCCGA
Source organism: Paraburkholderia nemoris (assembly GCF_905221015.1). Lineage (NCBI taxonomy): Bacteria > Pseudomonadati > Pseudomonadota > Betaproteobacteria > Burkholderiales > Burkholderiaceae > Paraburkholderia > Paraburkholderia nemoris. Next base: position 96,477 of record NZ_CAJNBO010000020.1, on the reverse strand, counting down.
AGGCATCGTTGCGCTCCTGCGTGAAGTGGCAGCGAATCCGGATCATGAGCTGCGCCACCAATTCGATGAGGCCCTGGAGGGCCTGAGCGTGCAATTGCAAACATCGGCCGTGCATCGACGTTTCGGCAAGTCGCTGATGCGTGACTGCATCCGTTATTTCAGGCATGCAGACCACCATCGCGTGCTGCTGGAGCGTTTGCGCATGCGTGTGATCACCGATCTCAGTGGAGAGCAATCGGCCGTGCGCGAGGCCATGGCGAGCATGCTGGCTTCGCTCGGCAAGCGGATCAGCCGTGAACCCGCGGTTCAGCACAAACTGAATGCCTGGTGGCTCGCGCTCGCGCGCGAACTCGTCGTGCGCTATGGGCGCCAGCTCTCCGCGCTGATCACCGAGGTCGTCAAAGGCTGGAATGCAGATGAAGTGAGCCGGAAGATCGAGGCGGAAATCGGCCGTGACCTTCAGTACGTGCGGATCAACGGCACGTTCGTGGGCGGCATGGTCGGCGTGCTGATTCACGCCGCCACGCTCGTCGTCATGCGTTAAGACGTGCGCTAGCCGGTCGCGACCAGACCCAGTGCCTGCGCGCGCGAAACCGCGTGTGCGCGCTTGTCGACATCCAGTTTCACGAAGACGTTCTTGACATGAGTCTTGACGGTTTCAGGCGCAATCCCCAAGGTGCGCGCGATCTCCTTGTTCGACTGCCCTTGCGCAATCAGCTCGACGATGCTGCGCTCCCGCGCGCTCAACGGCTCGCGCTCCATGTCGCGCCTGGGCGTGACGGGCTCGTACAGCGCTCGCCAGCCGTCCAGCAGGCGATCGATGTAAGCGACGATCTCTTTCGTCTGCGGGGTGGAACGCGTGTCGTCGCGAACCGCCTGCAGAAGCGGTCCGATTTCGGGCCCCTGATCGAGAATCGAGCGGTAGATGCCGCTATTGGCGCTCAGCACCTCGCGAAAGATTTCGACGGCGCGGGGCTGGTTGTTCGCACGCAACCAGACGAGCGCGATCACGGTGCGTAGGCGCAGCGCGAGATAGTCGCCGTGCCGGCTTTCGACGCTTTGCAAAGCGGAGGTCAACGCCCCGAGGGCTTCCTCGGTCCGGTTCTGGGCCATCGCCACCCAGGCGACGGCGATCGCGCGGTAGGTTTCGATCTCCGGCGAGGCAGCATGCTCCGCGCGGCAATGGGCGTCTGCCAGTTGATCCAGTTGCACGACAGAGGCCGACGCTTCCGTCACCCTGCCTTCAGCGAGATAGAGCCGCCCGCGCTCGACGAGAACGCCGGCAATCAGGCGGTCCCAGCGGCGTGCGTAACCGAGAGCCTGCGCCTGATCGAGCAGCGCATAGGCCCGCTCGGCGTCGGCGCGCGCGATAGCGATCCGGACCAGCACGCGGTAGGCGATCAAGGTGCTATCGAGCAGGACCGCCAGGTCGATCACCGGCATGAGATCGACCAGTAAGGCTTCGGCCTCGTCGAGCCGTCCCTGCTCGTACCAGATCTGCGCAATCATGGGCGCGCACAACGCGGCCGAGATGGATTTCGGACCGGCATGGCGCTCGGCGAGCTGGATCGACTCGGTGAAATAGCGCTCGGCGAGCGTGAAGTGCATCTGCTGCATCTCCGCATGGCCGAGCAGGCAGAGCCGGTAGACCGAGGCGAACACGTTGCGCTGGTCTTCCTCGAGCGAATAGGGGATCCACGGTGTCGCGTACAGCGCTCGCAGATTGCCTGCTTTCCAGTGCGCGAAACGCACGACGTTGGAGACGACGTTGGTGGTCCAACTGTCTGTCGACGACCGTTCAAGGCAGGCCTGTGCGATCGCCAGCGCGCGCGGCGCGTCGTCCTGCAGCGCGGCCACCACCGAGCGGATCGCCTGGCACTCCCAGCGGATGTTGCCGGCGGCGTCGCTCGAACCCGGTCCCGTGTCGCGCTCGATCTCATCGAGTATCGCGAGCGCTTCGTCAAAACGCATCGCTAGCGCCATCCCCCACGCGATTGCGAGCGTGATCGTGACCTGCCCGCGCATCAGATGCGCCGGGAACTGCCGTTGCCAGCCGAGCAGCGTGAGCAGGTCGCCCTTCGTGACGAGCGCCATCGCGCAGTGAGCCATCAGGGAGACCGCGTCTTCCGTATCGCCCGCGGCGATCGCGTGCTTGACTGCGTCTGTCCAGCGCGACTCTTTGGCGTACCACTGGCACGCGCGACGATGCAGGTTCACCACCTGATCGGGATGCTGGGTTTCGAGCCGCCGATGCAGGTACTCGCCCATGAGGTGGTGATAGCGGAACCAGCGTCCGTCGATATCGAGCGGTTCGAGCAGCAACTGGCGTGCGGAGATCGCATCCAGCATGCCTTGTGCCGCCGCCATGCCGGTTACCGCTTCGCACAGCGGTGCGGTCAGACGGTCGAGTATCGACGTGCGCTGCATGAACTCGACCATCTCGGCCGGCAAACGCTTGAGCATTTCTTCAAGGTAAGCGGCGAACGGCCGGGAGGCGCCGGACGGCGCGCTCACGTCCCAATCCGCTTTGCCTTCGTCACGCGATAGCACCGAGGCGGAAATGCGCAGCGCCGCCGCCCAGCCTTCCGTGCTCGCGAACAGCGACTTGACGCGGGCAGCGCGCAACTCGCCGGGGCATTCGTGTTCGACAAAGCTGCGCGTTTCGTCGAAGTTGAAACGCAGGGTCGACGCGTCGATTTCCAGCAGGTCGTTGCCCGCTCTCAGGTTGGCGAGCGGCAGCGGGGGATCGGTGCGCGTGCAGACCACGACATGCACGTTCGACGGTGCATTCACGATGAAGTACGACATGGCGTCGTGAATGGCCGGCAGGCTGATCAGGTGATAGTCGTCGACGAACAGATAGACCTCGTCGTCGACGTCGACGAGTTCGTTGATCAGCGTCGACACGACTGAATGCGCCGGCACGAGTGACGCCTCGGTAGTCAGGCTGACCGCAGACACGCCGACGCTTGTGCAGGCGTTGCGCAATGCCTGCGCCAGGTGATGGAAGAAGCGCGCGGGTTCGTCGTCCTCAGTGTCGAGCGAGAGCCACGCGACATAGGCGCCGCTTGCATTCAACCCGTTGAGCCACGTGAGCGCGAGCGATGTCTTGCCAAAACCGGCCGGCGCCTTGATGACCGTGAGCCGTTTGTATTCCGCCTTCCCGGCAAGGGAGACGAGGCGCGGCCGATCTATCAATCCGGCGGGCAGGCGCGGCGGAAACACCTTGGTTGCGAGAAAGAGAGGCGGCCTGATCGGGGACGGCGCTTCTATCACGTGCATTAGTTGCTCCGGGCGTTCGGGTTGACCCTGGCTGCCATTCCCGTCCATGCAAATGCGCTCCCCTGTACGGGGGATTTTGCGCGCCGCCGCACTCGGACACTATGGATTCCAGCGAGGAGATCGAACTTCCAGAGCCGGACCACAGTGCTGCACGCAGGCTGGTCGCGGGGAAATAACCCCTCGGCGGGCGCGGCCTGAACAGGTGTTTTGTTCAGGAAATGATACGCCCAACCACCTTGAGAAAGGGGGCATGTCTGCAGCATCAAATCGTTTTGCAGCGCACAAACCTGGGCCGGCAGCGCGTATCCCGGACGAACGACACGAAACCTTAAGCGATCGGTTCGCATGGCCGGCGTGGCGAAGTCCTTTATCGAAATGGAGTAGGCAATGAAAGTACTTGTTCCTGTCAAACGCGTCGTCGACGCGAATGTGAGGGTCCGCGTTAAGGCCGACGGCAGCGCTGTCGACATCGCCAACGTGAAGCTCTCGATGAACCCATTCGACGAAATCAGTGTGGAAGAGGCCGTGCGCCTCAAGGAAGCGGGCGTGGTGAGCGAGGTGATCGCGGTTTCGTGTGGCGTACAGGCGAGCCAGGAAACGCTGCGCACCGCGCTGGCGACGGGGGCCGACCGCGCCATCCTCGTCGACACGGACGTGGAGTTGCAGCCGCTCGCGGTCGCGAAGTTGCTGAAGGCGCTAGTGGATAAAGAGCAGCCGCAACTCGTGCTGCTCGGCAAGCAGGCGATCGACGACGACTCGAACCAGGTCGGCCAGATGCTCGCGGCGCTGCTCGGCTGGCCGCAGGCGACCTTCGCCTCGAAGGTCGCGATCGAAGCGGGCAAGGCCACGGTCACGCGCGAGATCGACGGCGGCCTCGAAACGATCGAAGTCGATCTGCCGGCGGTCATTACCGCCGATCTCCGCTTGAACACGCCGCGCTACGCCACGCTGCCCAACATCATGAAGGCGAAGAAGAGGCCGCTCGATGTGGTGACGCCGGACGCGCTCGGTGTCGACGTCAAGCCGCGGCTCACCACGCTCGGGCTCGCGGAGCCCGCCAAACGCGAGGCAGGCATCCGCGTCGCCGATGCAGCCGAACTGATCGACAAGCTGCACAACGTCGCCCACGTCATCTAATACAAGGGGAGAAAAATGCCCATACTCGTTATTGCTGAGCACGACAATCAGACGCTCAAGACAGCGACCCTGAACGCCGTCACCGCCGCCGCCCGACTCGGCGACGACATTCATGTTCTCGTGGCCGGCTCGCAAAGCGCGGCAGTCGCCGAACAGGCGGCCCGCATTGCCGGCGTCACGCGAGTTCGTTCTGCCGACGCGACGCACTACGGCCATGCGCTGGCCGAGAATCTGGCGGCGCTCGTCGTGAAGATCGCGCCTGACTATAGCCACGTGATCGCACCTGCTACCACGACCGCGAAGAACGTGATGCCGCGCGTCGCTGCGTTGCTCGACGTCGCGCAGATCTCCGAGATCAGTGCCGTCGAATCCGCCGATACGTTCGTACGCCCCATCTACGCGGGCAACGTGCTGGCAAAGGTGCGAAGCGCCGATCCGATCAAGGTGATTACCGTTCGCACGACGGCCTTCGCGGCCGCGCCCGCCGAAGGGGGCACGGCCGCGATCGACGCGTTGGAGCCCGCCGCCGAGGTGCCAGGTTCGCGCTTCGTGAGCCACCAGCTCACCCGCTCGGAACGCCCGGAATTGACGTCCGCGCAACGCGTGATCTCCGGCGGCCGCGGCATGGGTTCCGGCGAAAACTTCGCGTTGATCGATGACATTGCCAACAAGCTCAACGCGGCGGTCGGGGCATCGCGCGCCGCGGTCGATGCCGGTTTTGCGCCCAACGATTATCAGGTGGGTCAGACCGGCAAGGTCATCGCCCCGCAGTTGTATATCGCGGTCGGCATCTCCGGCGCGATCCAGCATCTGGCCGGCATGAAGGACTCGAAGGTGATCGTCGCGATCAATAAGGACGAGGAGGCGCCGATTTTTCAGGTCGCCGATTACTGGATCGTGGGCGACCTCTTCAAGGTGTTGCCGGAGTTGTCCCGCGAACTGGACAAATTACAACAGGCTTAATGCGGGAGCACATGATGAGCACTTATATTGCGCCGCTGCGCGACATGCGTTTCGTGATGACGGAACTGGCGGAACTCGGCGAGTTGTCTTCGCTGCCGGGCTACGAGGAGGCGACCCCGGAACTCGCCGAGGCCGTACTCGAGGAGGCCGCAAGGCTTGCGACTGAAGTGCTTGCGCCGCTCAACAAGTCGGGCGACGAACAGGGCGCGCGGCTCGCGCCTGATGGCGTGGTAGCCGCCGACGGTTTCTCGGCTGCCTACGGGCAGTTCGTTGCAGGAGGTTGGAGCGGCCTGAGCGGCGACCCCGAGTTCGGTGGCCAGGGCCTGCCCGAACTCCTGCAGGCGGCAACCGTGGAGATGTGGAACTCCTCCAACATGGCGTTCGCGCTGTGTCCTTTGTTGACCGCCGGCGCCACCGAGGCGTTGCGGCAACATGGTTCTGATGAGTTGAAAGCACGCTATCTGCCAAAGATGGTCAGCGGCGAGTGGACCGGCACGATGAACCTGACCGAGCCGCAAGCCGGTTCGGACCTCGCCGCCGTGCGCACCAAGGCCGTACCTGACGGCGATCACTATCGCCTCTCCGGCCAGAAGATCTTCATCACGTGGGGCGATCACGACATGACGGATAACGTGATTCACCTCGTGCTGGCGCGCACGCCCGACGCGCCCGAAGGCGTGCGCGGCATCTCGCTGTTCCTCGTGCCGAAGTTTCTCCTCAACGCCGATGGATCGCCGGGCGCGCGCAACGACGTGCACTGCGTGTCTCTCGAACACAAACTCGGCATTCACGCGAGTCCGACCTGCGTGATGAGCTTCGGCGATCAGGGCGGGGCGATCGGTTATCTGGTGGGGCAGGAGAACAAAGGCCTCGCGCATATGTTCACGATGATGAACGAGGCGCGCCAGAAGGTGGGTATCCAGGGGCTCGCGATCGCGGAACGCGCTTATCAGCAGGCCCGTGAATACGCGAAGGAACGCGTCCAAGGACGGCTCGCATCGAGCAAATCGGGTGGCGCTGTGGCCATCATCCATCACCCGGATGTGCGGCGCATGTTGATGACGATGAAGTCCCAGATCGAAGCGATGCGTGCCTTCGCATATGTGATGGCCGCCGACATGGACCGCGCGCACCGCGACCCGGACGCCGTTGAACGCGCACGTCGCCAGGTGCGTGTCGATCTTCTGATCCCCGTGTTGAAGGCATGGTGCACGGAGCTGGGCGTCGAGATCGCGTCGACGGGCGTGCAGGTGCATGGCGGCATGGGTTACATCGAAGAGACGGGCGCGTGCCAATTCCTGCGCGACGCACGGATCGCGCCGATCTACGAAGGCACCACAGGCATTCAGGCGGCTGACCTTGCCGGTCGCAAGCTCGCATCAGATCAGGGCGCGGGGATGGCCGACCTGGTTGCGGAGATACGTGAGGCCGCGCTGGAGCTCACGCGCAGCACGGATACGGAAGTGGCGTCCGTAGGCACGGCGCTCGCGGCCGGTGTGCAGGCGCTTGAAGACGCCACCGCCTGGATGCTGCAAGCCCTCGCGACCCAGCCCGATGCGGCACTTGCCAGTTCCGTCGACTACCTGATGCTTACCGGCTACGTGTGCGGCGGCTGGCAGATGGGGCGCGCAGCGCTGGTTGCGTCAGCGAAAAGCGCAGCGAATGAGGACCCTGACTTTCATCGCACCAAGCTCGCCACTGCGCGCTTCTACGCCGACAAGATCCTGCCCAAAGCGAATGCGCTTCTGGAAGCGATCCGCAGCGGGGCGTCGGGTGGGTCGAGCCTCCCAATCGAGCAGTTCTGAGCGGCGCTACAAGAGGCGCTACAAGAGGCGCTGCGAGAGGTGCTGCAAGAACCGGTGCCGATGCAAAACTATTGATAGGTAATACGAAATAAAGTGGAGGGGATATGTTCAAAAAACTCGCATGCCTTGCGTTAATACCAGGCGCGATATGTACCAGCAGCGCGATGGCGCAGAGCGCCGGCAGTCTCATAACCAGCGCGGGTGGTGTCTGGCTCGACTTTGCCCCGTCGTCCGCCACCTCGTTGCAGAGCAGTTCGGCTTTGGGCACCTTCACGTCAACGGGCACGGGTGGTCAGATACATAACACGTTCACCCTGGAGCTCTCGAACACGTATTTCGTCACGGACAATATCGCCGTTGACCTGGCGGCGGGCATACCACCCAAGCTCCAGCTCTTTGCACAGGGCAACGCCGCACCATTCGGTGCAAGCGGGCCAAAGCTCAATCTGGGGAATCTGCAGCCGCTCGCTACCACCCGGTCGTGGTCGCCCATTCTGTTCCTGAAGTATTTCTTCTTCGACGCGCAGGCGAAGCTGCGTCCGTTCGTCGGTGTCGGCGTGAACTACACCTGGTTCTCGCATACCAATCTCAACTCGACATTCGGCGGCGCGTTGCAGCAGATTGCAGGGCCGGGCGGACAGGTGACGGCATCGCTCAGTCCGTCATGGAATCCCGCGTTCGTCGCGGGCGCGTCTTACAACATCAGCAAGAACTGGTACGCGACCGCGTCGGTGACCTATCTGTCTCTCAAGACAAATGCGACGGGCAATGCCGTGGCTGCCAATGGTCAGACGGTGTTGTCCAACAAGACGCACATCACGGCGGATCCGGTGATTGTCTTTCTTGGGCTGGGATACCGGTTTTAGCGGCGTGATGTTCTGGTTATGGCTGCCCTGCGCGGCTCCCGAGACGAGCGTGCACAACGTCGATTTCCAAACGCGCAAACTTTGCAGGCGATTTGGCGTGGCGGACCGGATCGAGCTGTCTTATCTGACGTCGGAGACGGAGCTGATTGGGTGCTTTGCCGCGGTGAGGGATTGCGCGAGGTACGTATGCGTGTGCGGACGGGCGCGCTTTGCCAGCGCCGGATTCGCCCACCGCAATTGTGCCGTCGGCTGCGAGTGTGTCGTGGTCCCAGACGAGGGGCCCGTTGTGGCGACACGCGAAAGCCATGCGCGGGTCGAGGTCGAAGTAGCGCTGATCGACATAGCGCTGCGCGCAGCCTGGCGGAGAGCACAGATCGAAGTAGCGCGCGCGGTGGGTGATGGCTCGAACGATGTACCGATGCTGGGCGAAGCGGATGTGGGCATTGCATTTCTTGCTAAAAACGGGGTGGCTGAAGCGGCTAGAAAACGAGGTGGCGTGATTTACGAGGTGAAGCACTCCGGACTGGACGCGCTACCCTATTTGTTTCTTTCGAGGGTAGGTTCGTAGATTGCACGGCGATGCCGGGGCAAGGAGCTTGCTTGGAGCAGACTGGCCGATCAGTCGAGGTTCGACTGGGCTTGCCGATCGCGATCTTGGGGCTGAGCGCACAGCCATGTCGTTGCGATCCATTTGTGGCCGGCCGATACCGGCGTGGAGCCGTGCAGAAAGCGTCGGTCTGGGTTGCTAGCTAAAGGGGCGTATCTTTCGGCGCTCTTCGGAAGGGCAAGGATCGTAGTTATGGGGGTGACAAGACCGGAAGGCGACGAGAACAGCGCTAGCCGCACTTCGTTCCTCAGTCCACCGCTTCGCACAGCGAGACGGCTGATGAAGCAGCCTGTCACATTCGGCCCGCATAGTGCGACCCGGTTCCACTACGCCATGCCGTCATGCCCGATTTCAACTGGCGCAAAGTCTCGTCGCGGAGAAGTGTCGGAGAAGAGCCGCCTGATGTGCAATCGGTCGGTGTATCCGGGGGCACAACGCCCGGATCATCGAACGCGAGTTCGCAGCCTTGCGCGCCGGGCGCGCCGCAGCCGGTGATCCCTCATGGAGCGCTTGGAAAAATGAAGGGGACGCTATCGCGCGCGAGGCACGCGCTGGGCGCGCACAGGGTCGACTTCAGCACGGCGTTTTATCAGCACACCAAGCACGGTCACAGGTCGGGGTCGACGCGTTTTGTTGAAAGCGGCAAGCGCAGCGAGGCGGGCGCCCCCATCACGGAGACGGCCGGGAACACGCCGCCGATCGACACGGCTCAGCTCGTATCGCAGGTTATCGGACGCCAGAGTGCCTGGAAGGTATCGGATGGGTACCCGGAAGCATTGTTCGTGGGCACGCCGCTCGATACGATCACGAGTCCGGAAGCGCTGCGCGCCTATGTGCAGCAGCTATTCGAGGACCGGTCCCATTACGGCGCGCAAGCGAGCGTGTTGGCTCGCAGAGCATACGAGGTGGCCGCCGGCAGCAACCTGCCGCCCAGGACCGAAGCTGCAGCAGCCATGCGCGGCGCGCTTCTCGCGTTGGCTCTGCGGCAGGCGGGCGTAACGCAAGTCGCCGGAGCGCAGAGAGCGCTTGAGCGGATTGCCTCGCTCGATTTCGACGCACCTCACACTCGCGTGTCTTCGAATGAAGCCGACCGCGAGGCGTGGTTGACCGCGCGCTTGCTCGCGCGTTCGACAGAAGGCTTCGGGATACTCGATGCATTGCGCACATCGACATGGGCGCCATTCAAGGACGATGCGCACCGGACGGCATTCAGGACGCTGCTCGAGAGCGCTGACGTGCTTGATCCGTTGCCACGGCAGTTGCCCGCGGCTGGCGTGCATGATGGTGCGCCTGGCGCGGTTTTGTTGCGAGCCAAGCTCGGCGGCGGCCCGCTTACGTTTAATGAACGTGGGCCGCACGCGTTGGCCAGGCGCGCCTTCGACGCCGCTTCTACCCGACTGGAACGGGGGCGCGATGCGCTGACACCGGACCAAAAGGGAGCGCTCTTTGCATGGCAGCAGTCGTTCACTGAAGACGGACGCAACACCGATTTGTCGAAGGTTCGCGAGCGTCTGAACAAGTTCGTGCTGAAGACCGTTCCGCGCGTTGGCGAAAGCCGATGGAAAACGCTGCTGCCGCGACTATTCCGTGGCCGGGAAGGATCGCCGCTGTCTGCATTGCGACTCGGAACGCAAGGTGCGACGAGAAAGACGGCGAAGCAGGAGCAGGAGCTTTATCGGCAGGGGCTGCGCGACAGCCTCTCGACGTTGACGCTGAACCCCGAGCTGCAGAGCGCAGCGGTGCTCACGCATGCGCGACCAAAACATTCGCTGGTCGAGCTGGCCGCGTTGCATACCTGGCTGGAGCTCGGCGGCTTTGCGCACGGACGTATGGACGAAGAGGCTATCGTCGCCGTTGCACGGCGTGCGCAACAGATGTGTGAGGAACTGGACAAAATGAAAGGGGCCCCCCCCGCCGTCTTGGCCGACTTGCGACGAGCCACGGCGCGCTGGGCCACGATGACGCCGCAGCAACTGGCCAAGGCCAAGCCGTTCAGGTCGGTCGCCAAGCGGGCCTATACGCCAGAGCGGCTCGCTCTCTGGGGCAAGGTCGCCCGCGTGCCCGACGACTCGCCGTTCTGGGCGTCGCTCGATCAGTTGCGCTCGCTGGCTCGGCCGAGCGGCCCGACGCTTCCGGCCAGGTCCTTCGTGCGCGCGGCTGCCGAAGAGTTGTTTGGAGAATTCGGCGGCCCGATCGGTGCGACGCTCGAAACCGAGCGCCTCGATGAGGTGCGCGCGATGCTCAAAGAGCTGGTAGAAAATTTGCCGTCCAGCGCGCGTTTGCGACTGGCGGACGGCGGTAGTCAGCGCTTCAGCACGAGCGGTCTGAATGCGATGACGCACGCTCACGTTTTTCCCATTTCACCTCGGCTCACTTTGCGCGCATCGCGCGCACGCGAAACCGTAGTCGAGTTCAACCATGGCACGCATGGTTTCGAAATGTTCGTCGGCAGGGCAAAGACGTCGCAAAGGCAAGCGGGCGCCGGCGTGCTTGTCGGCTATGACGTCGAAATGGCGTTGACCAATCTGCGCGTTGGGCTTGCCACTAACGTTACGCTTCACTCTCAGGAGTTGACGGAGGCCTCGGGCGTCACGGTGCGCGTCCCTCATCGCCTCAAATCCGATGGCAGCGGATTCGACGACAAGGCGACGCGAGCGATTTTTTGGGCTGTCGTAGAGCATTTCCTGGACGAAGCCGTGCAGCCGCACGACGACGGGGCTAACGGCTCGTTCAATCGGCTTGCGGAGCTTGGCCTCGATCATCCCGACGTGTCGATCAGTTGGACCGACACTCGCGCTAGCACCTCGAAGCGCGGCGTAACGGTTGATGCGACTGCGAGCGCCAAGCTCTTCAGCTTCGGCCCGCGATCCGCCCGCGATCCGAAATCCGGCAAAACTGCGAAGCTCTTTGGCGTCAGCGCGGGACCCTCCATTGGCATGGGGTGGGAAAAGTCGCGGCAGGAGGGCGGCACCACCGAGCGAAGCGGTCGTTATCGGATCGAGCAGCGTTATGTCGGGGCAGGAAACCTCGTGCAGTGGCGCGGCGGCATTGCGCCGGGGTTCTCGCATCCGCTCGATGCGAACGGGCGCAGCAGCGTGGGACTGCTTTCTCTGGACGCCCTGGTTGCGACGGTCGGACTTGCCGACAATGGCGGCACCGCCAAACTGACGTTGTCGATCGAAAACGACAAGCTGAACTATCGAGCATGCACGCTCGAGCGCGAAGAGCTCAGCGGCAGGCGCTACGCGGACACGATCGACGGTGCGCGTGCTCATCTGGTGCGCACGTTGGTAGCAAATCATGGATCCGATGCGCGCGGCGCTGCGAGCCCATCCGAAGCATTGGCCGATCCGGTGCCGCTTGCCCGCGCGCGCGTGCAGGAATACGTGGCGACAGTGCGCCATAATCGCCAGTTCAATCACGCGTACAAATACGGCCTGAGATTGCTTCGTGACCCGGCCGCTTCAATCGATATGCTGACGGCGCTCGCGCAGCAAAGCGGCAATGATCCGGACGTGGATGCATTTGTCGAAGCGCGGCACGGCAAGATTTTTGGCAATCCGAGGGCGTGGGTGCCGCGCAAGCTGTCAATCAGAGAGCGCAACAGCGCGACGCGCAGCCCCGGGCTGAACATCGGCGTTTCGCTCAATACCCGAACGAGCGCGACCGGAGATCACGATTTCGCGAACTTGAGTGTGCCGTTCCCTGTACTGGAGGCGATCGACGAACAGGGGCATTGGACATAGTCCGACGCACTTTCGTAGGCCATGGGCCGCAGACTGCGCCGGTGTCGATAACGCTCAGCGAGCGGGCAGGGGGAGTGTCTTGCCGGACAACGAGACGCTTTCCACTGCGCCAGCGTCCGTACTGGACCCGGATCGGGCCGCTTCGTCAAGATGGCCAATCTTACGGGGTGTTTATGCGCTTCGAAGCCGCTTCGTCGCGCGCGCACCCAACGCTTCGCTATCACATGGAAGTCAGCGAGCAATGCCTCAAGACTACGAAGGATGGCGAGGTCATGCATCGCCTTCGTTTCTGTCGTTCGCGCTTCGCTCATGAAGGCTTGAAGCTCAAGCGATAGACGCACAATGCGTCATCAAAACAATGACGGCCTCATGTGCCTATTCAGACTTCAATGAGCGTCTCATCTCTACGTTCAGCGCGCAACGCCTCTCGCTGCAGAGGCTCAGCCGCCCCCACGCATCGTGCGCCTTCTATCTCGCGCGCCGGCTTCGCCTGCCTAATCGGGATCTGGGGCATGGGCGCCGCATCGCTCGCGTATGGCAACTGCTTTGACGATGCCGCTGCGTATCAGCATGTCAATCCGCTGATACTGCGTGCGATCGCATGGCAGGAGTCGCGTAATCGTCCTGACGCCAGGCATGTCAATGCGAACGGTTCGATCGATTACGGAGTGATGCAGATCAACACCATTCATTTGGCTACGCTGGCGCAATACGGCGTCGACAGAGAGGCTTTGATGTCGCCCTGCAAGAACATCTATATCGCGGCTTGGCAACTGCGCCGGCAAGTCAACAAATACGGCAACACCTGGGCGGCGGTCGGTGCCTACCATTCAGCGACGCCCGCGCTGCGCGACGAATACGCGCGCCAGATCGCCGCGATCCCGCGGCGGTGGGGGATGCTGCAGCAAGAGCGAGCCGGGGCGGTGCGCGAGGCGCGCGCACCTGCACGGACGACGAGCGAGATTGCCTCTGAGTAGCCGCGCTGTTTCGCGCGGCTTTAGGGCCGAGCGGCTTTAGACGAAAATTGGCCGGGGCCACAACCGGGCTCCGGCTAGCGGCTTAAACAGTCTTTGGCGCAGGGAAGTCGGCATCTTTGTTGTCACGCAAGAATGCGGCTTGCGCCCCGGCTGTCAGCGAACCGAATACTTCGCGCAACGCAGCATGAAGCGCATTTGCACCGCGGATGGACAAGTTTTTCTTTTCGGCGTAGAGCGCCCGGAAAGCGACAAGCTTTTCATCGACACGACCACCCGGCGTTCGAGCGTCGTCCGACAGCAAGGGAATCGCTTGCGCTAGATTCGCAAATCCTGGCGCGCGTTCCCGCACGACAGGATAATTCTGTAGCCCCTGAAGCATCTTGTTGAAGACGTTCATTCTCTCTTCCGGCGCGAACCTTTGTAGGGCTTGCGCAGCGGTCTGCGCGCCCGATGTATCGTTGGGGAACGCACGTTGAGCGGTAGGCGCAGGTTGTTGGGCGGGGCCGTTGTATTGCTGCGGCGGCACAGGGGGCGATGACACATGGCCCGCTTGCTGCGCCTGTGCCCGCGGCGCAGGCGCGCCGTAGGCTACCGGCGGCGGTCCGAAGGTGCCGGTTGGGGGTTGCGCTGCCGGATGCTGCGCAGGCGCGTTATAGCTGGGATGCGCCGGACCGAACGTCCCCAAAGGCTGTCCGGGCATGGGCGGTTGCGGCGAAGCAGGCCTACCGTTTTGCGGCGGCCACGATTGTGGCTGGCTAAGGGGCCATTGTTGGGGGGCGCCCGCATTGCCAGGATAGGCTTGCGGATAACCGCCGGGCTGTTGAGGCGCTGGGGCGTAGCCCGGCCGGGGCATGCTGCCGGGTCGCTGCATCGGGTACATTTGCGGCCCCGATTGCTGCCCTTGCCAAGCAAGTTGCTGTCGCTCGCGTCTTTCTCGCGCGCGTTGCCGAACTGCTCTCACGGCCGCACCAACGCCGGCGCCAATCATGAACGATCGCAGGATGATCGGGATGCCGTATCCGAGAAGCGTACCCGGTCCGAGGCCGCCACCGCCGCTCGGTAGAGCAGCAAACAACTGCAGCGTCGGCAACGCTGCGGAGATTGCTCCTCCGATCAGCGCCGGTCGCACGTAGCTGCGCGCACGACTGGGCTGCGTCGTCGGCTGGTAGGGCTGCGCGTAAGGTTGCGCCGCGCCCGGTCCGCCGTTGGGATACGGTTGGGAGTAGCTAACCGGCGCTTGCCCGAGAGGTTGGCCGGGCACCACGTTTTCCCGCTGGGAAGGATTCGCTGAACGCTGCTTCGAGTTGTTCAAAAAATGCAAGAGTTGCCGAAGCTTGCCCGGTTGCGCCTGTCTCACGCCTACGGTCGGCGCGTGTTGTGGTCGCAGCGGCACGGCCGGCCCGAATTGCCCCGATGTCTGGGTGGTGGGTTGGCCGGCCGCCGGCTGCGCAGCTCGCCCCGGCGATTGCCCTGCATGCTCGGGCGGCACGCCCTGCGGCGCCCCACGGGAAACTCTAAAGTCGGACATAGCGATCCTTCGGTGCGACATGAGCGCAACGGTTGATTCTGAATCTCGAATGCTGAACGACATCGCCCCGTCATATGGCGACGCTCGTTCAATGCACGCGACGATACAGTGCCGCCAGCGCGGCTCATGCCTCTGAGCACGAAGGCGTCGTTGGCACAGCGAAGCTCGCGCAATTGAGCCCATCGACGTCCTGTCGCACGCGGCTCCTCTACGTGGGGGCCGATCCAGTCGGACCTTGCCGTCGCTTTCGCCCCGGTACTTCTCCGGGGCGTAGACGAGCCCAATCGAAGCCTTTCGAAAGTTCGCAAAACTACGAATATCTACGCATTTCACGACGCAGTTCGCGCCGAGAATGTATACCTGTCCATCGGAGATTTCAGGTGACGTTGCTGCGACCTACACGACCCGTCATTGTTTTCGGCCGGTATCGTCTGACACAAGACCCGCTCCGGCTCACCGCGGATGGCGCGCCGGTTGCCGTCGGCGCTCGCGCGCTAGCGCTCTTGTCCGCGCTCGTCGAAGCCGATGGCCGACCGGTTTCGTTTGCCGCACTAGCGAACCGGATCTGGGGACGCCCGAACGTCGAAATCAATTCCGTGCAGGTACAGGTGTCGGCGTTGCGCCGTGCGCTGGGTGAAGATCGAGATTTGATTGCGACGATGGCAGGATTTGGCTATCGCTTCGTCGGCTCCGCCAAAAACCTGGAGTCGCAAAGCGGGGCGCCTGCCGCAAGCGAGCCGGCGCCCACCTATCCGCTCAGTGCTGCACTCGGGATTCCCAACCCTTCGACGGCATGCGTGCCGCTGCGTTGCACGCCGTTTATCGGCCGATATGCGGAGCTCTCCGAACTGCTCGGCCTGATGTCGACGGCCCGCGCCATTACGTTGGTCGGCGCACCCGGACTAGGGAAGACGCGTCTCGCACATGAGGTCGCGCGGCGCGTGGTCACGCATTTCCCCGACGGGATCGGGTCGGTTGCGCTATCGCCGCAGATGCCGCCAGACGGCCTCATTCGTACACTTGCGCTGGCGATGCGGATCGAGCTGGCACACGATTGGAGCACGCCGGAACAATTGGCCGCGGCGATCGGTGCGCGCCGCTTGCTGCTGATCATCGATTGCTGCGGACCGTTGAGGGCGTCGCTCGGCGGCTTGATTGAAAGGCTCGTGAGCGTTGCACCCGCGCTGCAGGTGATCGTCACCGCGACGGCGCCACTGTCGATCAGGCGGGAGCAAGTCGTGGCTGTCGGTCCGCTTGGCGCGCCCGATTATCGCGATATCAGGATTGAAGAAGCCCTGGCATTCGACGCGTGTCGACTGCTGCTCACCCGTCTCGCTGTCCTGCGCGATACGTATCAGCACAAGCTGGGCCAACGCTCGCTAGCCGATGCCACGCTGTTTGCTGCGTTCGATCTCGGTGGTCTCGCGCCAGATGCCGTCTCGATGGCCGCGCTGATCACCCGCCGGCTCAGCGGCGCACCGCTAGCGCTCGAACTTGCCGCATCGGCGATTGCTCGTCGCATGGACGATCGGGCGCCGCTCGAGGCCGCGTTGCTTGCGTTTGCAAACAAGCTGGAGGAGCGCATGGCGCGCCGCGCGGGAAGGGCCGACACTGCGCTGTCGCCCGAGGCCGCGATCGCGACGGTAGTCGAACTGCTCCACGACGAATTCGATAACGACACGCGGGCGCAACTACGGTGGCTCGGCATTTTCAGCGGCGAGTTCACCCGCGATGCGGCGATCGGCATGTTCGCGCAGATCGCGCCGCCGCTGGATGACAGCAATGCGGACACGGCGCAAACGCACGCGCGGTGCGAAGCGCGTCTGGACGATCTGCTTAGCGCAGGCCTGGTCGAGCGGATCGAGGGCAAGGGCGCTGCTGTGCTGCGGCTCCCGGGGCCGGTCCGTCTGTTCGCGAGCGATGCGCTAGCGCTGACAAACGAGCTGGGACGGGCAGCCGCTGCGCATGCTCGTTCACTCGCGGCACGGCTTTCGACGGACTTACGGCACGGTGTCTGTGCGGCTGGCGATGAGAGGGATCGCGTCGAGCTCGAACTCGACGAGCTTCGCGCTGCGCTCAAGTGGTCCGTATTCAACGACCGATTCGAAATCGCGATCGCGCTGATCGAGGCCTCGGCGCCGCTCTGGCGCGTGCTGTCGCCGGTGCCAGAGTACCTGCGCATGATTCGGATCGTGCTGACGCGTGTCAGTGCAAGCGCGTCGCTGCGCACGCGCGAGGAAATGAGGTTGTGGAAGGCGCTGGCGAACGAGTTGCTTCTGACACAGGCGCCGCGCCATGAGACCACGGCCGCGTGGCGCAAGGTATACGAGCTCGCCAGCGCGTGCGCCGACAATGCGTATCGACGGCATGCGCTCGCTGGTCTTATCGAGTGTTTGCCGGAGGCCTGGGAAATGAGTCGAACGGGGGGACACGCGCCCCCTACGAGGGGATCGCGCAACCTTCTCTGAAAGCCTGGCGCCACGTCGAGGCGTAGGGGGCGATAGTTGGGCCACGCCGCGCGTGCGGTCTCCCACGTCCGGGCAGCCGGGCTCGGCGAAGCTGGAGCAAGCCTGTTATGCGTTGGCCCGCCGACCTCCGCTGAGTCCCCGTCGCCACACCTCGGAGTTTGACGCTACGAGTCCGATGGGAGGCGTGAATAATAGGCCACATAGTCGGGCTCCGGATCATCAGGCTGGGGGGGCACCCAGGGGTCCCCCTCGTCTACGATGCTTGGATTCGGTGCGCTCGGCTTGGGGCGCTGCACTTGTCCTGCCGCTTGAGCGGTTGGTTGCGAGAAGCGCCCCGAGGGGCTAGGCGGCGCTGGCTTGGCATGACGAGGCCGCGATGGCGGTAGGTTGGGGCGAGGCTGCGCCGGCGGGGGTTGCGCAACCGGTCCGGCCTGAGGTGGCATCACTGGTTGCTGCTGTGAGACTTGATATGGGTCCGGCTGTTGCCATGCTTGATACGGATCCGGCTCTTGCCACGCCTGGTACGGATTGGGCTGTTGCCATGCTTGATATTGATTCGGCTGTTGCCACGCGTGGTGCGGCTGCGGCGAATCTTGGTACGAGTTCATGCCTCCATACGGGGCCATGCTGCCGTACGGGCCCATGCCGCCATACGGGCCCATGCCTCCATATGCGAGGTTGTAGTGGTGCGCGCGCCGTATATACGAGTAGGCGGCGACGCCGATCAAAACTGGGAAGAACCCGAAACTGCTCATCGCAGCAGCGCCCAGCACGCCAATGGCAAGGGCGGCGGCGCCATGGCTTATCGCCGTCAGCGCTCCGCCGGGGCCTCGCATTCCCGTAGCGCCGTAGCGTACTTCGGCGGGGTTGGGTTGGGTGTACGTGGAGTAAGCGGGACCGTAGTTCGCCTGCCGATGCTGCGAGCTCGAATCGGCCGGACTGACGGGCGCAGAAGTGTCTGCCCCGCGCGCTCTGAACGTCGCTCGGGGTGCGTCGCTCGCCGTCGCAGATCGACGGGAAGTCAGAAGTTCGGACAGCTTGTGGAGCCGGCCGCCGCGGGCACGGTCGGTCGCCTGTGGGCGGGCGTCGCTCGCGCGCGTAGGGCCGTTTGACGGCCCTACGGCCGCCCCGGTGGAAGCGCCCGCGGGGGCGGGAATCGGTCCGGGAATCAATCTAGGCGTTGTGGTGGACATCAATGTGGTCCTCTGAAATTACGCCGACCCGAGCGCTCGCCAACCGTTGAGAATGGGGGAGCGTCGGCATGCTCTTGCCCGGCTTCAGTCCAACTCGACACTGAAATGCTGATCCATCCAAGCATACGTGTCTGCCATATGGGGCGGCGCCAAAGGGCGAGTCATGGCGTACAGATAGCTGTCGCCGGCGGGCAGTCCGAGATTGGGGCGATGTTCATAGTTGGTCAGCTTCGCTTCGAGTGTGAACCCGAGGCGTTCCATGGCGGTGTACGCATTACCGTCGACTGCGCAGCATGCAAAGACCCGATAGATCTGTGGCTGGGCGATCAGCCATTCAAGGAATTTGCGCAAGGCGTCGAGTCCTGCGCGTCGCCGCCGGGCGCCGCCGCGACGGCTGATGATGACGCCGACTTCCGCACGGGGCGGCCGCGGCTGCAACTCGATTATCCCCGTGAGCCGGCCGGTCGCCTTGTCTTCGAGCACCCAACGCGGCAGCACGCCGCTTTGCCAATCCTTCTGAGCCATATCGATGAAAGCGAGCGTTTCGTCAAGCGTCGTGTGGCGAAGATAGGTGAGATGGCGCACCGTGTCGGGATCGCTAAACATTTCGTCGAAGAGCGCTTGAGCGTCGCGAGGCTCGGGCGGGCGCAAAAGGAGTTCGTCGGATTCGATCAATTCGGGCGCGTGAAACGCAGACATCGAGCACTCCATACGCGGTCGTTCGTGCGAGCTTGCATTCTGTGGCGTGCTCGGCGGCAACAGGGGCAGCGTTGCGAACCTGAGCGTGTCGGAGCGAAGGTGTTCGGGCGGCTAACCTCGACTTCGCATGCATGTCGGCGCGTGTCGATCCCTCGGACTATCGTCATAGTACGTCCGGCATATCGACGCCGGTCCCGCGATCTCCACAGACAGGTTTATTGCGATGAGCACGCCCACTACCAAACTCACCGTCGCACGCCCAACAGTCGCACCAACGCCTGTTGGGCCGACCGCCACACCCGATCAGGTTGATGTGGGGGCGGCGGAAGCACGCGAGTTGAGCGGCCCACTGAAGCTACTGGGAAGCAAGGGAGTGGCGTCAAAAAAATGGACGAATGGTTCCTTTCGCGTGAGCAAAGATGCCACAGGTGCGCCGCAAGGAGCGGCATCATCTGTTGCGGCAGTGACTGCTGCGCCGCCCTTTCCCACGGGCTATTCCCTGCCGCCCGGCGTAGCCGGTCCTTCGATGCCGAATCCGGCGCAGATGCCGCAGTCGCAAATTCGGCAACCCCGGATGCCGATGCCGCCCAATCAGCCGATGCGCTCGCCGATGTTCAATGACGGGCAATCGCCGTTGCACCATCTCTGGAATTCGTTGGTGAAAATCGGCGAGAGCATGGCCGGACTCATCCAGGCTATCGCAAGGGCGATGGCGAGCGTGCATTGAGGTCGGAGTCGGCACGCGCGTGATCAAGCGGCGTGCCGACCGTTATCGCTGGTGCTCAGATCGGATCGGCGTCAGCTGGATCAAGCCCGCAGCCAGATAAATTCGCCTGAGACGAGGCCTTCGAACATATCGTCGGTCGATTCAATGATGTTCTGCCGCCAATAGCGGCCATGCTCGGCGTAGTGCGCGAGCAGATCGGCGAGCACGCCCCCGTCAACGTCATGTGTCATCGGCACGCGCAGCACCAGTACGATGCCGCCCGTATCGGTGTCGAGCCCGAGTTGCGCCTGATCCTGCGCGTAAATCACCAAATTCGCTTCGAGCATCAACCGAAATACGGTTAGCGTGCGTCCCGCCGTCACGGCGCCGTAATGGAAATTCGCGTACATCGCGTCCAGGTCGTTGTCGAAGTAATCGAGCCGGACGTCGAAGCCTTCCACTTCGATCTGGCGAGTGCGCAATACATGGTCGACGTCGGGCAGACCCACCGTGTCGCAGAGATCGCGGATCAATTGCGCGTAGCGTTCTGAACCGTCTGAGCTGGTCAAGGCACTCGGGACAAGAAATGTGAATCGACGAAGGCGCTAGAAAGAAAACGGCCGGCAAGCGCCAGTGGCTCATGCCGGCCGACATCGGTACGACAGCGCGCACAAGAGATGCACGCGCAGGGCACAATTTGCCTGCTACGTCAGTGCGCCGCGCCTGAAACCTGGGAGACTTTGTTCCCAATGGACGTCGCCAATTTAGCAACGGCATCGGCCGCGCTCACCTGCAAGCTGTTGTTGGCCGAATCCGTTTGAAACTTCATGCTGGCCGCCGTCATGATGCCCTGATCGGCATCTGCCGTTGCCATTGCGCCGAGAGAAGTAAGACTACCCATATGCCCTCCTTGGTCAGAATTGAAAAGTTGCCTGATTACACATAGACACGGACGACTCCGTGCAAGAACAGCTCGATACCCGTGTCCCGTACTGCTAGCGAGTGGCGCTAAGACGCTGCTTGCTTATCCTGCAAGTGAGAAACGATCCGGCTGGCGGCCAGCATGCCCCGATACAGCTTGGCGAGATTGTCGCGATCGATCTCGGTTGCGCCCGTCGCCGCGCTGATGTTCTTTGCGCTCGCTTCGAGCGCCTCCCGAATCGCAGCCAAGCGCTGGCTCGCGGCAGGATCTGCCAGCGTGCCCTTCAAGTTTCTGAAGGCAGTCGCGCAAGATTCGAATGGCTCATACATGTCCATCATCTCCAGTGATTTACTTCGGCAACGGTAGGAAAGTCGATGCGACGGCAGCAGGGGCGGCGGCGCCGCCGACCGATTGCGCGACACCGCGTGCAGCGTTCGGTTGGCCGGCGGCGGCTTGCGCGACACCGCTGGCTGCGCCCGGCTGGGCGGTGGCTTGCGCGCCGGACGCGCCGTCCACTCCCGCGGCCGCGCCGAAGCTTGCGTCGGACGCGGGGGCATCGGCTATTTCGGGATCGACGTAGATATGCTTGACGCCATCGGGTGTTTCCGCGTAGCGCACGTCATCGGATGACATCAATTCCGAGAAAGAAGGGGGCGGCGGCGCAGAGTCGTTCGATTGTGTGAGCTGCATGCGCAACTCCTTCACGTTCGCACTCAGATCGTGGCGGATACGAGTGAGGGCGGCCTCGACGTTAGCCGGATCGGCCACTTTGCCGGTGATGTCGAACGCGCCCTGACCGGCGTACGCCACATGCACGCGCTGAGCGCCGAGCGCGTCTTCGATATCGCGCGCGTCGTTTTGAGCGATGTCGTACTGGCGCTTGATCGCCGTCGACGACAACTGCGTCAGCACCCTGCGCACCGTTGCGTCGTCCTCGGGCGTGGGCACCATGCCGCTGACGATGACGTTGTTGCCGTGCAGCCGGGCATGCAATTCGCCCATATGCGCTTGCGCAAGAGCCCGGTTCACACGCTGCGCGAGATCGCCCGAATCGCGCGGAAGCGCTGCACGGCTCACGACCGTCGTGATCAGCACGGAACCGATCACGACCACGGCGCCAAGCATCGCGCAGCCAAGCACTGCACCGACGAGCTTGCGCTGACGCGAGCGCTCGGCTTCGTGGCGAGCCTCGTGAGGCTTGACGAGCAAGGTCGACAATAGGTCGAGGTCGCTGGGCCAGACGGCGTCGTCCGCGCCGACGCAAAGCACCTTGTCGTCGAACCGCATCGGCACGAAATCGATCAGGAGCACCGTGCCGGGGTCCATCGTTTCGGCGCCGTCGTTCGCCAACGTCTGCTGCGCCTCAGGCTGCGCGAGCGCTTGTAATTCGGGGAGCAGACGCTGCGCACCGACGACGCCCGTGTCGTCGACCGTCAGCAGCACGTCAGCGCCGCTCCAGTCGGAGATGCGAATGTCGGCGTCGTTGTCGGAGCCTATCCGATGCGCGCCGGCACCGAGGTGCAATTCCACCCCTGCATGGACGCCAGTCAGAATGCGCAGTAATTTCATCGTGTGGCGATTGAGTTGATCGGATCGCGGCAGCGAACATGCATACCGAGCGGCCGTTGACGCTACTTTAGTCATTGCACGACGTCATGCTTCGACCTATGCGAAGCCGGCAATGGACGCGCGAATGTACGCCGATTCGATGTTTTTCCGGCTCACTGAGCGCGCTGACCGCGCGCGAGCGTTGCGTCGCGTTGCAATGTCAACTTGCTGCGCGACTCCTTCTCTCTTGTCGTAGTGAGAGGCCGTTCGCTCATGAGCAGAAACAATGGCAGCAGCAAATTGAACGGGTTTTTTTTGCCGCGCGAGTCTTTGCTTGCATCGATGAGCCGTTGACGTAGCGCGCCCATCGCTTCGGGGGTGCGAAGCGATTGACATGCCTGCATGGCATCGAGGCGGTCGAGTTGCAGTTCGGCAACGCCGACGACGCGCGTTGTGCTCGGATCGTCTCGCAGCGCGAGTAGTGCCTCGCAAAAGGCGGTGCGCACTGCTTCGGCGTGCACGGGGTCGGTCATTCGTGCGGCGGACAGAGGCAGCGCGCCGCCCGCGTATGGGCGCACAGGCGAGGTCGCGACGCTGCGCACCTCGGGCACCCTTGCGCGGGCGTCGTCGCGTCCGCCTTGGCCGCTATGCGAATTGTCGCCATCGCCGCTGGAACCCCCGCCGTCATTGCCTTGACCGCGTATGGCGCCATGTTCTTCCTCATGCGAACGTACATGGCCGGGCTCGTCTTCGTGTACCTCGCCTCGGCTTCTTCTCGACTGGGGTAGTCTTGCGCGGCGCTTGCGCGCCTGCGGCGAGGTCGAAGCGGTGTTGAGCGGCTGATTCTGCGCATTGGTGAAGCGTGTGCCGCGATAGAGCACCGCCTGCCGTCGCGCCTCATCATGTATATCGGCAGTGCGCTGCGCCTCGTGGGCCGCGCCGAGATTCGCGGCCGCTGACGGCAACGTCGCTCGGGTGTTTTTCATTGCGGTATCGCCGCCTGCATGACTTCATTGGCGAAATGCAAGATGGCCGCCGCGGAAATCGGCGCAGCGATCGCGATCGCGATCATCACCGCCACGAGTTTGACGCCGTGCGACAACGTCTGGTCCTGCATCGACGTAATCGCCTGCAGGAACGAAACCGCGAGCCCGGCGACCGATGCGACGATCACGATCGGCAGCGACACGTACAAGCAGAGCAACATGCCTTGCGTGGTGAAGCGAATGAGCGTATCGATTTCCATGCTGTTATCTTCTGCGTTTGATTCCGCATGCTAACGGTAGGTGGTCACGAGACCATGGATCAACGTCGACCAACCGTCCATCACGACGAACAGCAGCAACTTGAACGGAATCGCGACGTTGGTCGGCTGCACCTGGTTAAGCCCCATTGCCAACAGAACGTTGGCGATGATCAGGTCGATCACGATGAACGCGATATAAAGCAAGAAGCCGATCTTGAATGCGTCTGTCAGTTCGCTCAGGGTGAAGGCGGGCGCCAGCACGATCATGTCGTTTTCGTGCAACGCGCGCGCGGCCTCCTTCGGCCACACGACGCTGGCGGAGCGGATAAAGAAACGCTTCTCGCGCTCATGCGCGTGCTTCTCGAGAAAGAGGCGGAACGGTTCACGCGCAGCGCTGAACACTTGAATCAAGGCCTGCGTCGGTTGACCGTCGATTTGTTGCCCTTGCAACGATTGAGCGGCCTGCATGCCGATGGGCGCCATGATGTACAGCGAGACCAGGATAGCGATCCCATTGAGCACCATATTGGGCGGCACCTGTTGCACGCCCAGTGCATTGCGTAGCAAACCGAGCACGACCACGATTTTCGCGTACGACGTCACGACCATTGCCACGAACGGGATCAGGCTGATCGCCAGGACGACGAGCAGCAGCCCGGTGACGTTACTGAACTGGACCATCGCCATGCGCCATTTTCAGGATTCGGATACCAAGGTGTTCGCCGACGGTGACGAGCTCGCCGTAGCCGATCGTTTGGCCATGCGTGACGAGCTTCAACTGCGCTTCGGCGACGGGAGTGGAGAGTTCGAGCACGTAGCCGGGACGCAGCGCATAGAGCTGCGATAGCGGTAAGGCGACGGTATCGACTTCGAACTGAACGGGCAGATCCAGCTCGCCGATATCGATCGGACTCTCCTGTTGATCGGAGGCGAGCGAATCGCCGGGGTAGGCTGGGTCAAATTTATCGGTCATTGTCGGCTCTTTCACAATGAGAAGCGTGTGCTTGTCGATCGTCACGGGTGCGTGCAGACGGGTCAGGCCGGGCGTGCCCCATGCGGCGATGGCGCTGGCCGCGGCGTGCTCGGCCGCGCCGGCGACAAGGGGCGAGAGGGTGCTCGCGAGCGAGCGCAAAAGCACGTCGCCTGGGGCGAGCGCGCGTAGCGTTTCGATCGACAGACGTCGCGCACCCAGCACGATCCGCCCGGGGACGCGGCAGTCCGCGAGCGTTGTCTGCCCGGAGGGCAAGGCATCGGTGGTTTGCAACGCCGCCTGCACGGCGCGGGTGGCTTGCGAGGCGTGCAAGCCTTCCAGCAGCGGCAGCAGCGCGGGGTCGATGGCGACGAAGGCGGCATGAGCGCGCCCGTCGAGCGTGAAGGACAGATCGATTCTCGCAAGATCGACCCGTGCCGCGACTTCGTGGGCGTTGCGCGTCAGCCGCAGCACGTGCAGATCGTTGAGGCCCAAGGTCGACAGGCGCACGAGTAGCGGTTCGAGTATCACGCCGGCCACTGCGACGCGTAATGCTCGTTCGGCATCGGCGGGCGAGGTTGTGCCGCCGCGCGCGGGCCACGCTGCGATGTCGAGGGCGGGATAGGCGGCCAGGTCGAACGTGACGAAAATGCGCCCGGCCGGATGAGCGAGCTCGAGCATGCCTGGCTCGTCGAAGGCGTCAAGCGATGCGGCGCCTGCGTCATCCACGGACGCTTGCCACGCATCGATGTTCGGCAGACGTTGCGCAATCGAAGCGACCCGGGTATTGCAAATGAGCCTTGCCGTGCGAGCAACGAGGGGTGAAATGGCCCGCAACGGCAATCTCCCGGTGCGCGTTGCGCCCTCGGGTACAAGGACTCTTCGAGTCTCGCCGGGATCGATCAAGGGTGTGGCGTGCCTATCGACGTGTTCGACATTCGTAGGCATTTCAGCGATCGGATAATCCATGCGATTGTGATCGAAAGGGCAGCGCTCATGCACTGCGTGGGGATCCGGCGATCTCACTCACCACACCATCAACTCGATGTCGCGTGGTGCGTTCCACGCTTTCAGGAGCGAGTCTATTTCGCGCTCGAGCATGGTGCTGTGATGCAAGAGTAAGGTCTTTGTCTCTATGCTGGATGTATCGAAACGAAGCGAAAGCTGGAACGGCGAAAGCGAGAGATATAAAGTCGTGTCGGGCAGGATCGTCTTGTCGAGCGGCATCTGGACGTCCCAATTGCCGGCGCTGCCGATAGCGGGGTCGGCGCAGAACGCGGCGACTTCGCTTGCGAGGGACGTCGCCAACTCCAGGAAATGAGCCTGCGTGCGAAACAGCGCGTCGACAACAGGCACCGATGCGCCGGAAACCTGTTGGACCAGTGCCTCGCGCTGACTGGCTGCGGCTTGATCGTCGGCATCGATCGGCTCATCGGCACGACTGTCTCGGCTCGAGTCATCGCGCCAATGAAAGAGTTGCGAGGGTTCGTCAACGACAGCGCTTCCCGCCGCTTCCCGCCCGGAATCCGATGGGCTGACGGGCGCGCGGCCAGGGCGTGCGCGCCGTGCAAGCGCTGCGTAGTCGAACCGGCGTGCGCGCGCATCCTCAGCCTTTTGCTGCGCCCCGAGTTCGCCGGGGATGATGCGTCGCACGCGAGATTCAATCATGGATGTCCTAACGATGAGGGGGCAGGCGGGGTTAGATAGTCACGCGGCCAAGCGGCTGCAGATCCACATGCTCGCCGAGCTCCTGGTAGGAATAGACGGACAGCCAGCCAAGTCTTGCTTCGATCATCCGCCTTACGTATCGACGAATATCCATCGACGTGACAAGCGCCACACCGTCACGCGGCGCTTCACCGACAAACGACTGGATCTGGTCGATCAGGTAGCCTGCTTCCTCGGGCGGCAACGCAAGGTAATTGCCGGTCGGCGTCTGCTTGATGCACTGGCGAATGTGCTGTTCGACGGGCAGATCTAGCATGACCGCGGGCAACTGTCGCGTGCCGCCGGTGGCACGGTGGGCGAGGAACCGAGCGATGTCGCCGCGCACATACTCGGTCAACATCAACATGTCCTTTTCCTTGGCGCCCCAGACGATCAAGCTCTCCAAAATGTTCCGGATGTTGCGGATCGGAATCTGCTCTTCGAGCAGGCGGCGCAACACATCAGCGATGCGCTGCGGAGGCAGCACCTTCTGCACTTCGGTCACAAGCCCCGGGTATTCGGCATTCTGTTGATCGAGAATCCACTGCACTTCCTGGATGCCTAAAAAGAGCGACGCGTGCCGGCGCAGCATCGCAATTGAGGCATGAGCGATTACCTGTTCAGGGCGCCATGCCGGCATTTTGACCGGCAGTTGCTTCTCGTCGATCCACCATGTCGGACCGGGGCCGCCGTCGAGGCCGCCCCGTTGTTCGCAGCGATCAGTCAACGCCGCGATTTCCGCGTGAAACGTCCCATCGACGCTGAACGAATTGGTGTCCGGCAACATCACTTTCCCAGGCGGCATTTCGATCGCGCAATAGGGCACGTCATGCATCAGCAGTTCGCACGTCGACGGCGGCAAGGCATCGTTGGTCCAGATCGTGATGCCCGGGAACGGCAGCCCAAGATATTCCTGCAAGCGTGCGCGCTCGGTGCCGAACGATTTGTCGAGTGCAGCAGGCGATAGGCGGCCCACGAGATCCGGGGAGATGCGCACGCCGACGGGACACGCAAACTGTGGCGCGCGCGTCAGGATGGCAGGGACGTCGACCTTCGAGCCGGCTCGCTGCATGGCGGTGACAGCCTCGCTCGCATGCGTCGCCGCTTCGGGCTCGCGTTTGCCGAGGCGGTAGCCGCAAAACGCCAACGTGGCGGCCAGCAGCAAGAACAATCCGCTCGGGAAGCCGGGCACTGCAGCGAACCCCAGCAGCAGCAAGCTCGAAAAGTAAAGCGCGCGCGCACTGGTGGTTAGTTGCTTGCCGATCTCGTCGCCGAGCGATAGTGGCTTGGATTCGCCCTCGTCTCCCACGCGTGTGATCATCACACCGGCCGCCACGGAAAGCAGCAGTGAGGGAATCTGCGACACCATCGCATCGCCGACTGACAAGATGGAAAACCGATTGGCTGAGTCGCCCGCGGACATGTCGTGATACGCGACGCCGACCGCGATACCGGCCACGATGTTGATGGCCGTAATGATGAGGCCTGCGATCGCATCGCCTTTGACGAACTTCATCGCCCCGTCCATGCCGCCGTGCAGCTGGCTCTCGATCGCGAGCTTGGCGCGCTTGCGGCGCGCTTCCTCGGGCGTGAGCAAGTTGGAGCGCAAATCCGCGTCGATACTCATCTGCTTACCAGGCAATGCATCGAGCGTGAAGCGCGCACCGACCTCCGCCACCCGCTCCGAGCCTTTCGCGATCACAATGAATTGCACGGTGGTAATGATGACGAAAACGACAAGTCCCACCACGAGATTGCCGCCCACTACGAGTTCGCCGAAGCTCTCGATGATGTGGCCTGCGTCCGCATGCAGCAAGATCGACTTAGTCGAAGCAATGTTGAGCGATAGCCGATAGAGGGTGGTGAACAGCAACAGGGACGGAAACACCGATAGCGATATCACGTTCGGCACGTACATCGTGATCATCAACAATGTCACGCTGATCGTGATATTGAGCGCGAGCAAGATGTCGATCAGCGCCGGCGGCAGCGGCAAGATCATCAGCGAGATGATCGCCACCACGAGTAGCGCGATGCCGACTTCGCCGAACGCAGGTATTTTCAGTGTCTTGATCATCTGGACTCTCTCAAGGCGCCGCTTGGTTCACGCCGCGCCGGGATGCGTTTTTCGCTGCGCGCATGCGCTCCTGCGCGCCAATCGATTCGACCCAGCGCAAGATGGCCGCGACCGTGTCGAACAACTCCTCGGGAATCGGCTCATCGATCCCAACCTTGTAGAGCGCTCGCGCGACTGGCGGATTGCCGATGATCGGAACGCTTGCTTCCTGCGCGAAGTGCCGCAATTGCGCAGCCGTCTCATCCATGCCTTTCGCGGTGACGAGCGGTAGCGGATGCTCGTCGGGGGCATAGCGAATCGCAACGGCGTAATGCGTGGGATTGACGATCAACGCATTGGCGAAGCCCACGCGAAGGCGAGGGGGATCTTCCGTTGCAAATTGGCGCGCGAGCTTTCTGCGTTCGCCTTTGATCAACGGGTCGCCTTCCTGCTCCTTGTGTTCTCGTTTGACTTCGTCCTTCGACATGCGCTGCTTTCGCATGAACATCAGCTGCTGGATCTTCAGATCGATGGCGCCAATCACCGTGAACGCCACTGCCGCGACACAGCACAGCTTGATGAGCATGTCCCAGAACATCTTCGACAGCTGCGGCAACGGTTGATACAGCGATCCGACGACGAGCGGCAACATCCCTTTGATCGTCACCCACATGGTGAAGCCGATGACGACCGACTTGACGAGCATTTTCGCCAGCTCGATCAGCGTGCGCGATGAGAAAATCTGCTTGATGCCGGAAACGGGGCTGGCATTGGCAGGATCGGGCACCACCGGCTTCATGCTGATCTGAAATCCAATCTGCGGAATCAGTGCGGCGACCGCAGCCGCGGCCGCGGCCAGGACGCACGGCACGATGACGATCAACGCCTGCGAGCCGAGGCTGATCGTCTTGGCGAACAAATGCTCGAGCGAGTGCTCCCCCGACACGAATTGGAGCGCCGTGGCGACGATCGAGCGCAACGCGCCCGCGAACGCGCCCGACGCCAGCATCAGCGTGGCGAGCGCGGCAGCCATCGTGACGGCGTCGGTCAGATCGGTGCTTTTTGCTACCTCCCCGTCTTCGCGTGCGTCGCGCAGCCGTTTCTCTGTGGGATCTTCAGTTTTTTCTTCACTCATCGACTATCCCTGCTGACTGCGTCAGGTCGTGCGGCGTGCATCGCGAACCGCCTCGCGCAATGCGGATTCATGATGGACGGTAACGGGAATGGATGCCGCCGGCCCTAGGCGATGCGAACCAGGCGATGGCATGGCGAAGAGCGTCGCGCAGTTCCGGAATCGGGAAGTGCGCCGTTTCAACTACTAGGTTCCGTGGCGACGCACGCGCGATCGATTCGCCAAACTTCGCCGTGCCATCGCCTGTTTCGTGGTCGGGACCTCGGAGAAGAGGGCGGCTGAGTATTGTTAGCCTGTCGTCGACAATCGGAACGTGAACGGCTGTGCATAGCGCCGCCTGCATTCCGCAGACCTCTACCTTGCAGGAGCTTCGCGCCATGAGCGTCACATCGCCCGATTATCTGGACTGCAGTCAGGACATTGTCAGCGGTTTAATCGAGACCGTGTCGGTGGCGCTTACCAGCAAATTCCCCGCCGTGGAAGGCGACCCGTTCGATGTCGAAATGGTGCTGGACGCCGTGCGCGTGCTGCGCCCGAAACTTGCGGAGCTAGAGGCGTTTACCGCGTTGTTGCACATGCTGCACGGTCGATGGGACGACGCAATCCGTGTTTTCTCATGGGTCATCGCGAACGCGCCGCAATTCTCTTACGCCAAAGCGCTGCTGGCATTCTGTCTGGCCGTCAAGGGAGATCCGAGCTGGCGGCTCAGCGCGACGGAGGCGATCGAGCAGGATCCGAGTCGCGACACGCTTCAACTCGTTCGTGTGCTCGAAGCGCGCGAAGACCTGCGGGCGGCCGTTCGCGTGTACCGCAACGGGGGAAAGTTCGAGCTGCCGGCGTCGATGGCGACGTTGAACGACAAGCCGCCGGCGGCAGCGGCCGAGCCGAACGGTTCGACGAGCGACACGTCTGGATCGGCTCGCGCGGCTGCGGCGCCGCAACCGAACTATCTGCGCATTTGATCTCGATCCTATTGCATACCCCGGAGGTTGGACATGAGCGTCGTCATTACCCCAGAACAGGTGAAGGCTGCATTGCAGACAACTACGCAGCCGGCGGCCGACCCGTCCATGCAGCAGCTAGGCGACAAGTTCAAGTCATTGATGCAGAACCCTCGCATGGAAGCGCCCCACGAAAAGGGCGGCGATATGAACGTGGTGGCGAAGCTGGCGGCATCGCAGGATGCGGAGCTGCAGCAATCGGTCAACGACGCGCTTTCGTTGACCCAAAACGCAGCGGGCATGTCGATGCAAGAGATGACGGCGGCCGGCACCAAGGTCGTGCTGGAAATCGCCGGCACGCAACTCGATATGCAAGCGAAGATGGGCGTCATGAATTCGTCGAGATCGTCGCTCGACACCTTGATGAAGAATCAATAAGCCATGCCGGACACGAGGATGGGCACGGTGACGAGCGTCGCACGCACCGGCATGCTGTGCATGACGTTCGTTCTGCTTGCTGCGTTGGCGGGATGCAACAAGGAACTGTACGGCAACCTGTCCGAACAAGACGCCAACGAGATGGTCGTCGCGCTGTTGGAGCAGGGGGTCGACGCATCGAAAACCACATCGGACAACGGCAAGACCTGGGCGCTCGAAGTGGACAAGGACCAGGTTCTGCGCGCGATGCAAGTGCTGCGTGCTCGCGGGCTGCCGCACAACAAGTACGACGATCTCGGCATGCTGTTCAAGAAAGACGGTCTAGTGTCCACACCGACTGAGGAGCGCGTCAGATTCATCTACGGCCTTGAGCAGGAGCTTTCGGCGACTTTATCGAAAATCGACGGCGTGGTTGTCGCACGCGTGCAAATCGTTCTGCCGAACAACGATCCGCTCGCGCAGCAGGTCAAGCCTTCGTCGGCCTCGGTGTTCATCAAATACCGTCCCGAATCCGATGTGAACGCTTTGCTGCCGCAAATCAAAACGCTCGTGATGCACAGCGTCGAAGGGCTCACCTACGACGCCGTGAGCGTGACTGCCGTCCCGGCCGATCCATTGGAAGTGTCGAAGGTGCCGCAGACGTCGTGGCCGTTGCATGTGGTTGCGGTGGCCGCATTGGTCTTCCTCGTCGGCGCGGCGGGGTTGTTCTTGTGGACGAAACGAGGTATCCCGGCGGCGGCTAAAAAAGACGCGCTTCGCGCCAAGCTTAAAGCGCTGCTTGCACGGTTCCAGCACGGCAAATCTTCATCGGCGACCTGATGGGCGCGCCCACTACGTTTCCGTTCGCGCGGATGGCGGCTGCCTTTGCCGCGTACGAACGCAATGTCCGCGACGCTGCGCGTTGGGCGCATCCGTCGTGGTTGGCCGCGGCGCTCGGCGTCGCTGCCGAGGCGCTCGAACCGTTGCGCACCGCACTCGCGAGCGCGGGCCGAGCACAGATCGATGCGCTCTCGCGCTCGCTCGCATGCGTAGCGGGCGTGCAGCCTCCGTCGCTCGATGCTTTGCGCTCGCCGAACTTGGCCGTGCTCGATGCCCTGCCGCCGGAGTGGGGGCTTCGCGTTTTGCGTATGCGTGCGCTGATGATGCGTCGCGCCGACGTGCGGCGCTTGATCGATAAGCGCAGCCGCCAGCAGCTTTCGGAATGGATCGGCATACCGATCGACCGGCTCACGGAAGGCGCGCACGACACCACGAGCGTGCCGGAGATCGCCCGGTTGACGGTGCGCTCGCCGGTGCCTGCGTTGGATACGCTCGACGCGCAAGCGCTTGCATGCGAGGGGTGCGCGCTGCTCATGCGCGATGCGCTCGCCGGCGCTGCGCCGTTTTCGCTGCTGTGCCTTGCATTGCCGCGCGACATGCGCTCGCCGCCATGGCTGCATGAAAGTGCCCGCGAGTTCGACGTGCTCGGCACTGTGCGACTGTTCGCACAGTTGCCAGAATTGATTCCGGAGTGGGCATGGTTATTTGGCTGAGATCAGATCGAGCATTGCCGGATGCGCGGGTCGGGGCGTATTCGGACGTGATTCCGCGCGACGCATTCGGCGCGCTCGTCGAGATCGACGAAGGCTACACACAACTCACGGCGGACCGCGACGCCATCCTGGCGCAGGCGCGTGAGGAGGCGCAGGCCATCGTCGATGCGGCGCACGGCGAGGCAGAGGCGATCATTGAGCAGGCTCGCCGCGAATATGAGTCCGCGGCCCAGCGCGGCTATCAAGCGGGAGAGAAGCAGGCGTTGGCCGATTGGATGGATCGGCTAGCCGATGCCGGCGACGAGCAGCGACAGATTCAGAGGAAGCTGCGCGAGCGTCTTGCGGAGATCGTCACGCTCGCCGTCGAACAGATCGTGCGGGTGCAGCAATCGGAAATGCTGTTCGAGCGGGCATTGACGACGATCGACCGCATCGTCGAAGGCGCAACTTACTTGCGCGTCGCCGTGAGCCCGGTCGATCACGACAAAGCATGCGTCGCATTCGAGCGGCTTTCGGCGCGCTGGCGCGAACTCGGGCGTCCATTCCCGCTTTCGGTCGTGGCGGACAAACGGCTCGAGGCGGGTAGCTGCATTTGCGAATCGGATTTCGGTTCGATCGATGCGAGCTTGGCCACCCAATTGCGGGCGATGCGCTCGGCAGTGGCGCGTGCGCTCAAGCATTCGCTGTGTGAACTGCACAACATTGCCGACGCTGCCGATGCAGCGGCGGACTGACCCCGACCGGACAGCCCGATGGATACGCCACAAATTGATTTCGCCGCATTTGCCGCGGAGCCGAGCCGGCGGCGCATGCCCGCCGTGGAGGACTTAGCCGACGCGATCGAACGCGAACTGCTCTCGGCGAGCAACGTCGCGCGCAGTGGCAAAGTGTTGGAAGTCATCGGCACACTCGTGAAAGTCGGCGGACTCGACGTAAGCCTGGGCGAGCTATGTGAGCTACGGTCGGCGAATGGTGCGCTGCTGCAGCATGCGGAGGTGATCGGCTTTACGCGCGATGTCGCGCTGCTGTCGCCTTTCGCGCGGCTCGCCGACGTGTCGCGCTCGACTCAGGTCATCGGGCTCGGGCGTCCGTTGTCGGTCCCGGTCGGCGATGCGTTACTCGGCAGGGTAATCGACGCGCTCGGGCGTCCCATTGATGGCATGGGGCCGATCGAAGCCGACGATGAAAGACCGGTCTTCGCCAACTCGCCGGACCCCATGAGCCGCCAGTTGATTGATGCGCCGTTGCCGACCGGCGTGCGCGTCGTCGACGGCATGATGACATTGGCGGAAGGTCAGCGCATGGGCATTTTCGCTCCGGCAGGCGTTGGCAAGAGCACATTGTTGGGGATGTTCGCGCGCGGCACGCCGTGCGATGTGACTGTGATCGGGCTGATCGGCGAGCGCGGTAGAGAAGTGCGCGAGTTTGTGGAAATGATTCTTGGGCCTGAAGGCATGGAGCGTTCGGTCGTCGTGTGCGCGACGTCGGACCGATCGTCCATCGAGCGCGCCAAGGCCGCCTATGTCGCAACCGCAATCGCCGAGCACTTTCGCGACCAGGGCAAGCGCGTGCTGCTCATGATGGATTCGCTGACTCGCTTCGCCCGCGCTCAGCGCGAAATCGGACTTGCGGCCGGCGAGCCGCCGGCGCGACGCGGCTTTCCTCCTTCGATCTTCGCTGAGCTGCCGCGTTTGCTCGAACGTGCCGGCATGGGCTCGAACGGTTCGATCACTGCGCTCTACACGGTTTTGGCCGAAGACGAATCCGGCAGCGATCCCATAGCGGAAGAAGTGCGAGGGATCCTCGACGGCCATATGATCCTGTCGCGCGAGATCGCGGCGAAGAATCAGTACCCCGCCATCGACGTGTTGGCAAGTCTGTCCCGTGTGATGCCGCAAGTGACGTCGACTGACCATATGCGCGCCGCCGCACGGGTGCGCGAGCTGCTTGCCAAGCATCGAGAAGTCGAGATGCTGTTGCAGATCGGCGAATACAAGCCGGGGGGAGATCCGGCTGCCGATGAAGCGGTGAACAAGATCGACGCCATTCGCGCCTTCTTCTCTCAAGGCACAGGCGAGTTTGCGGCCCCGCAGGATACCCAGGCGCAGTTATTCACTTTGGCCGGCAGCCGGAGCCGTTGAAAATGCTCTCTGCCGATCGACGCGCCGCCGCGCTCAAACGGACTGTCGAGCGCCGCACGCGGCTCGAGGAGACGTTGCGAGCGAAGCTGGCGGCCCAGCGTGAGGAACACGCTCGGCTCGAAGCGCAGCGCGACGCCAGGCGCGAAGCCGTGCGTCAGGAAAGGGATCTCCTGCAGACATACCACGACCGCATCGCGCGCATGATGTGTGGCGACGAGGCGTTTTCGCTCGCGGACATGAACGCCAGTATGCGGTACACGGAGATTGTCGAACAGCGGCTGCGCGGGTGCGAAAGGGAGTTGGCCGACTCGGAAGAGATCGTGCGCGCACACGAGGATGAACTCGCCGCCACGATACGTGCGATTGCCGGCAATCGCGGGCGTATCGACATTTGCAAAGAGCGCATCGAGGATATCGGGCGCACGTGCTTCAACGCCGCAAATGACATCGCAGATGAAGAGGCCGAAGAAGCGGTGCTTGCACGAATGCGCTTGGCTGGACGATCCGCCGTATGACGCAAGACATGAGCCACACATGAATGACGGCCTGACGACGCTCTCGCAGCTTGGCATCACGCTGACACAAGCCTTCACGGTGCTGGGGCTATGTTCGTTGCGGCTCTACGTGATGCTGTTCATCTTTCCGCCCACATCGGACAGCATTCTGCAGGGCGTCGTGCGCAACGGGATCGTGCTGCTGTTCAGTTCGTTCATTGCCTATGGACAGCCTGAATCGATGATGACGACGTTATCAGACGTGGCGCTGGTGGAAATCGCTGTCAGAGAGGTCGTGATCGGACTCGTGTTGGGTTTTTCTGCCTCGACGGTGTTCTGGGTGGCGGAGGCCGCCGGCATTTATGTCGACGATCTGACCGGGTACAACAATGCGCAGATGATGAATCCCTTGCACCAGGACCATTCGACACCGACTGGCACCTTGCTGGCGCAGGTGGCAGGCGTCGCGTTCTGGGCGCTGGGCGGGATGACGTTTCTGCTCGGCGTGCTGTACGAGTCTTATCAGTGGTGGCCGCTCACGTCGAGCACGCCGGTGGCTGCGAGCGTTCTCGAGAGTTTCGTATTGCGACAGACCGACACCTTGATGGAGACTACGGCGAAACTCGCCGCACCCATGTTGTTCATTCTGGTGCTGGTTGATTTCGCATTTGGATTTATTTCAAAGTCCGCGGAGAAACTCGATTTGATCAGCTTGGCGCAACCTGTCAAAGGGGCTTTGACGGTCCTGATACTCGCGCTCTTTATCGGCATCTTTATTAACCAGGTGAAAGATCAGCTGATATTGACGGGTCTTGGCGCGCAATTGAAATCCATGTCGAGTTCGGCCAGGAAGTGACACGCTGACCAAGCCAGACCGTTCCTTCGGTGCATTAGGCACCGCTTCGCGCACCTACCGATCGTCGAACGTTAGCGCATGGCATCGTTCAGGTTATGACATTGCGATAGCGTCGAAGCGGCTCTACATTGGGCCTTCGGCAAATAGAAAGCGTCTTGTTTGGGAGACGGGTGCTGTATGCGTACCTCAGGAAATGATCGCCCGCATTCCACGGGAAACTTGCGTCCGGTGCATGGGACGGGGGCGGGCGGCTCTGCCGGCGCCGAAAATAATGCTGCTTCCGGCGATGCCACGGAGTTGCAGGAGTCGACGGAGTTAGGGGCCCTGCGAGGCGTATCGGGAAGTGCTGTCGGTCGGCGTTTCTCGTCCGGCGCGGCGCGCAAGAGTGTTTCCGCGCAGGACCGCGGCGGTGATGCTGCAGCCGGCAGCGCGTCCGCCGGCGGGGCGGG
Organism: Paraburkholderia nemoris; assembly: GCF_905221015.1. Classification (NCBI taxonomy): domain Bacteria; kingdom Pseudomonadati; phylum Pseudomonadota; class Betaproteobacteria; order Burkholderiales; family Burkholderiaceae; genus Paraburkholderia; species Paraburkholderia nemoris. The sequence continues at coordinate 60,068 of NZ_CAJNBO010000020.1, read as the reverse complement.
CGACCACCTGCTCGACATACTCGGCGAAGAGCTGACCAAGCTCGGATACGAGGTCTCGAGTCACGACCACGTCAAGCGGCTTCTGACGCTTGAATCGCCGTTGTCGGACAGCGCTGTCGGGACGCTGCGCAGCCGGGTGCTCGAAGATCCGGAACTGCGCGGCGAGGCGGGCGCAAGGCTGCGCCACTATTCCGCCGAGGCGCTCGCCAAGGGCGTGAGCAACCCTGAGGACAGGCTGTTGCGGCTTGAACTGCTGATGTTGGCGGCGCCCGAGGCCACTCGTGCACCCTTGATGCGTGCGATACGGGCGGACCTGCAGGACCGATCGGAGTACATCAGGGTGCGCCTGTCCGAGCGAGAAGTTTTCATTCCCCAGGTGACGATCGGGGGCGGACCGCAAGGACAGACGGTTGCCCATTGCGCACACGAGTTCGGGCTCGCAGACGGCAATTTGGTGGTCGACGCATCCAGTTGCGGCGACGGCAACTTTGGCTCGGTGCGCATGCATCTGCTGAACAGTGAAACGCGCGGCGGCTATGCAGGCAGCGATCACGGCGCGTTCGACAATCCGATGCGCTCGCAAAATCCGTTGCACGGTAGTCCCGTGCAAGTGGAGGATCTGAATTCCGATCTCTATCCGACAGCCGCCGATATTGGCGATGCGGCGGCGATCGGCTTGTATGCCGCATCGAGAAAGGGCTCGCCGGTCCTCGTCAACACGGTCGTCACCGATGTCGAGGAGGTCGAAAACGCGCGGGGACGGTATCGCGTTACGATGCGGGATAACGCGTCGGGCCGGACGGTGCATGTGCTGACCGATCATGTCATCGATGCGACCGGATTGGGGCGGCCCAGCGTACCATTGAGGGATCCCGCATCCAAAGCGTACATCGATGAGCAAACGGCGCGGCTCACGGCGATGAGAGAAAGGGCGCTGCTGGATCAAGCGGTGATGCACAGCGAAGACATGCTGCGCGCCACGGTCGATGCGCCGGATGAGCACATTTTGGACATCGTGCGCGCGGCGCCGGGTGACATCGCGATCGTCGGCTGGGGCGACTCGTCCAAAACCCCGTTGCTGCGCATCCGGGATGTGGCCGAGAAAGCGGGCCTGTCGATGCGGGAGTTGCTTGGCGACCGAAAGATCGTGTGGATTGGCCCGAAAAGTCGCGAGGACATCGATAACGGGTTGTGGGGGCCCTACGCGGGTCTCAAACCGTATTTCGATGAAGGGCTCGTGCATGTGCAACCAGGCCGGCTCGAAACGATTACGGCGGTGGATGGAACGAACCAATCTTCGCTTGCGGTTCGCGAGAAGGACGGCAGCTTACATAGACTCCAAAGCGGGCGCGTGATTCTCGCGATGGGCATGAAATCGGGTAGCGCAAGTTTTCTGAGCAAGCTTGCGTCCAAATTGACGCCGGAGATGAAAGTGCCGGTGCATGGCGACGACCCGGCGTTCGATGAGAGCGCGTTGTGTACGCGTTTGCACGTTGATGGGAAAGAGCACGACATCTTCTTTGTTGGGATGTCTTCTGGACTGCAGCGCCCCAGCCATACCTCGTATCTGGAGTTTTTCGGCTGGAAGACGCGGCAGTTCATTGCACAGCATCTGGTCCCGAAGCTCAAAGAGCACGATTTGACAAAATTGGAAAAACTTGTTCCTACCGAAGCGACCGCTTAGACGAACAGCACGGCGGGCTGAACCATGAAGGCCGATGATGACGAATACCTATTACTTGAGAGACGGCACGCCGACGGATGTGGAAACGTGGCGAGGTTTGCAGGGCGATGCGAGCTATGTTCAAGTCGAGAAGACCACGCTGCCGAACGGCCGCTGGATTTCGACGATCTGGTTGGGCGTTCAGCATGAAAGCGTATCTGATCCCGGCGGCCTCGAACTGTTCGAGTCGGTTGTGTTCGACGTAGACACGCAACAACCTCTCGTGAGCGTGGGGCATGCGACCGAAGAGCAGGCGCATGCAGCGCATCAGCGTTTGGTTAAAGAGTGGGCGTGAGTGCGAGCGGTGGCGAAATAGTGTGTGATGCCGCGTAGTCGTGGGCGCGCGGGAGATGAAAGAAGTCTCGCTGCAAACGCTGTCCGATATGCTCAATGTCCCGGTCGCGCTGGTTCGGTTCCAGGGTGGCGGGTCGAGCGAGCTCGGTACGCTTGCGGAGCCAGCCGGGGCGACCGCCACGATCATGCCGGAGCATGCCCTATATCGCGACGAAATGCGTTTTACGCCGCAATCGGCTCCTGCGCGCGAACCCATTCAGGCGCGCACAACGAACACTGTTCGGCCCCAATCAGGCATTGGAAGCAGTCCCAAAGATGCCGGGCGATGGGCCCGTTTCGTAGTCTGAACGGCTTGCAAGGGCACGTTTTACGCCATTTCTCGGACAATCCTCAACACTTCTCAAATTCACGGAGGTAATCAGATTTGTTGAGGGATATACAAATCGCATTTCGCTAAATTAGGCGAATGCGATCGGTTGCACCCTGTGGGTTGCACTCGTGGTCGCGCTGCTGATTCAGCGGATCGAAATGCCATGGTCGCTCACGCCTTCGGCGTGCGCCCATGCCTTTGGATCGCAAGAACCGGCACATTCACGAGGAGTTGAGCGATGTTCACGGCCGCCTATTTCCCACTCGCGTCCGCACTCACGGTGCGAGGCCTGCCCGATGGCTTTCTCGACAAGGTGTGCGACGGCAATTTCAGTGCAGCCCGCACACGGGCGAGCCGCTGGCTCGAAGACGGCCACCGGAGCGCCGAGCTGCCGTGGTTGCTGCAGCTTCGAGCCGACCTGGAGATGGTGAGCGGGATCGGCGATGACCTGGAGGAACAATATCGACGCGCGCAGAAAGCGATTCGGTCGCCGCGCCATGCGATTCGCGCGGCGTCGTGCCGCAACGCAGGCTGGCAAGCTTTCTTTCGGCATCGGCTCACGACGTCGTTCTCGTGCTTCACGCGCGTCATGGACGAGAAGGAGATCGATCCGTTGCAGCAGTTCGAAGCGCGCTTCGGCATCATCTGCACGCTGCACCAACTCGGCAGCTCCGGCGAGGCGTCCGATGCGCTTGGCGAACTCGCGCAGTTGGTCGAAGCGTCGAGCGAGAGCGGCGCCGATCATTGGCGTGATCTCATCGCGACGCTGCGCTTCGACCTCGCCGTGCAGCGTGAATTGCTCGCTTGCGCGTCACTGGTCGATCACGTTTATTGGCGATCGGGGATGGTCGATGCACGCGCATCGGGCAGTGCCGGTGCGGGCGATAGCGCCGATTTATGCGAGGCGCAAGCCATGCGCGTCACTACGCCGTTGCTGCGCCAGCGGATCGGTTACCTGCGCGGCCTGCGCGAACTCGCGGCCGGCAGTCGTGCAGCGATGGAAGGCGTGATCGCGCATCTGAACTGGGCGCAGCGGGCCGGATTGCATGAGTACGCTTACACGACCCGGCTCGAGGTCGTGCTCGCGGCGCTTGTGCTGGAGGCGCCGCAATTGGCCGAGATGCTGATGGAGCCGCTGCATCGCGTCGATTACGCGGGCGCCATCGGGCGACGCCAGCTCGAATACTTGTACTGCGTCTCGAAGTTGCGCCAGGCTCAAGGGCGCACGCGCGAATCAATGCAGTACTACAGCCGCTACGCATTGATCACCACGCAATGCTTGCGCGACGACGCATTGGCGATCGCGCCGTTCGCGAACCGCGCCGCACGTACGGCGCCGCAACTGGACGACGTTGGCGCGCGGCTACCGGCGAAATACCGGCGCGCGTATCGGTATCTGCAAGAGAATCTCGATCGTCACGATTTGTCGGTGCGCGAGGTGGCCGCCGAGATCGGCGTCACCGAACGCGCGCTGCAAAGCGCATTCAAAAACTTCCTTGGCGTGTCGCCGACCGAATTGATTCGGCGTCAACGCATGGAGCGCATTCGCGCCGAACTGTTGAACGACCCCGCCGTGAGCGATCGCAACGTGCTCAACGCGGCGAACAAATGGGGCGTGCATAACCGTTCGACGCTCGTTAGCGGTTATCGCAAGCAGTTTCAAGAAGTACCTTCCGAAACGCTAGAACGATAAGTCCGGCAGTTCGGCGAAAGGCTTTCGCCGGTTCATTTGCAACGCCGCGGCGTCGGTGTCGCGGTCCACTTTACGATCGGGGAAACAATGAAGCAAAAACGGCTCATGTGCGCAGCCTGGGTGGCGGCGTGCCTTTCGTTGCTCGATATGGGTAAAGTCGCCGATGCGGCGCCGATCAGATGGCATGGCAATATGGTCCACGTGGTCGCGGACGGGCAAGACGTCAAAGACGTATTGCGCGATCTCGCTGCCGGCCAGGGTGTACCGGCAACGGTCTCCAGCGACGTGCACGGAACGGTGACGGGGCATTTCGACATGTCGCCCCAGCGCTTTCTCGATACGCTGTCATCGACCTTCGGCTTGGTTTGGTTTTACGACGGCGTCGTGCTGTCGATCAGCGATGTCAATAGCGTGACGCGTCAGGTGATCAAGCTCGATCATGCCAGCACCGACGAGTTGAGCAGCGCGCTTGCGCAACTGCATATCGAGAGTCCGCGTTTTCCCATCGTCTATGACGCGGGTCAGAGCACGGCGCTCGTGAGCGGGCCGGCGCCCTATGTGCAACTCGTGGCGGATATTGCGAAGCGGCTCGACCAAAACGCCGACCGGCGCTCAGGCTCGGTGATTCGCGTGTTCAAGTTGCAGCACGCGTGGGCGGCCGATCATAAGGTCGAGATAGACGGCAAGTCTGTCACCGTGCCGGGCGTCGCGAGCGTGCTGTCGGGCATGTATCACCCGAAAGGCACGAGCGGCCCGGGGGTTGGCGGCATCGACGGCTTCGACTATCGCGCAGCCAAAGAGCCGACCATGCAGCGCATGCAGCCGATGCAGGATGTCAGCGGCAGCGTGGCCGGGAACGGTCTGACCGGAGGCATCAATCCCCCGTTGCCGAACGCTATGCCCGGCAACGGCAGCGTCGGGACGGGTCTGTCGGGCCTGCTGAGCGGCATGGGAGCAGGAGGTAGCGCCTCGTCCGGCATGCCGATGCTGTCGGGTCTTTCCAACTCGCTTTACGGCGCCGACGGCAGCAGTGCCAGCGCCGACATCTCCGGAGGTGGACCGCAATCGCTGCCGGTGGTGGAAGCCGATCCTCGAACGAACTCCGTGTTGATTCGCGATGTGCCGCAACGCGAGGGGCAGTATCAGGCTTTGATCGACCAGCTCGACGTGAAGCCGAAGTTGATCGAAATCGAAGCGCACATCATCGAGATCGACGACAACGCCCTCAAGCAGATCGGCGTCGACTGGCGCGCGCATAACAGTCACGTCGATTTGCAGACCGGCACGGGCACTGCCCAGCAGAACGGCTACAACGGCAACATCCAGCCGACGTTCGGCACCCAGACCTTGGCGGACGGCACGACCGTCATCGATACGACGCCCGTGGGCGCCTCGCTCACGGCAGTGCTCGGCAATGCGGGCCGCTATCTGCTCGCGAGGATCGATGCACTACAGCAGAGCAATCTGGCACGGGTCGATGCAAGTCCGAAGGTCGCGACGCTGAACAACGTCGAGGCGATCATGGACAACCAAACACGCTTCTTCGTGCGTGTTTCGGGCTATACGTCCGCCGATCTTTACAGTGTGTCGACGGGCGTCTCGCTTCGCGTGCTGCCGCTCGTCGTCGAAGAAGACGGGCGCATGCAGATCAAGCTCAACGTCCACGTCGAAGATGGCTCGCTGACCGGTCAGAGCGTCGACAACATCCCTATCATCACGACGAGCGCGATCAATACCGAAGCGTTCGTGGGGCAGGGCGAGAGTCTGTTGATCGGCGGCTACCGGCTCGACAGCGCGACTAACGGCGAGACCGGTGTACCCGGGTTGTCGAAGATCCCGTTCATCGGCGCGCTGTTTCGCACGCGTAACGACCAGCACAGCCACATGGAGCGCCTGTTCCTGTTGTCGCCGCGCATCATCGAGTTCTGAGTCCGGCGCGGCAGCGCTTGATCAACTATCGCGCCGGTACTGCGAACGCGAGACTTCGGGCCATATGTGACATATGGCCTTTGCCGTCCCGGCACTGCATGCGGCGCGCACGGCCGCCGCTGCGGGATCGGGCCATGACGGCGCGTTGCGCGCGGTCTCGCTGTCGGCGGGGTGGATTTCCGCACAGGCTGCGTGATGCAGCACGCGCTCGGTTTTCTCTGCGCACGCTACGAGGGGCGAAACATTGCCTGGTGCGAGCGCCACCGGCGAAATATCCTGATTAACGTCTTTAACCTCGGCCATTTCGACGCGATAGCCATGGGCATACATCGTGCGCAGATGGATGCCGTGCTGGCCGCTCAAATTGAGCTTCTTGCGCAACTTGTAGATGTGCTGCTCCAGCGTGCGTCCCACGATATCTTCCGAACTGCTCCATACGGCGCCTGCAATATGGCGGCGGCTTGCGTATTCACCGGGACGCGAAAACAGCAGCCACGCAATCGCGAACTCACGGGTTGTGAGTCGGATGGGTTCACCTTCCACGAAGACGGTGCAGGTGCGCCGGTCCAGTCGATAGGCGCCGTACTCGAGGCAGTCGTCCGCGTCGCCCGGCTGCGCAGGCTGAAAGCGTCGCAACGCGATATGCACGCGCAACGCGAGTTCGCGTGGATCGATGGGAGAGAACACGACGTCGTCGGCGCCCGCGTCGACCAATTGCGCGATGCTGCTTCGGTCATCGGATGCGCCCACCACGATGAGCGGCGCGCGACGGTCCGCATAGCAGGCACGCCGAGCAAGAACCGGAAGCATGGGATCAATGCCCGCGGCCGCGTCGACGAGGATTGCACCGTAATCCTCGCGATACACCGCGCGCGCAAGCGCGACGTGGTCGTCAAACCGGCTGCACTGGGTGTCCTCGGCTTCAAGGCACTGGCAGATCAGGTTGAACAAGGCGGTGTCTTGGGTCATTACTGCGAGCATCATTTTTCCTCCGAGTGAATTCGATCGTCAGACGGACTCGCGCGCGAAGAGAACTGCAACCCGGCGATCGAGTTCGGAGCGAACGACGCAATAGTAGAGGCGCCGCATTTATCATGTTTGTAACTCTTTGTAGCATGCTGAGCGCTGCATAAAATCGGTAAAGTTTCGCCGCCGCACCCATATGAATGGGTATTTATTTCGGTTGGCTTATTGTTAGCTTGTCCGCCGAAATGAGCGAAGCGAAGGCAAAAGAATCTACTGTTTTCCGTAGAAAAACTCATCTGAGAATTGTTGAACGTATTGCTACGGCGCCTCCTTATCATGGACGCCACGGATATGCCGCCGCACATTTCTCGATTGGCGCGGCAATTGACGCGGGGTTCACTTATATGGCGTTTCTTCACAATGCTTGGTATGTCGCCGCCTTCAGCAAGGAGGTCACGGCCGGCTCGCCTTTTTCGCGCACACTGCTGGACCGGCCAGTCGTGCTTTACCGCGACGAACACGGCGCGGTGGTCGCACTCGATGACCGTTGCCCGCATCGCTTTGCTCCGTTGTCGCATGGGCGCGTTATCGACGGCGCGCTCGAGTGTCCCTATCACGGGTTGCGCTTTGGAGCCACGGGCAATTGCGTGTTCAATCCGCATGGCGACGGCAAGCTCCCCTCCGCCGCGGCCGTACGGCGATACCCCACGCGTGAGCGTTATGGGGCGGTATGGATCTGGCCGGGGAAACCTGAACTCGCCGATAGGGTGCCGCTACGAGATTTCCCGTTTCTCGATCCGGATCATTACTTCACGAGCGAAGGCTATCTGCTGACGCAGGCAAATTATCAATTGAGCGCCGATAACCTTCTCGACTTGAGCCACTTTCAATATTTGCATCCGAACACGCTGGGCAGCGACGCCATGGCTCGCGCCACGCTGCGACACGCCGACGATAACGACAAGGTGTGGGTGTGTCGCCAAACGAGCGCGGAGTTGCTTCAGCCGTTTGTCGCGCAAGCGTTCAACGTGGCGCCGGGAAAGAGGGCCGATCGCGGGCTGGATGTGCGCTGGGAGCCGCCGGGGCTGTTGACCATCATTGTTCGCGTGCGCGAAACGGATGCGCCGCTCGAGGCGACGCGCGTTGGGATATCGGCGCATTGGCTGACGCCGGAAACGGAGGCCAGCACGCACTACTTCTTTGCATTCGGCCTGCCGCGCGAAATGGGCGAGGCAGGCGCGGCGCTGGTCCAAAACTCGGTCGAGGGCTTGATGGCGCCGTTCCGCGATGAGGATCTGCCGATGCTCGAGGCCCAGCAGCGGGCCATCGGGGCGCGCGAGTTCTGGGCCATGCGCCCCGTGATGCTGTCGATCGACGCCGGTGCGATCCGCGCGCGACGGATCATGGAGCGCCTGATCGCGAACGAGTCGGCTGCGGGCGATGCCGGCGTCTCCGATGTCTTGCAGCGCGTCGTCGTGCGTGCCGATGTGGAGGTGGGTCAATGAGCGAGTCCGCTGCGGTTTTCCACAGTGAAGGTGACGACTCCGCGCAGGCTACGCCGCTGTCGTTGAACGAAGTCTGGTTGCGGTGCATCGTCAACGCGGTGTGTGAGTTCGGTGTCAGGCGCGTGGTGCTTTCCGGTGGAGCGCGGGCATCGCTGTTGTGCATCCTGTTCGACGCCGACACGCGCATGGTTCAGCGGGTGAACGCGGTCGATGAACGCAGCGGTGCATTCATCGCGCTAGGAATGGCGAAAGCGACCAGCGAACCGGTCGCGATCGTCACCACGTCGGGCTCCGCCGTCGGCAACCTGGTTCCGGCGCTGATCGAGGCCCACGCATGCAATCTCCCACTTGTGGTTCTGAGTTGCGATCGGCCGCGCCATCTGCGCGGCGCGGGGTTCGGCCAGATGTGCGATCACATCGGGGCGTGCCGGGCATTCGTGCGCAGCCAGCTTGACTTGCCTGATCCGATCGACGAGCCCGCGGCTATCGCAAGGATGAGAGAGGAGGTGGCGCGCACGGTGGCGGCGTGCGTCGACGGGCCGGTCCACCTCAACCTGCCGCTCGAGGGCGTGTTCGATTCGAGCGAACCTTCGCCGGTGAGCGTACCCACGCGCGACGCCGCAGCGTTGCGTGGCGCGCAGCCGATACGTTGGGATCCACAGGGGAGGCGCAAACTGGGTGTCGGTGAGACGCCAGGTCAGATCGTCGCGCGCGTGCTCGCGCGTTCCTCTGGCGGCAGCGGGTCGCTGCGCGGGTTGATTGTCGCCGGACCGGACCCCGCGGTTGCGCCCGCCGCGATTCTCGAACTAGCGCGCACGAGCGGGTTTCCCATTCTTGCCGATGCGGCGAGCGGGGTACGCGCCGGCCTGGCCGGTCGCCGGCACGACGACGCGCTGGTCGTCAATGGATTCGATGTCGTGGCCCAGGGTTCGCCGCTGGGGAAATGCAGGCCCGAATTGATTATCCGCCTCGGTCTTGCGCCTGTTTCGCCGCCGGTGCTTGCGTATCTGAGCGCGCACCCGGCACCGACAATCAAGATTGCGCGTGGTGCTTGCGAACGTGACTATCTGCATCCGACGCTCGATCCGCGCGACGTGCTCATTGCGCCGTCTGCGAACGATCTTGCTATGCTTGGCGATGCACTGATCGAGCAGATGACCGGAGGCCGCCCCGATGCGGTTGAAGCGGGGTGCGTCACTCGCGAGTGGCGCGACGCCTGGGCCGCGCTTGCCGAGCGCGGGCGCTCGATTCGACACGCGGTAGTGCGAGCCCTACCTTGGGGAGAGGTAGTGGCCGCCCAGGAAATTTTCGCCACGCGCGGCTTCGCGTTCGTTCACATCGGCAACTCATTGCCAGTGCGGCACGCCGATATCCTCTACGACAATCGCGAAGATGCGCAGGCGTGCTACGTCAGTCGTGGCGTATCCGGTATCGACGGCACCTTGTCGACTTTTTGCGGCGAAGTGCTCGGGCGCGGAGACGTGGGGTTGCTCGTGATTGGCGACCAGGCTTTTTTGCACGATTTGCCTGCCTTGAGTAGCGCACAGCGGCTGACCACACCGGCCTGCGTCTGCGTGATGCACAACCGTGGCGGGGCGATCTTCGATTTTCTGCCCATATCGACCGCACCGGGCTTTGAGCGGGCAATCCGCAATCCGTATCGCATCGATTTTGGCGCGCTGGCGCGTGGCTTCGGGCTGAACTATGCGCACGCGAGGGATCGGTTATCGCTGAGGCAAGCCCTTGCAGCGGGCCGCGCCCATGCGGGCGTCACGATCGTCGAAGTCGATGTGCCTGCGCATTCGGCTGTCGAACAGTTGGATGTGCTCGCTAGCACGCTACAAGCGCAAATGCGATGAACGCCCCCCTATCCGAGGTCGCCGATCGGCGATCCGCCGCTTCCCTTGCCGCGCTGCAACGCTACGAGCGCGCAGATCAACCCGAGGCCGTGTTTCTTGCGGATATGCTGGCGCGCATTGAATCCGCACGCGGGCGCTCGCGTCGCGAAGGACTCGCCAACCCGTCGCCAGGCACGAGGCCGGACGGATCCTTGCGCGTGCTATTGCTCAGTTATGCTGGCGCGGGCAACACCGGAGCGGATCTGCGTACGATCGAAACGATTCGCCAATTGCACCATCTGTTTGCGCCGCGTCGCCTGGACCTTGAACTATTCGTGCTCGGCGGCCTATTCGATCATCCCGTGTTGGCGTCGGTCCGCAAAATGCCGCTGCACGCCGCTTACGTCCCCGATGCGCTCGACCACGCGATGCCGGGATATGACCTCGTGATCAACGTTGAGGGGTCGACGTACACCTCGAAGTTTTCAGACGCACTCGCGGGCATCCTGATCGGCGGAACCGCGCTTGCGGTCGCCCATGGAGGGCGCGCTTTCGCGTACGGGGTGGATAGCGGCAAGATGACCGACGCACTCACTCGATTTGCTCAGCAGAGCGCGAACGACGTCGACATCCTCTGTCGGAACGACGCAGCCAGGTGTGATCTGGCCGCGCTCGGTATTGTGGCGCGGTCCGGCGCGGATTGCGCGTGGACGTATGTGCCGTCGCGTACGGCACGCGTTGCGGGGCTCGGTGAGAAGGTCGCGGCGTTATGCCCAACTAATCCGTTCTGGTGGCCGGTGACCGCGCGCGGTGTGCCGGCCGCGGTGGACTTGGTCGAGGGCATCGGTACCCCGCCTCGCTATGCCGGATCTTATTTCCACTCGTGGGACAAGGAGCGCGCGTTCGCGTACCGCGAGTACGTCATCCGCTTCGCACGAATCGCGGTGCAATTGCGCGCCCGAGGCTTCTCGCCGGTACTGGTCGCGATGGAGCAGCTCGACCGTCCCGCGTGCGCCGATATCGCGGCGCGGCTTGGGTTCGAACTGCCGATCGTCGCGCGCGGCGTCGCGACGCTGGAGGATGTAGCCGGCGTCGTCGGGCACGCTACATGCGTGATTACGACGCGATATCACGCGGCGGTGCTGGCGCTGGCGCGCGGCGTGCCGGTGTTCGGCCTGACGTTGGACGAACGCGTGGAACGGTTGCTGATGGAAGCCGGACTAGACGGATGGTATGCCGCGTGTACCGATGCCGACGGTGATGAGAAGGCGCTGGCGCGGCTGTTTGACGATGCGCAGAGCTGGCCCGCGTTGCGGGCGCATTGTTTGGCGTTTGCGAGTGGCGAACGAGCGCGCTTCGCGCAGATGGGCGCCGAGCTGGCCGCTGCCATGGCGCGATGAGTATCAAGGGGCTGCTAACGAGTTCGGCATCGTATCGTCGGACGCGGCTTTGGCCGCACGATAGAAAAGGTACGTCGCAGTGTACGGCACGAGCATCGATTGTCCTTGCTCGCTGCAGGCGGCGACAGGTGGCAGACCACCCGAGGTCAGCACGCGCTGCACCGAGGTGACCTTTGCAAAACGGCCACGATTGCTCCGCGCACCGGCCTCGTCGCGCGCGACGAGGCGTTCCCATGTCAATGCGCCTGCGTTAACGATCTCCTCGCCGGCCGCGGCGCCGACGAATTGACTGCCGTCGTACGCGATGAAATAGCCTCCGGGCGTGACCGTGCCTACGCTGTGCCGCGCCTGATCGACCAGTGTCGCCTCGGAGCCCGTCGGGGTCCAGGACAAGCGCTTGCCATCGCTTCGGCATTCGTACGTCGTCTCGCCGACCGCGCTCAGCGCATCTTGCAAGACTTCCTGCGGCGTCGCCCGCAGCGAGGCAGGCAGCGTGTCGTTCGAAGGGGGAACCCGATCGCTTGAAGGGGGAAGTCGTTGTGCCGAGGGCGGGGCGGTACAGCCGGCGACAGCACTCGCAAGCAGCGCGATCGATGCCGCTCGATTCGCAAGACGAGCGAAGAGGGACGGGGCGCAATGTTTCATTTCCGGCTCGGGCTCATATGGGGACACGTCGCATGTTAACGCGACCGATGTTTTCAGTTCGGTTTTCGCGCAAGAATTTCGTTTTTCCACGCACCGGTGCGCGGGTTGCACCTTTCGCGATCTGGATTGGCCTCATAGTAGGTTGCCCGTGACTTAGAGCCGCGTCGGCGGCGTATGGCAGACCATGCAACGGGACCCTTTAACTACGCCGAGGAAAATTCATGTCAATCGGAGACATTCTCAGTGGCGCAGTGTCGGTGGTGGGCGACGTGACCGGCATCTCGCCAATCGTGAACGGAGCCGAGTCGCTACTAGGCATCGGTGGAGCGGACGGCAGTTCCGGCTCGAGCTCGCTGGACGGAGCGCTGAGCAGTGCGCTGATGACGACGATGATGTCGATGTCGGCGGCAATGGGCAGCGGCGGGGCAGGCGGCTTCAGTGCGGCATTGAAGAAAAGCGGCCACAGCGATGACAGCGACAGCGACGGTGACGAGAGCGCTTAGAACACGGTGGTTTGCGCGCAACGACGCATCGTTGCTTCACTAGTTTTGCATATGCATGCATCCCCGTGCGCGAGCCACGTCGTTCTATCTCGTGAATTGCCGCCGGCTGGAAAGGGTGTTCGTTTTTGTGCCACGCCGACGGATCGCAGCGATCTATCGGGCGCCGGCAGCTTTATTTCATTTAAGGGATAGCCATGGCAACTAGCGCAATTTCGTACCTTCCTGCGACATTCACCAAGACGCCGGAAGCCTTGCAAGAAACGCCGGACTCCTCGCAGGGAGACTTCGCCTTATGGGAAAAAGAGTGGAAGGAAGTCAATTCGTCCTCGGGCGCCAGCGGGAGTTCGAGCGCGAGTTCCGCGGGCAGTTCGCTGGACAGCGGGATGATCAGTGCGCTGTTGCCGATCCTGTCCGCCTTGATCGCCTGGATGAGTAAGGCGATGTCATCGGATGGCGAAAGCGGTGGTGATAACGGTGGCGGCGTCATGCAACCTTTGAGCTACTCCACCGGCGGCAGCGGCGGCCAGGGCGATCCGAACGTTCCCAAAGTCAGCGGAGACAACCCGGCGGCGATTGCTGAAGGTTTGAAGGGGCGGTCTGCCGACTCGATCGTGGCGAATCAAGACGTCATGATGGACCACGGCATCTCCGATCACGAAGACTGCGCGAATTTTGCGTCCGGCTGTCTCGTCAAATCGGGCGAGATTTCAGCGTCGCAACATACGGACAGCGTCGCGACGCTTCATGATGAACTTCTCTACAAGGACGGCTGGCACAAAGAGAGCAAGGGTCAGGTGAAACCGGGCGACATCTGCATCATTGGCGGCGACCAGCACGTGGAGATCGTGGCCGGGATCAAGAACGGCCAGGTCGAACTGGTGGGTTCGAACAATACGCGCGCGGACGGAAGCCAACAGGTCGGATTCGACGCCTCCTCTGGTAACCGGGGCAACGTCGAATTCCTTTCCAAATAGCAGCAGTTCGGCGCGCATCACCCGCGCGCCTGTCACGCGCGACTCCCCGGCCTCGAGACCCGAGTCGCGCGGTAGTAATCGAGGTTGCTACTAGCACTCCATCAGATTTCGAGAACTCAAAAAGGAGACGCGTATGGCGTCGCGAAAAGTTTCTGGTCCGAACTCATCCGGCGCCGCTCGATCGTTGACAACAACTAACGGCTCGACCTCCGACCCGGGTGCTACGCCGCCGCTCATCGCGCCGGAGGTGCCCAGGCGAGCGGGCTTGCTGCGTGGGCTTCGCAGGCACAAGGGCAACGATGTTGCCGACTTTTCCGCTGATTTCGCGCGTGCCGTCGATGCGCATTTCGAAAGCGCGGCCGGTTATTCGTCAGTGCCCTTTGGTGACGAAGGCATATTGGCGGACGAGGAATTAACGCGCCAAACCATCGTTTCGTGCTTCCCGGGATTCGACGAGACGAATCCCGAGCATGCCGAGCTTGCATCGACGCTGCTCGGCATGGAAGCACCTACCGGGCAGCGTTTCTCGAACGCCGTAATGGTCGCATTCGTTCTGGCGAACGCAACGCACCAAGATCCTGATCGCGCAGCGGCGGCCGTGCGCAGTTGGCATCATCCGGAGCATGCCGACGTGACGACGCAGGCCGATATCTTCGAGGCCCACTGTCTGCTAGCCAAAACGCCGTTGGGTTGGAAGGTGCTCGAGCAGATGGCGCCGTCGCCTTGGGTGAAAGCGGACGATACCGACGAACAACGGCTGCGGACGACGACCGCGCTGAGCGCGGCGGGACATTTGCTGGCGCACGGCGCCCCGACCGAGCGCCTGACCGGCCTGGAAGATGCCGCCATATTGGCGCAGCAGGCGCTCCGTCCCGACACCCCGGGATTCGAGCGCAACGCCTTGGCGGCCAGGGCGCTGCTTGCCGCGCAGTCGGACGATCCGACCGATGAGCAACGCGAAGCCACGCTCCTGTTTCGCAGTGAGGGCGTGGCGGACACGGTCACCCTGTCTAACGTGCGCAAAAAGGTGAGGGGAATACTCGGTCGCGGTGGCCAACCGCCGCGGTGGATCGCACGGGCATTCAAAGGTGAGCCGTTTCCGGTCAATGATCAGCGGCTCATGGATGCCCTCGCGCAGCAGACCATGAGCGGCATTTCACAGCATGCGCGAGCCCGATTGCCGTCAGCTGGCCAGACGCCGGTCAACCTGGACGCCGATGCGATTCTCGATGCGGCATGTGTCGCCAAGCTCACCGTCATGAGCGAGCGAATCGACCGCAAGGGGTTTCGTGCCCCCATGAAGGTCGGTCGTCTTGCAGCAGGAAAGATAGAAAAGGCGACAGCCGAGTTGCTGCATGTCGACCGGAAAACGCTGCAAAACCATCCGGTGTGGAAGGACATCGCCGACGATGTTTCCGAGCCGCTTGACATCGAGACGCTTACTTCGTTGGCGCGCGTGCGGGACCTCGACAACGATCCGGTCGTCGGGGATCAGATTAAAGCGCTGACCAGGCTGAACGAGGGCTGGGCGAGCCGGGCCGAAGGGTTTGGCAGCCTCCTCGGCCCTATGGAGCCGGGGTCCGAAATCGAATTTTCGGCGAGTGGCGTTCGCGGCACGAACGTAACGGGATGGGCTAATTTCGTTGCCGACGCGCTTAGCTACTTGCCGTGGGTGCCGAGCGTCTCGCCCTTGCCTACCGTCGCGCGTCTGCGTGGGCGCGAAAGCTCCGTCTCGCTGCGCACGGACGAGGGGCCGGATGGGGCATACGTCGACATCACGGTTCGTTCTGTCGATCGGCGCGTGCGCACCAACGTGATGGGGCTGGTCGCCCAATGGAACCTCCTGCCGAAGGTCGTCACCGGGTATGCGGTTGGCGAAATCGGACTGCATTCGGAGGAAGCGAAAGGCGAAGTGGTGACCATCCGCATCACGGGCGACAAGGGCGATACGTTCGACGAAGTGAAAGCGCGAGCGGGCAAGGCAATCGAAGCGCTCGCGCAGGGATCGTGGGAGGGACTGACCAAAGAGGCATGGTTGGATCCTCACGTTTCGGTCATTCCGGGCAGCGTCGCGGAGAAGTCGAAAGCGAGGTTTGCGTTGTTGACTGGGCTCGCGGGAGTCAATGTCCCTTACCATCCGACGAACGGCTGGCTCGGCCTCGGGCTACAGGCGGGGCTTTCGCGAGGAAACAAGTCCAGCCGGCAGCAGGGCGAGGCAAACATCACCAGTTTGGAGGATGACTTCGCGAAAAGCCGCGGCTTGTTCGGCGTGAGTCAAAACGTGCCGGGGGCGTCGCTCGGCACACACGGTACCGCTGCGGGACCGGTTACCGGCAGCTTCGGGCTCGGCGCGTATTTCCATCCCTTGAAGAGGCGCCATGAAGGGCTGTTCTCCCGCAATCTGACACTCAGCATGGACGACACCGGCCGGGTGTTTCGCCAGGTCACGATGGATCCGGAAACCTACGAGAAATGGCGGACCAATCAGTCTGGCAGCGCTGTGCTGGCGCCGCCGCTCGCTCCCGATTTGGCGCTGCCGCCGGGCATGCCGCTTGAGCGCGGCGCGCGCAGCGTCGAGGTTCGACAGTATGCCAGGCCGGAAGAGCAAAGGAAAATGGCTGATCTTCTCGATCTCGCGAAAACGATAACGGCGGCCGGGGGTGATTCTGGAATGGTTTCGGCCGCCATGCGCGACGCGGTGGCCGGCGAGAATTTCTGGGGCGACTACCAGATCTCGGAGCAGCGCACCGTGCATGCGGAAGTGGCCGGTGGTCCGGCAGCTTATGTCTATTTCCTGAAGGCGATCCGGGGCATGAAGATGCGATCGAGCGAGCGTGTCAGCGCACCGGTACGCCCCAACAGATTGGACGGCACGACGCCGGCGGAAAGATTGACGCCGCCCGAACAACTCGCGCGGTTACGCAAGAAAAACGAGCCCACGCGATTCGCGCCGGCGGCGCCGGGCTTCAAGTTCTCGCCGATGCAGGAGCAGTTGCGCACTGTGTTCAGTCGTTACCCGAAAGCGTGGCGAGTCGAACCGAAACTCGTGCCGACGCATGCGGATACCTACGGCGATCTTTTCAAGTTGGTGCAGCTTCGTACCGACATCCATCCCTCGGACAGCGCGATCGG
The DNA here is from genome assembly GCF_905221015.1 of Paraburkholderia nemoris. Lineage (NCBI taxonomy): Bacteria > Pseudomonadati > Pseudomonadota > Betaproteobacteria > Burkholderiales > Burkholderiaceae > Paraburkholderia > Paraburkholderia nemoris. The sequence continues at coordinate 43,096 of NZ_CAJNBO010000020.1, read as the reverse complement.
CCAGCGCCTGAAGGCGTTCTTCGACGGCGATGACAGCATTGCGTTCATTACGTGCGTGCCCAAGCGCGACCCTGCGAACATCATGAGGGACTTCAACAAGCTCAAGGCGGACTATTGGCTCAAGAAGACGGGGCGGCTTGGGGGGGAGGACGTCAAGATCGACGAGCTCGATCTCGACTCGCTTCGAGTCTGGTCCGAGTTCGATCCGACAGACTTCCTCGAGGCGAACTTCACCCGACAGGTGCCTCCGGGTGAGGCCTGGAAGTATGAACCCTATCCGGCCGTGCCGATGGGCGCGCATATCGAACGGATGCGGGAGCAAAACGTCACGGACATGCGTTTTCCGCCGATGGGCGCATCCACGAGAGCGTTGCCTTATCAACCGCAGCCCGTGCCTTCACGCCGGTTCTGGTTTGCTCGCTATGGGTGGGACAGCATTCCCACAGTCAAAGGTCTGCTGGCCGCCGGCAGATTCGACCGCGCCCGCATTTGCCTGGACAACGATGCTTTCGAAATCGAGGAGACGGGGGAGGTGCATAACGGCAACGAAACACAATACAGCGGGCGCGTGCAGCCCATGTCGTTTACGCTCAATGCCGGTGACTATGCGACGGCCCTCGGTGATGACAGTCACCTGGTGCCATACCTCCAGGCCATGATGATCGAATATCGAAATCGTCAGAGAGGGATCGACGAGATCACGGCCGGGCACGTGTTCAACGGTATCGCGATGACGCCGGAGGGCGGGGTCGTACTCAGGAACAGGGACTATGCGAACGGACCGCGTCCGGAGGGCTTTGTCGAGGATGTGAGAGCCGCACGGGAAGGGTTGAAGCAAGGCATCGATCCCGAGTTCGTCTACGCGCACTTCCGACATAGCGCCGCGAGCGGCATTGATATGAGCCTTGCGCATAACAATCCGGACGACGGTCGCCCGGAATTGCCGCTCATGGCCTCCCTGCAGGAAAACGCGCACCTCGCCCAGGCGGAAGGGGTCATCATCCGCGCACTGAAAGCGGCCGGACATCACGACATGGCTGAGCAGGTTCAGCAAGTGCATGACCTGCGAATCAAGGCGCTTCGAGACGCGTTTATCGAGAAGACGCCGGATGGCCGGGTCAATGTCGGCGCCTACCTTCGCCTGCGCGAAAACGAGCTTCACCCGCTAGACACGGCGGAGATCGCCAATGCGCTTTGGGCGGGCATCGCCACAGGCGAGGAAACGCCGGAAGCCGTCGAGGCCATCACGGGCATGCTGGAGCGTCTGACCACGCCAGGCGGTCTTGGATCGACAGCGGCGGACCTGAGCCCGGAACAATGGGACACGCGCAAGCGGATATGGGCAATGCACAACCTGAAGGCCGTCGAGGGTTTCGAGCGTATCGGCGAACACGAGAAGGCCAGGTCGCTTGCAATTGCGTTCACGGAAGGAGCTTGGGCGACCTACGTGCTGACGGGGCATACGTTCGAGAAGAATGGCTACGACGGTACGCCGGGCGGTGGCGGCGAGTACAAGGTCGAAGCCGACATGACGATGACCAACGAGGCGCTCGCCTACTTTGCATCGCGCTATCCGGAGTGCCAGGCGATCCTCGATCGTCCGATGCAAGCCGAATCGACGCTGCAGCACCTGCGCGAATTCCAGGCAAAGACGCATGCCTATCAAAACGCGCATGGCCTGGCTAGATCCGATGACGATCCATTGAATCTCGCCATCGAACAGCTCGATCTCATGGCGCAGCAGCAACGCCAGATGACCGAGCGCATGAGGTCGGCCTTCCGGCGCCCCGGCGAGTAGTAAGCGCAAGCGTTTGAGCAAACGCTCGCTGTTGTCCGGGTTGACCGAAAACAACCTGCCGAAGAGTGAATAGGAGAACGAGATTAATGTTTAAAGCAAAACTGTCAGAGGTCGCCGCGCGGCTGTCGGCAAGAGCGAGTCAGAAACCTGGCTTCTCAGTCGATCAGCACTGAGAGGTTAAGTTAAGCATTCGCATCTGCATCCATTGAATAGAAATTCGGACCGGCCGGCAGTTTCGACGGCCGTCTTGCCGAAGACTTGCGTTATCCATCAACCCTCTCTTTTAAGGATATTTATATGGGAATTGTTAGTCGCCTTGCTTCTGCTGTTACGGGCAGAAGCGGTTCTTCGTCCTCAGACACGAGCGGCACCCAGTCAACCTCGTCCGGCGGAAACCCCACGAAACGGGAAACGCCGGCGCACCTCGCTGATCTGCCGGGTCAGGCTGAGGCGGAGGAAGCCGCAAAGGATCAGTTCAAAGGATCAAGATTCAACAACGGCCATCGCCGTATCTAGGCATGCAGCTAAATGGACGTTGCCACGAGGTAGATGCTCTTAAATGTCCGGAGCTCCGGCCTGAGCAGGTTCGATGAGCGTCGGGAGGTCCGCCTAAGCGTTCACGTTCTGCTCAATCAAGCGAGTTTGAACGTGCGCATTCGGAGGACGGGGCGGGTGCAGGGCTGAGCGTATTGATCGAGCAGCCCGCATCCCTTCGCGGAGGCAGCGCGTGCTTCGCGGCAACCGCATGCACATCGACCATCGACGCGCATGATCTCTCTCTCTGATAAGAGAACTGCGCGATTCGATTCATGCCCTTTTTCATTCCGAATCCCGACGAAAGCCATCCAGCCCCAGGCTTTCCATCGGTTACTTTCTTAAAGAACGCCATTGCGCGCCCCAACATTTTCGTCGGCGATTTCACTTACTACGCGGACCGCAACGGTGCGGACGCCTTCGAGCGAAATGTGCTGTATCACTTCGAATCAATCGGCGACAAGTTGATCATCGGGCGCTTCTGCTCGATCGCCGCAGACGTCAGGTTTCTGATGAACGGCGCCAATCATCGCCTCGATTGGTTCAGTAATTTTCCGTTTCATCTATTTGCGCAGGACCCGCAGGATATTCCCGGAGCGAAGCTCCAAAACAAGGGCGACACCGTGATAGGCAACGACGTTTGGATCGGCAATAGGGCGACATTCCTACCCGGCGTGCAAGTCGGTGATGGCGCCATTATTGGCGCCAATGCCGTGGTCACCGCCGACGTTGCCCCTTATGCGGTCGTGGGCGGCAACCCGGCGCGCGTGCTTCGCTATCGGTTCGACGAAGAGACGATCGCCACGCTCAGGTTGATCGCCTGGTGGAATTGGTCTCCCGGGAAGATTGCACGGCATGTCGCGGCGCTGTGCAGCTTAGACCTCGACGCGCTGGTTCACGCTCAATGAATCCTTTGCCGAACAATGTTCGCAGTTCACTTGCGGCATTCAGCGAGCCGAATTCAACTGTGGACAGCATTATCCCGTTGATTCTAGGCAACGGCACGAACGATCCCTATCCGATCTACGATCATCTCCGCAGGACTGAACCGGTGTATCGAGACGCCAGCGGCGTATGGCTGATTTCGTCCCACGAGATCATCGTCAGAATCCTTCAAAATTCCGACCAGGCGTTTCGCACGCAAGTGACCTCGAAGCACCCGGCTTGCCTGAAGGACATGATTCTGCTGCAAGGTCAGGCGTCGCACGATCGGCTGCGCAGGCTGATGACGCCGCTTTTTTGCGCCGAAGCCGTGAGCGATCTTCAAGCGTTCGTGACTCAGGACGTGGCGCACCTGCTTGCACCGCTTGCGCATTTGTCGCGATTCAATCTTGCCGAGGTCGCGCTGGAGTTGCCGATTCGCACGATTTGCCGGATGCTCGGGATTGCGCCACAACAATCGTCCGTCTGGCTTCGTGCGTCCGGCCCGGCAATGCAATTGATGGGTTCACTGTTCCTGACCGACGCCGAACGTGCGCATCTGGAGCAGGGCACGCAGCACTTCGTCGAGATGTTGGAATCCTATATCGACAGCGTCGATCGGGACGCGACGCCAGACCATCCGGTCAGCCGCTTTCTCCGGCTCGAAGAACAAGGGGAGATCAGCCGCTCGGAAATAGTGGGTAACTTTCTCTTTCTGTTCGTCACGGGTTTCGTCACCACGACGGTGTCGATCGGCAACGTGATCGCGCTTGCACTCAGAGACCGGAGCATTTGGCAAAGGTGGTGTGCCGACCGCTCGTCGATCCGCTCGACAGTACGCGAATTGATGCGCTATGACACCGCCGCGCACGCGATCATCCGATATGCCTCTCGCGATATCGAACTAGGCGGCCGGCAGGTTAGGCGCGGCGACAGGATCTTGTTGTTGCTAGGGGCCGCCAACCGTGACCCTCACGAATTCGAATCTCCAGATGAAATCGACCCGAATCGAAAAGAGGGGCGCTGGTTGACGTTCGGGATAGGGGCTCACGCTTGCATTGGTCGGATGTTGTCGATCATGCAGATCGAGGTGCTCGTCGGCGCGCTCATCGATTGCATGCCCGAGCTCAGCATCGACGAAGACAAGAGCAAGCGTTGCCAAAACGGCCGGGTGCATGGTTATCGAGCGCTTTGGCTGAACAATACGCAGATGGCGGAAATCCCATCGTCCCCTTGATCGAAAGTGCAAGCGGACTCGCGGCTCGGTGATCTTTCGTTCGAAAGGGACTGGCGGATTCAACCGGCCCCGCCAGCGGATGCCGAATGAAGCTGTGCGATTTTTTCTCGTTCTTCGTTCCAGTGAAGCGGCCTTCGTATGCGGAATGATCTAGCGCGTTCTCCCGCGCTAGAGTTTCACGAACCCGTTTCAGGGCTCCATATCACTATTTTTTCGTCATTTATTGGTGCGGCCGGTGATCCCAGCTGAAGAGCGATTTCGAATTCAGGCATTCGTGTATCGCCGCCGTACCAGAACATTCTCTCGACGCCGGTCGCAAGCAGCGACAGATGCGTTCAAGCGGGAAGCTGTAATAGCGACCGCGGAAGAACGTCTGAGCATGCAAGTCGTACTCGTAACGATGGTCGTCGACGAAGCGCTCATCGCGCGAACGCGGCAGCAAACGGAATCGATAATGGATCAACAAACTTCGGGCGGTAATCGAAATGTCCAGGGTTAGAAGAGGTGCTGGCGCAGCGGATGCGGCCGGTCATGGCGCAGGCAATGGCGCCGGAAAGTCAAAATCGGTGAAGGCGAAGGCGTCCAGGCAGGCCAGCTCGCCGGAACTGAGCGGCATGGACGCACAAGCGCTCCAGAGCACGAGTCCTCCCGCGGATGCCTCGCGCGCCACGCGGCGGCGCATGAACATCATCCGCGCGAAAAAGGAAACGGCGCCGGTCGAGACCGCTTCAGTCGGCTTTACGTCGGAGGAGGCGATCGACGCACTGATCGACCACTTGCTGGCTCAACGCGAAGAACTGGGTATCGTGCCGCAGCCGCTTGTCGTGCGCGAGGATCTGAAGGCGAATTTACGCAAGGGAGAACGTTTACCGTTTTTGCCCGACCACGAGGTGTGGACGGGCGTGCTCGAGCGCTCGGGAAAGGTTCAGTCCAACGACCCTCAACTGATTCGGTTAATGGAGCAGGTCGACATGTCGAAGGTTGATCTCACCGACATACCGAACGTGGGTTTGCCTATTGCTGTGCGTGCAAGGACCCCTGCGATAACCGACGAGTTGCAGACGTTTCTCGAGGGAAGAGTCATCGAACACTTCGGCGCGGAAGGCGAAATCCCGCTGAGTAACAAAGGGAAATTCCCGCTGCGCAAGAAGGACGATACGTTCGAGTTTCAGGAAACAGTGGCCTGGCCTTTTTTCCGCGAGCTCATCGCGGGTAGGCCGCCGATGCTAGCCAACCGCCACTTGGTCGACGAAATTGCGGTACTGCCAGCGTATGAGATCGTCGCTCCGGGAGTGGGGCAAGGAACACTTGATGCGTTGACCAAGCAGATGGCGGCAAAGAGACTGCAACTGTTAGGCGTCGATCTTGCCGAATTGCAGTACTCGGGACGCGCCGACCCCATGGATACGGTGCGCGTTCTGTCTCTGTCGACATTGGGCGGCACAGGCGGAGACCTGGTCATTCGAGCGGTGTTCCCCGAGGACCTGCCGCCGGGCACCGGAGCCTACATCGCGGCGAGCGCTGCCCGCACCTTTGTGCTCGTGATCGCGGACGCTGTCGACAACTTCATCGGCGAGTTGGAAACGGCGCGCGGAGATTTGGCCGCGAACAATTTGACGCCTTCGCTCAAGGCATTGACTGGCCAAGAGAGTTTGCGTGACGTCGCGATGAAAGTGGTAAAGCGTGAGGGCATTTTCAATGGCGATGGCGGTATTTTCGCCAGACGCGCGGTCAGGGCCGGCATGAAAGGCGCGGGTACCGGGGCTGCGCTTGCCTTCCCGCTTGGACTCGTGCTTTCCACGCCCGACATGAATCCCGGGTTGAGAGCGGCGCTTGGCGGTGCGTTATCGGTGGGCTCGGCATTGTCGATTCCGTTCGATTTCCGTGAGGCCGTGAAGCAGGTCCAGTCTGCTGCGTTGGCCTTGATGGATGAGGGCAGGATCCCGCAGCCCGAAGGCGGTTTTGCCAACGAGAGCGAGAAAACCGAATACGCTCGCGCCATTGCGGTTCAAGAACTCGTGGCTCGGCAAAGCAACAGTTCTTCCGCCAAGGCGTTTTCGGCGAGTTGGCTCGTCAATGCGGGGATATTGGGAACGGAAATGATCGGTGTTCCCCGCGCGGTGGCGGAGCCGGCGTTTGTGGGGCTTTCGCCCGTCATGGAAAACCTGTTGAAGGCGGGATATACCGTTGCCGATCTCAAGCGAGGGCGTCCCAACAAGATGGACGGCCTGAGGCAAATGGTGCTGGCCAATCCAGGCCAGATCAATGGCGCGGACGAGGAAAAGCATTTGGCGCATGCGTTTGCCGGCCGCTGGCCCAAGGGCGTCGCGCAATTCATTACCAGGGGCGCCAAGGCGCCTCAGCAGGGACCGGCGGATGCGGCGGCATTGTCAACGTGAGCGGAATGGAACGGCCCGACGGCTGGTGTGACGACTATCAGAAAGCGGCCGCCGGATTTTGGATGAGTTCGACTAATTCGCGCCAGGCGACGAATCGGGCAGCGAGATGTTTGCGATAGAGCGAAGCGCGTAGCAGATGGCGCTTGAGTGCGAAATGTTGCCGAATCGGCCGGAAGCACGAGAGAAATTGCTGTGTGCGTTTCGGGTCGCCCAAGCTCAACTGAAAGCGAAAATACCAGCGCACGGCGCAACTGACGACCGCGGTTGGAAAACGGTGGCCATGTTAGAACGATTTAGATTTCTTCATCTCGCCATCTTACGTGACCGGACCGACAACCTGACAATGCCGGACCACGTCACGCGTTGCGCCGACGTAGCGTGGATGCATTGCATTGCATCACCCGGTACGCAGCGGGTCGGCTTGCGCGGAGCACGCGCAGGCAGACGCCCTCAGGTATCCGGTTGCGATCGAGTTTAGCGGGGACAGTCAGGAGAGAACCGAGGGCGCCTCGTAGCGTCCGGGACACTTTGACGGCTGGCGGCGCGCCCGACTACGAAACGCCCAAACGGCGCAGCGTTGCCGCTGCCATGGGTCTCTTACACCGTGACGCGCCGCGCGGCCAGATAGGCGAGTTGCGCGCGGTTCTGCACATTGAAGATGCGTTCGAGCATCTGGATGTGATAACTGACCTTGTGCAGCGAGGTCTGCAACGCGTCGGCGATCTCCTGGTCGGACAAGCCTTGCACGAGCCGCAGGAGTACCGCTTCCTGCTCGGGTTCGAGCGCGATGACATGCGTGGACCTTATGCGCTCCTCCAGAAACGGCTGTGCGAAGCGATGCACGGCGAGGCTGACAGCGAGCGCCGTGCCGATCACGCGATCGTTGATCCAGTCGGAGTCGTGCAGTTCGGAGGTGAGCCCGACGCTGACGTTCAGACCGAGTTGCGGAGCCGACAGGCTGAAGATCACGCCGCTATTCATCGCATGCGCCCGCAGTGCCGCGACGAGTGCGAGCTTGCGCCGGTCGCCGCTGCGTTGCGCGTCCTCGTCGATCTGTTCGAGCCGCCACGCGACAGGGAAACCGCTTTGCTGCACTTCGGCGAAGCGCGGATCGACTTCGTACCACATGCCCTTGAAGTACGGTTGCGCGAACGACACCGGCGCGAGGTCGCGCAGCAGATGAGCGTACAACATGCGGCTGCCGATCATTTCGAAGGCCCCGTAGCTCAATGTACTGAAGCCGGCCTGCCGCAACTGCGTGCGGTATTCGCTGAAGTCGGTGAGTGATGGGTCGAATTTTCCGGCCGCTTTAGTGGAGTCGGTAAAAACGAAGTGATCAGGCGTGCGATTTTTCGTAGTGGCTTGCGTGATGGCAGCATTGTGACGCGGCTTCATGTACGCAAGCACATCGGCCTGCGAAAACCATTCGACCGCGGGAGAGCCGTCTGACGGTGTCATTGGGGTGGGTTTCCTCTTGTTCTAGTGGACTACGAATCAAACCCCGGCACGTCACTGGTCTTTTTTATTGCTTCTTCCACGCGCGCTTTGCTTGCGCTATCGTTCTGCAATGATATTACGATATGTTTCGTGAACGGTCAGTGGCTATTTGAAAACCCTGCGCGCCGCAACGTTTTTCTTATGTTTATCTCGTCACCGTTTTTCGCGCCGTAGTTCGTGCTGAGCGAAATCTGCGCCGCTGCGTTGAGGAACCGATGTCTGACATTGCGCTAAGCGAAGATAACCCTGTAGACATCCCGCCGGCGGCGAGCGCTCCTGGCGCGTCGCGCGACGCGATGCAGCGCGCGCGTGCGATTCCGGTGGTCTGGTACAACGACTCTAAACCGGCGGCGGTCGAGCAGAAAGATGCGCCGCGCCTCGGCGTGGCTGACATGCTGGCCAGTGCGCAGAGCGAGGCGGAGCGCACGCGCATTGTCGCGAGTTTGCTGCATCTGACGGGCTTCTCGACGTTCGCTTATTTCGCGCTCGAATTTTCCCGTGAAGGCGTGCAGCGGCTCTTTTTGCATGAGGCGTTTACGCCCTCGACCTATCGCGGCGAGTATGTGGATCGCCATCATGTCGATGTCGATCCACGCACCTTCGACGCACGCCGCTGCAACATGGCAATCGTGTGGGATCTGCGCAACCTGCGCCGGCCTGGAGGTCACGATGTGTCGGCGCCGCCCGAGGCACTCGACGACTTCCTGCACACCATGCGCGACGACGGCATGTGCAGCGGCATCATGTATTCGATGGCGATGCCGGGCACGCGGCTGCATGCATTCATGAGCTTCACCGCGCCGCGTCGCAGTCGCGAATGGATCACGCGGGTCACCGTGGAGCAGGCGTTGTCGATCGGCTTGTCGGTGCACAAGTTCGGCTCGCCGAAGTTGATCTCGGCAGCGCGCGAACACTCGGCGCACGGACTCACCGTGTTCGAGCAGAAGCTGCTGACCGGCATCGCGGAAGGCGCGTCCGATAAGGAAATCGGCAGAAGACTCGACACGAGCGCACACAACGTCGACTACCACCTGCGCAAACTTCGCAAGCGCTTCGGCGTGGCGAACCGGATCGAACTGACCTATCTGACCTCGAAGATGGAGTTGATTTGAGGGTTTGCCGGGGCGCGCTTTGCTGGCGTCGATTGTCCTGTTGAGCAAGCGGTGGGAAATGATTTGAAGGCATGGAAGAGGGCGCTGCGGCGCCCTTTTTTATGTGTGCCGGGATGCTCAACAACCGCGGTGATCTTGTTGCACCGGCCGGTACTTCCGGCTCGTTGAGCGATTCCACGTTGTCATCGATACTGTATGAATGTACAGTATCGTGCGTGGACGGCCAGTGAGCGGAAATTCATTGGGCGTGAACGGGCGCGAGGACATGGGCTGTGCTGAACCTCGCCTCGTTGGGTCGTGAAAATTTTCAGATGCGTGGGCAAGCCCGCATCGATGCGAGGAGATTCTTCGAAATGTCTGCGTCACCCATTCAGGCGCGCCATGCCTGAGCAACTCTGGCTGCCCGGACTCGAGGCGCCACCTGTGCCAACAGACGGCCTGTTCTTTGCCGTCTTTCCAGATACGCGCACGGCAACGGGGATTTCGAAGCTGGCGCAACAGCTCTGCTCAGAGACGCGCTCGAAGAGCAAACCTCTCGCGGCCAACCGTTTGCACGTCACGTTGCTACACCTCGGGAATTTCGCGGGCGGCTTGCCGCCCGCGCGGGTGGATGCAGCCATGAGCGCGGCTGCATCGATCAGCATGGAGCCTTTTAGCGTCGAGTTCGACAGCGCGGTCAGTTTTGCGCTGAAGCCGCGACCGGGGCCGCTGGTGTTGGGTGGAGGCGAGGGCGTCGTTGGACTCCACGCGCTTCACGATGCACTTGGACTGGCATTGCAGAACGCTGGATTTGAGGATCGCGCAGTCTCGCCGAATACGCCGTACACCCCGCACGTGACCCTCGCTTACGGCATGCCCTGGATTGCAACACGTCCTGTCGAAGCCGTCAGTTGGAACGTGCGTGAATTTGCGCTGGTGCACAGCCTGCTCGGCCGTACCCGGCATGTCGTGCTGGCGCGTTGGGCATTGACGGCCGGGTGAAGGCACGGGTCCGCGTTGGCCTTCGTGATGCGATGCGGTGCAGGGGCGGTTCGTTCACGATGAATCGCGAAGGCGTTGCTGTGGACTAGAACCGCATGCCGGTTGCGCAACCGCCGGCAAAGCCGCCGCCGCTTCCACCCGCACCTCCGCAGAACACGCCGCAGCCTGATAGCGCAACCGACATGGCAATGGCCGTCATTGTCGCGCGTAGATATCGTTTGAAAGCGCATTTTCGAAGCCGCGCTGTCAATGCGCTCAGGCGCGGATCGCAGCGCGCGGCGCAAGCTTGAAGTGCCGTGTCGAAGCGGTGGTCGGTGATTCCGGATTGCATAACGTAAGTGGACTCCATGAAAGGGGCAATGGCAGGGCCGAGTGGCCGTTTTCGCGGTGCAAGCCGAAAGATATTCTTAGGTTTTTGCGGGCGCGAAGCGGCGGCGCCGGCAACCCTCCACCCTAGTCCACACCATGCGCCCCTCAAATACGCAGAATCTGAAAACCAGGGGGATTCGTCGGTCAGACAGCCAGAACCGTCGCGCGCTCCCTGATAGAATGCTTGGGCCGCAACGTAGTGGACTGCAGATGAAATTGCTTGATGCGTTAGTCGAACAGCGTATTGCCGCCGCCGCCGCGCGCGGTGAGTTCGATGATTTGCCGGGCGCGGGCGCGCCGCTGCCTCTCGAGGACGATGCACTGGTCCCGGAGGAAGTGCGCGTCGCCAACCGGATTTTGAAGCATGCGGGCTTCGTGCCGCCGGCTGTCGAGCAGCTACGCGCCTTGCGCGACCTGCAGGCGGAGCTCAATGCCGTGAGCGACCGGAGCACCCGCTGCCGTCTCCAGGCGCGCATGCTGGCGCTCGATATGGCGCTTGAATCGCTGCGCGGCGGCCCGCTGGTCCTGCCGCGCGAGTACTGTCGCCGCATTGCCGAGCGGCTGTCGGAGCGCGTCGGCAACCTTTACATGGCCGATGCGGGTTCGCAGTGAGCGAGCCGCTTGCCCGCTCCGCCTCGCGAGATCCGGGGTCTGTCGAGTCCGGCGAATCGGCTGAGGCGGCAACACTGCCTGCTGGCCACGCCGGGTTCGTTGATCCCGACGCTCTAGCGCCCGCGGCGTGTGATCCAACGCCAACCGCGGCCGCCACGATGCTGATCGATACCCCCACACCTGACGAATCACCCGCACCGCTTGTGTCGGAGCGTGATCGTCGCTTCATGGCGCTCGCCCAAGCCGCAGCCGAAGAGGCTCGCGCAGCGGGCGAAGTGCCGGTCGGCGCGGTGCTCGTGCGGGGCGACGAAGTCATCGCCAAAGGATTCAATCATCCGATCGGTGCGCACGACCCGTCGGCGCATGCTGAAATGATCGCCTTGCGCGCAGCCGCGCAAGCTGTCGAAAACTATCGTCTGCCGGGCTGCGAGCTCTATGTGACGCTGGAGCCTTGCCTGATGTGCGCCGGCGCGATCATGCACGCGCGTATCGCACGCGTCGTGTTCGGGGCGCGCGATCCGAAAACCGGCGCGTGCGGCAGCGTTGTCGATGCATTTGCGAATCCGCAGTTGAACCACCACACCACGGTGACCGGCGGCGTGCTCGAAACCGAATGCGGCGCCGCGCTCAAATCGTTCTTTGCCGAGCGGCGGCGCGCAAGCCGGGAAGCACGCGCGGCAGCACGGAGCGAAGCGCATGTCGTTGCCAGTAGCGAAGCACACGCCGGCGTGCCCGTCGAAACGCACACCGAAACGCACACCACAGCACGCAGCGAAGCACACGCTGAAGCCCATCCCGACTCACGCCTCGACGCACACGCCGATGCACGCAACGAACCGGGGCCGGCTGAGCCGCTCTAAAACAACAACGTCCAACAGGTCTTGCCAATGACCGTCCATCGCACCATTGAGTTGATCGCGCCGTCCGGGTATCCGCATGATGCCGAGGTGTTGCATCGCGCGTTGCATCGCTTGCATGCGCAGGGGCATCGCGTCGAAGGTGTGGAGGCGACGAAGCGCCGTTACCAGCGCTTCGCCGGCACCGACGGCGAGCGTGCCGCCGATCTGAACCGGCTGGCGGACCCCTCGCGTGAGTTGCCCGACATCGTGCTGGCCGTGCGTGGCGGCTACGGCGCAGCGCGCATTTTGCACGGACTCGACTACGAAGGGCTGCAACGGCGGTTGACCGATCAACCGGTCGCGCTGGTGGGGCATAGCGATTTCACCGCGGTGCAGCTTGCGTTGTTGGCACGCGCCGGCGTGAAAACTTTCGGCGGCCCGATGCTGATGAGCGACTTCGGCGCGGAAGATCTGAGCGAGTTCACCATGCAGCACTTCTGGTCCGCGCTGACCCGGCCGACCATGACGGTGACGAGCAATGTGCCGCAAGCGCAGACCGCCGATGTAGCCGGCATGTTGTGGGGCGGCAATCTGGCGGTGGTGACATCACTGATCGGCACGCCATACATGCCGCCGGTACAGGGCGGCATTCTGTTCCTCGAAGACGTCAACGAGCAGCCGTTCCGGCTCGAGCGGATGCTTTATCAATTGCACCTCTCCGGCATCCTCGCGCAGCAGCAGGCGCTTGTGCTCGGCGATTTCTCTGGTGGCAAACCATACGAGTACGACAACGGCTACGATCTGCACGCAATGATCGAGCAGGTGCGCTCGGTGATCGGGATTCCGGTCATTACCGGTCTGCAATTCGGCCATATTCCCAACTTGCTGACGCTGCCGGTCGGCGCGGACGCGCACCTCGTCGCCAACGCGCACGGGTTCAAACTGTCGTTATCGGGCTATCCGACCCTTGCCTGAAACGATGTGGGGTAGGGAAGCGGGCATTTGCCCGCTTTCTTTTTGAGCCACATACGCAACTAACGGTCAATTATTAAGGGCAACTCCTAACAGAACGGCCCCATGGCGGTCTCTCACTTTGTTGACAAAAACCGTCTCCAATAGACGACCATCCCATACATTAATTAAACTGGTAGTGAAGCTGAGTAAGGCCTGCGCTGGCTGTCCGCCAAGCCACAGCACGGCCCGGGCATCACGATTGTCGAAATTAAAGACAAAAATTGTTGACAATCTTTATGTCCATCCTATGATGACAACCATACCGAGACGCACATCATGTCCGACACAGATTCCGCCGCCGCGAATGGTCCGAAAGCCGAAACGATCGCCGAGCGCATCCGCGCCGCGATCCTGGAGCATCGGCTCGCGCCTGGCGCCAAGCTGACAGAAGCACAGTTATGCGAAGTATTCGGCGTGAAGCGCGGCCCGATCCGGCAAGCGCTCGCGCAACTGGCCACCGACCACCTCGTCGACCTCGAACCGAATCGCGGCGCGTTTGTTGCCAGCCCGTCGTTGCAGGAAGTGCATGAAGTGTTCGAAATGCGCCGGATCATCGAACTGGCCGTGGTTGAAAAGATTTGCGGCGGTCATGGCCTGCGTCGTTTGAAGAGCATCGGCAGCATGATCGGCCGTGAACGCAAAGCGTTCGAAACACGTGATTTTCCGGCGTGGATTCGCATGTCGGGCGAGTTCCATACCGAGTTGGCCGGGCTCACCGGCAACGCGGTGTTGTGCGACTGCCTGAACGGACTGGTGGCGCGCTCCACGCTGATTTCGGCACTGTACGAGTCGCTCGGACGCAGCCCTTGCTCGTTCGAAGATCATGAAGCGATTCTCGCCGCGCTCGACGCCGGCGATGCCAAAGAGGCGGCGGCATTGATGTCGCGCCATTTGCAAAGCGTCGAGTTGAAGATGCTGGAGCGCCCCGCACGTGGCGCGGCGGATCTGCATGAAGTGTTTGGCGCCCTTGGCGGCGCATCGAAGGAAGCAGCTAGACCCAAGTCCGCGCCAGGCTGAGGCAAGCGGCCGGTGTGCGCCCGTTGCTGGTGCGCGCCGCACTGAATTGAACTGAACCGAATCAGGCGTTGCAAGGCGGCTCTGCGTGAGCGCTGCCGGCTTGCGCACGCGTGGCCGTCACGGGATGACAGCCTTGGAGTAGTAGCGCATCGCCGGGAATTCGCGGCGACAGGCGGTGCGATAACCACAAGTACATCAAGTACGGAGACATCCGCGGCACGGTTAATCAGTCGGCTCGAAGCTCCCGTTTTCCAATCGGGGAGAAGAGGGTCGCTGGCATGGCCGATGCAACGTCCTTCGATTCGCTATCGATGGTCCCTATCCCAAGGAGGAATCATGGCCCAGTTCAGTGCAGCGCCCGGCAATCCCGCAATTCCCAGTTACGCAGACGGCGGCGCGCCCAGCGATCCGTCGATGCCAGCAGGCTACAGCGAAAGGCTGTACAACGAAGATCTGGCGCCGCTGCGTCATCAGACCTGGGGTGCGTACAACATCTTCGCGTTCTGGATGTCGGACGTGCACAGCGTAGGCGGCTATGTATTCGCGGGCAGTCTGTTCGCGCTTGGGCTGACGAGCTGGCAGGTGCTGATCGCGCTGCTGGTCGGCATTACGATTGTCAACCTGCTCTGCAACCTGATTGCCAAACCGAGTCAGGCGAACGGCGTGCCTTATCCGGTGGCCTGCCGAGCGACGTTCGGCGTGCTCGGCGCGAATATTCCGGCCGTGATTCGCGGCTTGATCGCGGTGGCATGGTACGGAATCCAAACTTATCTGGCTTCGAGTGCGCTGGTGATCGTGGTGCTGAAGTTCGTCCCGCAACTGTTGCCATACGCGGACATGCATCACCATGGTTTCATGGGCCTCTCCACCTTGGGCTGGGCCGGTTTCATGTTGCTGTGGGTCCTGCAGGCGCTGGTGTTCTGGCACGGCATGGAGACCATCAAGAAGTTCATCGACTTCGCCGGCCCGGCGGTCTATGTGGTGATGTTCATTCTCGCGGGCTACATGGTGTATCGCGCAGGATGGCGAAACATCGGCATCAACCTGGGTGGTGTCAAATATCACGGCATGGAAGTGGTGCCGGTGATGATCACGGCAACCTCGCTGGTGGTCTCGTACTTCTCCGGACCGATGCTGAATTTCGGCGACTTTTCGCGCTACGCCAAGAGTTTTCGCAGCGTGCGGCGCGGCAACTTCTGGGGCTTGCCGGTCAACTTCCTCGCCTTCTCGCTGGTGACGGTGGTCACGACCGCGGCAACGTTACCGGTGTTTGGTCAACTGATCACGGACCCGGTCGAAACGGTGGGGCGTATCGACTATCCGACCGCGGTGATTCTCGGTGCGCTGACCTTCACGATTGCAACGATCGGCATCAACATCGTCGCTAACTTCGTGTCGCCGGCCTTCGACTTCTCGAATGTCGCGCCGCGTCTGATCAGCTGGCGCGCGGGCGGCATGCTCGCGGCGGTGGCGTCGATTTTCATTACGCCGTGGAACCTGTTTAACAATCCCGCTGTAATTCACTATACGCTCGACGTACTGGGAAGTTTCATTGGACCGTTGTATGGTGTCCTGATCGTTGATTATTTCCTCGTGAAGCGTCAAAAGATCGTGCTCGATGATCTTTACTCGGTTTCACCGAGCGGCTCGTACTGGTACAAAAACGGTGTCAACTACCGCGCGGTGGCTGCCTTGTTGCCGGCTGCGGTCATCGCCGTGATCTGCGTGATGGTGCCGACGCTCGACGGGCTGGCCAATTTCTCGTGGTTCATCGGGGCTGGATTGGGTGCTGTGTTCTACCGCGTGCTGGCTCGCTGAGCCGGTGCCGCAACAGGAGTCGCTATGCGCATCAAACTGATCAATCCGAATACGACGCAACGCATGACCGAGGCGATGGGCCGCTGCGCGCGCGATGTCGCCGCACCCGGCACCGAGGTGATCGCGGTCAATCCGACAATGGGGCCGCCATCGATCGAAGGCTATTACGACGAAGCTCTGGCGACACCCGGTTTGCTGGCCGAGGTCATCGCCGGCGAACGTGAGGGCTGCGACGGCTACGTGATCGCCTGCTTCGGCGACCCCGGCTTATACGCGGCACGCGAGTTGGCGCGCGGTCCGGTGATCGGCATCGCTGAAGCGGCGATGCACGCCGCAAGCGTGCTGGCGCCCGGGTTCTCGGTGGTGACCACGCTGGCGCGTACCTGCGGCATGGCGTGGCATCTCGCCGAGCGCTACGGCATGAAGCGCTTCTGCCGCAACGTCCGCGCGACCGACGTCGCCGTGCTCGATCTCGACAAGCCCGGCTCGGCGGCGCGTCGCATCATCCTCGACGAATGCCGGCGCGCGCTGGAAGAGGACGGTTCGGACGCGATCGTGCTCGGATGCGCCGGCATGGCCGAATTGTGCGCGGAGATCGAAGATGCGCTGGGCGCGCCGGTGATCGAGGGCGTGACGGCGGCGGTCAAATGGACCGAGGCGCTGGTCGCGCTGCGGCTGTCGACAGCCAAGCGGGGCGACTATGCGCGGCCGCTGGCCAAGCGTTACGACGGCGCACTGGAAGCCTTCAGTCCGACCGATGCGGACCCAAATCCGCAGCCACCGCGCGGCTCAGCCGCGAGCGGCACGGAAAGTGCAAATTCGAGTGGTTTACTGCGGGTAAACACCACGGAACGCCCGGTGGGGCTGGCTTCGCACATACATCCAGTCTGACACGCACTATCTGCCCGGGTGTATGGGCGCACCCGGGTGTTTTCGCTACACTGGTCCCACTCGGCGCTGGTACCTGAACGCTATTTTGCTGCTGCTTCTGGTGCCGCTTTTTCAGGGCTGTTTCCGCCCGCGCCGGTCTGCTTGCGAAGCAACAACAGCAGGAAAACGCACGCAAACCCACGTGCATGTCACGTGAGTGCCGCGCGAATTTTACGGTCCGTCTCCACGCTTTCGTCAAACCATGCCACTCGACTCGAACTATCCACGTGATCTGATCGGCTACGGCCGCCACCCGGTGCAGGCGAACTGGCCGGGTCGCGCGCGTGTCGCGGTGCAATTCGTCCTGAACTACGAAGAGGGCGGTGAAAACTGCGTGCTGCACGGCGATCCGGGCTCGGAGCAGTTTCTGTCGGAAATCGTCGGCGCGGCGTCGTATCCGTCCCGTCACATGAGCATGGAGTCGATCTACGAATACGGCTCGCGGGCAGGCGTGTGGCGCATCCTGCGCGAATTCGAAAAGCGCGGCCTGCCGCTCACGGTGTTCGGCGTCGGCATGGCGATCGAACGGCATCCTGACCTGGGCCGCGCTTTCGTCGAGCTCGGTCATGAGATCGCCTGTCACGGCTATCGCTGGATCCACTATCAGGACGTGTCGCCGGAAAAAGAGGCGGAGCACATGCGCCTCGGCATGGAAGCGATCGAGCGCATCACCGGCGAGCGGCCGCTTGGCTGGTACACCGGCCGCGACAGTCCCAACACGCGTCGGCTCGTCGCCGAATACGGCGGCTTCCTGTACGACTCGGATTACTACGGCGACGATCTGCCGTTCTGGATGGACGTCGACGTGACGGGCGGCGCCAAGACCCCGCAACTGATCGTGCCATACACGCTCGACACCAACGATATGCGCTTTGCAAGTCCGCAAGGCTTCAACACCGCGGACCACTTCTTCACGTACCTGCGCGACGCATTCGACGTGCTGTACGAAGAAGGCGATGAAGCACCGAAGATGCTGTCGATCGGCATGCACTGCCGTCTGCTCGGCCGTCCGGGGCGCTTCCGCGCGCTGCAACGTTTCCTCGACCATATCGAACAGCACGATCGCGTGTGGGTGACGCGGCGCGTCGATATCGCGCGTCACTGGCGCGAACATCACCCTTACCAACAAAACAACCGCGGGGCAGCGGCATGAAGGCGATGCAATACACTCTGGATCAACTCAACAGCACCTCGACCGACGCGTTCGTCGCAGCGCTGTCGGGCATTTTCGAGCACTCGCCGTGGGTCGCGGAAATTGCCGCGCTGCAACGGCCGTTTGCCAGCATCGACGAACTGCATAGCAAGATGTCGAACATCGTCGAGACGGCCGGTGAAGAGAAGCAACTGGCGTTGATCAATGCCCACCCAGAGCTCGCCGGCAAGGCTGCGGTGCGCGGCGAACTGACGGCCGAATCCACGCGTGAGCAGAGCGGCGCGGGCCTTGCCCAGTGCACGCAGGAAGAATTCGACAGGCTGCTGGCATTGAACAGCGCCTACCGCGAGAAGTTCGGCTTTCCGTTCATCCTCGCGGTGCGCGGTTATGACCGCCACGGCATCATCGCGAACTTCGAGGCGCGCGTGAACAACAGCCGCGCCGACGAATTGCGCGCGAGCCTAGATCAGATCTACCGCATCGCACGTTTCCGGCTCGACGACCTGATCGACGCGTAAGGTTTCAACTACGCGTCGCGGACCTCGAACCGAAACGTTTTTTCAGTACCAACAAACATTAAGGAAGACAAAGATGGCACTCCCGATTCTCGACCCCAACGCACCGGAATTCACGCGCCGCTATGTGAACCTGGCGGACCCGCGTCTGGGCGCGCAGGCGCTCGAGGCCAGCGACGATTTCTTCGCACCGAAGGAACGCATGCTGAATCCGGAGCCGGCCGTCTTCATTCCGGGCAAGTACGACGACAACGGCAAGTGGATGGACGGCTGGGAAACACGCCGCAAGCGCGCCAACGGTTACGACTGGTGCGTCGTGAAGCTCGCGCGTCCGGGCGTGATCAAGGGTCTTGACCTCGACACCAGCCACTTCACGGGCAATTTCCCGCCGGCGGCTTCGGTTGAGGCTGCGCGCGTCGTGGACGGCGTGCCGAACCAGTCCACGCAATGGACCGAAATCGTCCCGTCGACCACGTTGCAAGGCAACAGCCACCACTATCACGAAGTCAGCGACACGAACGCCTACACGCACCTGCGCGTGAACATCTACCCGGACGGCGGGATTGCGCGTCTGCGTGTGTACGGCCAGCCGCAAGTCGACTGGGCAGGCGCCAGCCGCACGGAGCAGTTCGATCTGGCCGCAATGGAAAACGGCGCGTATCTGGTCGCGGCGAACAACCAGCACTTCGGCGCTGCATCGACGATTCTGATGCCGGGCCGTGGCGTGAACATGGGCGACGGCTGGGAAACGCGTCGCCGCCGTGAACCGGGCAACGACTGGGCGATCGTCGCGCTGGCGCAACCGGGCGTGATCAGGAAGATCGAAGTCGATACGGCCCACTTCAAGGGTAACTATCCGGACCGTTGCTCGATCCAGGCCGCGTATGTAACGGGCGGTACGGACAGCTCGCTGATCACGCAAGCCATGTTCTGGCCGGTGCTGCTGGGCGAACAGAAGCTGAAGATGGACAACCAGCACTATTTCGAAAGCGAAATCGCTGCGCTGGGTCCGGTCACGCACGTGCGCTTCAACATCATTCCGGACGGCGGCGTGTCGCGTCTGCGTCTGTGGGGCACGCTCGCATCATGAAAACGCTGGCGATCGAACCGTTGACGAAGGAAGCGTTCGCCGCATTCGGCGACGTGGTCGAACTCGAAGGCGCGAAGCAGATTCCGATCAATCTCGGCACCACGATCCGCTATCACGACCTTGCGAAAGTGGACGTGACCGACGAGAACGGCCGCACGCTGGTGAACCTGTTTCGCGGTCAACCGCGCACGTTGCCGTTCGAAGTGAAGATGCTCGAACGTCATCCGCTGGGTAGCCAGGCCTTCGTGCCGCTGAACGACAAGCCGTATCTGGTGGTCGTGGCGCCGGCGGGCGAGCTGGACCCGAAGCAGATTCGTGCGTTCGTGACGAGCGGCTGGCAAGGTGTGAACTACGCGAAGGGCGTCTGGCACCATCCGCTGATCGCGTTGGGCGACGTGAGCGACTTTATCGTCGTCGATCGTGGCGGAGATGGACTGAACCTGAACGAGCAGGATCTGGCCGAGTCGCTCTGGCTTACCGAAGATGCGTTGAGCGCGGTGACCGTTTGAGGTCGTTGCCGCAGGTTGCTTTAGCGTAGTACGTTGAGCAGCTTAGTCATAAAAAAGCCCACAGTGCATGCTGTGGGCTTTTTCATTTGCGGGCTATCGCACTGAGGGGCGCGACTTAGTACGTCGAGCCTCATGAGTCCGCGTCCGGCATGCGTTGTTCAGCCAGAATATCTTCGAGCGTCCGGCCGTGACCGTGGGCGACGAACTTGAGGTCGTAGCCGGCCGCTTCGAGCAGGCGCACGAGCACGGACACGCTCATATCGTTTTTGGCCAGCGTTTCCATACGCGCGACGGTGGTGCGCGCGACGCCTGCGCGGCGCGCCAATTCCTCTTGAGACAGGTGGCTTTCGCGCCGAACGGCCTTCAGCATGTCCGATACGTCGGCGAGATTGGTCATTTGTAGCCCCAGGGCATCAAATTGGCAAATGTTAGCCATATTGTAGCCCATAAGGCACAATGTGTTATTTTTATTTTGTGCCTTATGGGCTACATTTCCTGAGAATTCACAGATCTTGTGTCTCCTGGGCTACAATTTGGATTGTCCTTCTGACAACCCATCCGAATCGAACGATCAACAAAAAAGCGGGCTTCCCGCTCACGCGAAAAGCCCGCTTCATGTTCTGCCAAGGTCCTGCAAAGCCGGGTGCAACACCCGGCCAGTGCCTTACTTCACCGCACCGCCTTCGAACCACGCGGCGATCTTCATCCGCTCGTCGTCAGTCATGTGCGTGACGTTGCCCAACGGCATCGCCTTCAAGGTCACTGCCTGCTGGTAGATCCGCTGTGCGTTCTGCGAGATCTCGTCCGGCGTATCCAGCAACACGCCAGCCGGGGCGCTGCCCATCATCGTCGGATGAGCGGAGTGGCATGCCACGCAGCGTTGTTGCAGCACCGGCGCGATATCGGCCACCTTGATGCTCGGCGCGTTCGCAGCTTGTGCTTGCGGCACGACCGGCTTCGGCATCGTCGAGAAGAGGGCGGCGAACATCAGCACGATACCAACCAGCGGCAGATACCACAGCACCTGGCCACGGTGACGCATCACGAAGAACTGGCGAATCAGCGCGCCGGCCAGCATGATCATCAGCAACACGATCCAGTTGAACTTATTCGTGTACGTCATCGCGTAGTGGTTCGACAGCATCGCGAACACCACCGGCAGCGTGAAATACGTGTTATGCACCGAACGTTGCTTGCCGCGCTTGCCGTAGATCGGGTTCGGGGTCTCGCCCTTGAGCATTGCGGCAACCATCTTGCGCTGACCCGGGATGATCACGAAGAACACGTTCGCCGACATGATCGTTGCCAGCATCGCGCCCATGATCAGGTAAGCCGCACGGCCCGCGAAGATATGGCACGCCAGGTACGCCGCGATCACCACATAAATGCCGACGCAGATGCCGAGCACCTTGTCTTTGTTGCCGAGCAGACGGCACAGCGAGTCGTACACGATCCAGCCTGCAGCGAGGAAGCCGAGTGCCGAAGCAACCGCGACGACCGGGCCCATGTCGAGCACGTTCTTGTCGATCAGGTACGTGGACGGCGAGAGCAGATACAGCACCGTGAAGAGGCTCGCGCCCGACAGCCACGTGGTGTACGACGGCCACTTGGACCAGTGCAGGTCGTCCGGCATTTCCGGCGGCGCGACGGTGTACTTCTGCATGTTGTAGAAGCCGCCGCCGTGCACGTGCCACAGCTCGCCGAACACGCCGCGCTTGCGCTGGTTCGGGTCCGTCGGCGGTTTCAGGCTGTTGTCGAGCGCGACGAAATAGAACGATTCGCCGATCCACGCGATGGCGACGATGACGTGGAACCAGCGCAATGCCAGGTTCAGCCAGTCAGTGATAAAGCCTTCCATGAAACTCCTCCACTTCTGATTCGTTGTACGCGCAACGACGCTTGTGCCTTGATTACGCCTTCGGTGACCCGGCTGACGGGTCGTCGGCATGCACGGTGTCGCTGCGCAGACTGCGGGGTGAGAGACGCGGTGCGCTCAGTTCGCACAGCGCCGTTTTTTATTGGAACTTCGGGTCGAGTCGCTCGCGTTCGATTGCGCTTCGCGGGTGTCTCCAAAGATCCGCACAGTGCAATCGGGCGCGCTCGCAAATACAGCGCGACTTCAACCTCGTCTTCCTCCAACGCCTATCGATACGCTCCGTTCAGCTTAGCTGCCCCGATAGGTGCTGTACGACCACGGCGACACCAGCAGCGGCACGTGATAGTGCGCACCGGCATCGGCCACGCCGAAGCGCAACACGACGCGATCGACAAAACGCGGCTCCGGCACTTTCGTGCCGATCGATGCAAAGTAGTCGCCGGCGCCGAATACGAGTTCGTATTCGCCCGGGACCAATGCGTCGCCTTCGAGCAGCGGCTGGTCGCAGCGGCCGTCGTCATTGGTGGTGGTGGTTTTGAGCGCGCGGCGGGTGTCGCCGGAGAGCGCGAAGAGTTCGACCTTGATGCCCGCGCCGGGACGGCCGTTCGCGGTGTCGAGCACGTGGGTAGTGAGCTTTCCCATTCGCAATTTTCCTTATGTGAATGCGAGGTTTCGGCGGCGGCCCGATCCAGAATACGTTGCGGCGGATCGAGGCTCCACGTCAGTGGCTACATACCCGTCGGCGAATTGAAGCGAGCGCCGTGGCAGCCATTGTAAAAAGGATGTTCACGTCAGCGCGCGCGAGATAGGAAAGATAATACCTGGCGCATGACAGACAGCCTGTTGAAAGCCACATTGAGTCGATTCATTCGACTATTACCGTGCAATTCGATCGTACCGGCGCCAAAAAAGGCCCACTATATCGGCAGCGTGAGGTTGGGTATCGCACTGGTGCGAGTTGTCAGCATTATTTTGACCGTTGAAGGTTACACCTGTGCGCCGCAGCAAACACAAGCGAAGCGCGGCACACCCCGAAGACGGCGGAAACACGCTGGGTAACCGGGCCAACGGCGTTCGACGGGACGCGGCGGCACGGTTGGCGTGCCGTCACATCGCGTTCGAACGGCTTTGCACGGAAGCAATGAAGCGGAGAAACGAATGACGATGGAGCAGGCGGCTATCAAGCCGAAGAAAACGATGTTGGTGAAGCACGCGGACGTGCTGGTCACGATGGACGGCGCCCGGCGCGAACTGCGCGACGGCGGCATGTATATCGAGGACAACCGCATCGTCGCAGTCGGACCGACGGCGGAATTGCCGCAAACGGCCGACGAAGTGCTGGACATGCGCGGCCACCTGGTGATCCCGGGTCTGGTGAACACGCATCACCATATGTATCAGAGCCTGACGCGCGCGATTCCGGCCGCGCAGAACGCCGAGCTATTCGGCTGGCTGACCAACCTCTACAAGGTGTGGGCGAACCTCACACCGGAGATGATCGAAGTCTCGACCTTGACGGCGATGGCCGAGCTGTTGCTGTCCGGTTGCACGACTTCGAGCGACCATTTGTATATCTACCCGAACGGCAGCCGCCTCGACGACAGCATCATCGCGGCGCAACGGATCGGCATGCGTTTTCATGCGGCACGCGGCAGCATGAGCGTGGGGCAGAAGGACGGCGGTTTGCCGCCGGATTCGGTGGTCGAGCGTGAAGCGGACATCCTGAAGGACACGCAGCGGCTGATCGAGACGTACAACGACGAAGGACGCTACGCGATGTTGCGTGTCGTGGTCGCGCCGTGCTCGCCGTTCTCGGTGAGCCGCGATCTGATGCGCGAATCGGCGGTGATGGCGCGGCATTACGGTGTGTCGATGCACACGCACCTGGCGGAAAACGTCAACGACATCGCGTACAGCCGCGAGAAGTTCGGCATGACGCCGGCCGAGTATGCGGAAGACCTCGGCTGGGTCGGTCACGATGTATGGCATGCGCACTGCGTGCAACTCGACGATGCGGGCATCGAACTGTTTGCTCGTACGGGTACCGGTGTTGCACATTGCCCGTGCTCGAATATGCGGTTGGCGTCGGGAATTGCGCCGGTCAAGCGGATGCGCCTGGCCGGTGTGCCGGTGGGCCTGGGCGTCGACGGTTCGGCCTCGAACGACGGCGCGCAAATGGTCGCCGAAGTACGTCAGGCGTTGTTGCTGCAGCGAGTCGGCTTCGGGCCGGATGCGATGACCGCGCGTGAGGCGTTGGAGATCGCAACGCTAGGCGGCGCGAAGGTGCTCAATCGCGACGACATCGGCGCACTGGCGCCGGGCATGGCAGCGGATTTCGTGTCCTTCGATCTGCGTCAGCCGCTGTTTGCGGGCGCGTTGCACGATCCGGTTGCGGCGCTGGTGTTCTGCGCGCCGTCGCAGGTGAGCCATAGCGTGATCGGCGGCAAGGTGGTGGTGAAGAATGGTCAGCTGACGACGCTGGAACTCGGACCGGTCATCGAGCAGCACAACCGGTTGGCGAAGACGCTGTACCAAGCGGCCGCCTGATGACGGAGTAAGGGCAAAGTAGAAGAAGCAGCTCTATCGGCATCCGCAAAGATGCCGATAGAGCGCAGAGAAAAGATTAAGGCTTGTCGATCAACGTCTTGGTCGCCTCGGCAACCAGGCTGCGCAGCCAGCGTACTTCATCGGAGTAATGCACACGTTCGTGCCACAGCTGGTAGTACTGCATCGGCGGGAAATCGAGCGGTGCGGGTACCACGGTCAACGGCAGGAACTTGGCGTAGTAGTCGGCAAACAGGCGCGTCGTCGTGAAGATCAGATCGGACTTGATCAGCACGTAAGGCGCCAGATTGAAGTACGGCAACGTGACGACCACGTGACGCTTTAACCGCTCGCGCGCGAGATGCACGTCGATCGCGCCGCGTTGGCCCACCGAGTAAGGAGTAGGCGCAAGATGCGGGGCATTCAGGTACTGGTCGAGCGTCAAGCCGCCGCGTTTGGCGAACGGATGCGCATTGCTCATCAGGCAGACGATCTGATCGACGAACAGGTTCGACAGGTGCAATTGCTCCGGCGGTTCCGGCCAGTTGCCGACCACGATGTCGAGCTTGCCGTCCTCGAGCGCGAGTTCGTAGTCGAACGCCGGCCCGAGCGAGTGAAACTCGAGCGTCGCGTTCGGCGCCGCCTGACGAAAGCGTTCCACCACCGTCGGCACGAACAGCACGTTGAGGTAGTCCGGGCAGCCGATCCGGTAGCAACGAATGGACGTGGCGGGATCGAAGTTGTGCTGCTGGAACTTGATGCGTTCGATTTCGCGCAGCGCGTTTTGCACCGGCTCGAGCAGGCGCAGGCCGTACTCGGTCGGCACCATGCCGGATTTGCCGCGCACCAGCAGCGGGTCGCCGGTGATGTCGCGCAAACGGCGCAGGGCCGCGCTGATGGCGGGTTGCGATTGATTCAGTTTGACGGCCGCGCGCGTGACGCTGCGCTCCATCAACAGGGTGTGCAAGACGCGTAATAGATACGTATCGATCGCCTCGCGTTGCTGACTCATGACTTCTCCGAAATATATGTTCTGGCTGATCGAGCGGGCGTGGGTGTATATGGCTTTTAATATGAACACAAAGCCACGTCAAGAGTGGGATACCCGCAGAGCACGCTGCGACGGGGGTTTGCGGGGAATTTTGACGGCTCGACTGAGCCGGTCGATTTAGGTATTGTCATCCGGTTGTGGTGACGGATCGTCCGCTGACAGGGTGGACGGACGCGCTGCAACCGGCAGTCTCTGACGTACTACGGAATCACATGAGCGACTCTTCTTATAGCGACGGCGCCGCCGCGCAGCCGGCAAACAGGCCGGAACAGGCGGCGCCCCGGTTGATGCTTCAGGGCATCACCAAACAGTACCCGGCCGTACGCGCCAACGACGACGTCACGTTGATCGTCGCGCCGGGTGAAATCCATGCCGTGCTCGGCGAAAACGGCGCCGGCAAAAGCACGTTGATGAAAATCATCTACGGTGCGGTGCGGCCCGACGCCGGCGAGATCCAATGGGAAGGTCAGCCGGTCGAGATCGCGAGCCCGGCGGCGGCGCGCAAGCTCGGCATCGGCATGGTGTTCCAGCATTTTTCGCTGTTCGAGACGCTCACGGTCGGCGAAAACATCGCGCTCGCGCTCGACGAACCCTTCGATCTGAAGACGCTCTCTAAACGCATCCGCGAAGTCTCCGCCGACTACGGCCTCGACATCGACCCGCAACGTCACGTGCATAGCCTGACGGTGGGCGAGCGGCAGCGCGTCGAGATCGTGCGCTGCCTGCTGCAGAATCCGCGTCTTCTGATCATGGACGAACCGACTTCGGTGCTCACACCGCAAGCGGTCCGCAAGCTCTTCGCGACGCTGCGGCGTCTCGCGGCGGAAGGTTGCAGCATCCTCTACATCAGCCACAAGCTCGACGAGATCCAGGAACTGTGCGACACCGCCACGGTGATGCGCGGCGGCCGCGTGACTGGTCACGTGAAGCCGAAAGAAGAAACGCATGCGTCGCTCGCGCAGTTGATGGTCGGCCATTCGCTGCCGGATTACACGCGCCGTGAACATACGCCGGGTGCGGTCCTGCTCGACGTGAAGCAACTGTCGGTGGAAAGCGACGATCCATTCGGCACGTCGCTCAATAACGTGTCGTTCGGCGTGCATGCGGGCGAGATCTTCGGCATCGCGGGTGTGTCGGGCAACGGCCAGGCCGAATTGCTATCGGCGCTCTCGGGTGAAAAGCGCGGCGTGCGTGCCGATGCGGTCACGATCTGCGGCAAGGCGGCAGGGCGCCTCGGCGCTGGCGGCCGGCGCGCGCTCGGTTTTGGTTTCGTGCCGGAAGAGCGTCTGGGTCGAGGCGCAGTGCCGGCGATGACCTTGTCGGAAAATGCGCTGCTTACGGCGCATCGTCAGCAGATGGTGAACTCCGGCTGGATCAAGGCGGGCGCAATGCGTGCCTTTGCCAAGCGTTGCATCGAAGCCTTCGACGTGCGTTGCGGCGGCTCGGAAGCGTTGGCGCAAAGCCTCTCCGGCGGCAATCTGCAGAAATACATCATGGGCCGCGAGATTCTGCAGGCGCCCAAGGTGCTGGTGGTCGCGCAGCCGACCTGGGGTGTCGACGTCGGCGCGGCGGCGTTCATTCGTCAGCAGTTGCTCGATCTGTCCGCCCGCGGCGTGGCGATTCTGGTGATCTCCGAAGAACTGGAGGAGTTGTTCGACATCTGCGATCGCATCGCGGTGCTGGCCGGTGGCAGACTCTCGCCGGTGCGTGCCACGGGAGCGACCAATGCCGAGGAAATCGGCCGCTGGATGGCGGGCCTGTTCGGCGACCGCGAGGGCGCGGCGCCGTCGGCGGAACAGCCGGCGCATGCCTGAACGGATCGATGCGCGATCGGATAGCTGATCGACGCTAAAGCTCCATAAGCACCAGAACCAGATACAAGCACTCACATAAGCACACGCTCCCATGATTCTTCCGTATCGACTCGAAGCACGCACGACGCCCTCGCGCACGATGCAGGTCGCCGTGCCGCTGATCGCCGCGTTGCTCACGCTCGTGATCGGCTTCCTGATCTTCAGCCTGGTCGGCCGTGATCCGCTCGCAGCCATGCACGCGTTTTTCATCGAACCGCTCTCCAGCGTGAACGGCTGGTCCGAACTGCTGCTGAAGGCTTCGCCGTTGTGCCTGATCGGGCTTGGCCTCGCGATCGGTTATCGCGCCAACGTCTGGAACATCGGCGCTGAAGGGCAGATGCTGCTTGGTGGCATTGCCGCCAGCGGCGTCGCGATCTATTTCGATCAGGCCACCGGCTGGTGGATTCTGCCGACCATGATGATCGCAGGCGTGCTCGGCGGCATGGTGTGGGCCGCGATTCCGGCGCTCCTGAAAAGCCGCTTCAACACCAACGAAATTCTCGTCAGCCTGATGCTCACGTATGTGGCCACGCAGTTGCTGATCTATCTGGTGAGCGGTCCGTGGCGCGATCCGCAGGGCATGAATTTCCCGCTTTCGGAGATGTTCAGCGGCGACGCGCTGTACCCGACCTTTTCCGGCGACTGGCACTGGAAATGGCTGCGCGGCACGCGGCTGAACGCATCCGTGTTCATCACGTTGATTGCGATTCCGTGCGTGTGGCTGTTCATGCGCAAGAGCTTCGCGGGCTACCGGATGAACGTCGGCGGTCTCGCGCCGCTCGCTGCGCGCTACGCCGGGTTCTCCGACAAGAAAACCATCTGGACGTCGTTGCTGATCAGCGGCGGTCTGGCGGGTCTCGCCGGGATGGGCGAGATCGCCGGTCCGATCGGCCAGTTGCAGGCGACATGGTCGCCGGGTTACGGCTTCACCGCGATCATCGTGGTGTTCGTCGGACGGCTGCATCCGGTCGGCATCGTGCTCGCGAGCTTGCTGATGGCGCTGCTGTACCTCGGCGGCGAAGCGGTGCAGACCTCGATGCAATTGCCGCAGGCGCTCTCCGGCGTGTTCCAGGGGCTGCTGCTGTTCTGCCTGCTGGGTGCCGACCTGTTCGTGAACTACCGCGTGCGCCGGCGCTCCGCCGCCGCGCAGGCCCACTGATTTTCCCGGCGGATCTCCATGGATATTCAACAAGCCAGCGCGCTCACCTCGAGCGCCGTCACCGCCGCAATTCCGCTGATGTTCGCGGGCGCGGGCGAACTCGTCACCGAGAAGTCGGGCGTGCTTAACCTCGGCGTCGAAGGCATGATGCTGATGGGCGCCGTGACCGGCTACGCGGTCACCGCCATTACCGGCAACCCATGGCTCGGCGTGGTCGCCGCGATCGGTGCGGGTCTTGCGATGTCGTTGCTGTTCGCGTTCCTCACGCTGACCATGCTTGCCAACCAGGTTGCCACCGGCCTCTCGCTGACGATCTTCGGCATCGGCCTGTCAGCCTATGTCGGCAAACCGTACACGTCGGCCGCGGTGCGCGCCACGATCGACACGTGGACCATTCCGGGGCTCTCGAAGATCCCGGTGCTCGGACCCGCGCTTTTCAGCCTCACGCCTCTCGATTACCTCGCGTTCCTGATGTTCGCGGTGATCTGGTGGTTCCTGTATCGCACGCGTGCGGGCCTCGTGCTGCGTTCGGTCGGCGAATCGCCGCAAGTGGCGCACTCGGTCGGCTTTCCGGTGGTCGGCGTGCGTTATGGCGCGGTGGCCTTCGGCGGCGGCATGGCGGGTCTCGCCGGCGGCTATTACTCGATCGTCAACCTGCACTTGTGGCAGGAGCAACTTACGTCGGGCCGCGGCTGGATCGCGCTCGCGCTGGTGGTGTTCGCGACATGGCGGCCGGGGCGTCTCCTGATCGGCGCGCTGCTGTTCGGCGCTGTGACGGGTCTGCAGTTTTACGCTCAGGCCATCGGCGTGCCGGTGCCGACGCAGTTTCTGGCGATGCTGCCGTATGTTGCGACCGTCGTCGTGCTCGTGCTGATTTCGCGTAACCCGAACACAATTCGTCTGAATGCGCCCGCGTCGCTTGGCAAGCCGTTTTTCTCGGCGGGATGACACGCTTGTCGCTTCATACGACCGACCACACGTTTCAAATCAATCGACAAACACGACAGGAGAAAACATGAAGAGAAGAAATCTGCTGACCGCCTTCGCGTGGGGCGCGGCCTCCCTGGCGCTTGCCGCGCCGCTCGCGCAAACCGCGCAAGCGGCCGATGCACCGGGCGTCGCGTTCGTCTACCTCGGCAATCCGGGCGACGCCGGCTGGACCTTCGCGCACGATCAGGGCTCGAAGGAAGCCGAAGCGAAGTTCGGCAACAAGATCAAGATTACCCGCATCGAGAACGTGCCTGAATCGGCCGACTCGGAACGTGTGTTCCGCGATCTGGCGAACAAGGGCAACAAGATCATCATCGGTTCGAGCTTCGGCTACCAGGACTTCGAACTGAAGGTCGCAAAGGACTTCCCGGATACGGTGTTCCTGCACGCAACCGGCTACAAGAAGGCGCCGAACTTCGGCACCTATGACGTGCGCATGTACCAGGGCGCCTACCTGGCAGGCGTCGCTGCCGGTTATGTGACGAAGACCAACACGCTCGGCTTTGTCGCATCGGTGCCGATTCCTGAGGTGATCCGCAACATCAACGCGTACACGCTCGGCGCGCGTTCGGTGAATCCGAAGATCCACACGAAGGTCATCTGGATCAACAGCTGGTTCGATCCGGGCAAGGAAAAGCAGGCTGCTGAAACGCTGATCGGCCAGGGCGCCGACGTGCTGCTGCAAAACACCGATTCGAGCGCGACGCTCGCGACCGCATCGGAAAAGCACGTGCATGCGTTCGGCTGGGATTCGGACATGAAGAAGTTTGGTCCTGATGCGCACCTCGGTTCGGTGGTCGCGCACTGGGGCGTGTATTACAACGCGGCTATTCAGCAGGTGCTGGACGGCAAGTGGAAGAACGATCCGGTGTGGTGGGGCATTCCGCAGAAGGCCGTCAATCTTGAAGACCTGAATACGTCGGCGATTCCGGCTGATGCGCAGAAGCAGGTGGCGGCGAAGCGCGACGACCTGGCGGGCGGCAAGTGGGACGTGTTCACGGGCCCGATCAAGGATCAGTCCGGCGCGGTGAAGGTGCCGGCAGGCAAGACGCTGACCGATCCGGAACTGCAACGCCTGAACTGGTATGTGGAAGGCGTGGACGGTACGCTGCCGAAGTAAACCGGCTCGCGCGGTCGTCTAGAACGAATCGCGGAAGGATCGACCGAGTCGCGAATGACCGGGTAACAATCGACCAGGCGGCGGTCTCAGCAACCGCTGCTTTAAGACGCTGCGTCCAGTACGGACGCAGCTTTTTTTTGCTTCAGATTATGTGTTGGAGATGTTTCGGGCGAAGCGCTAGTCGATGCGCAGGCCGACCTTGATGGTCACCTGCCAGTAGGCGACCTTGTCGTTCTCGATCTGGCCCCGCGTTTCCGTCACTTCGAACCAGTGCAGATTGCGCAGCGTCTTCGACGCTTTTTTAATCGCGGTGCTGATTGCGTCGTCGATCGATTTGGTCGATGAGCCGGTCAGTTCGATTTGTTTGTAAACATGTTCTGACATGAACTTCCTCCTTTGACCTTCGTTGGTGTGCAAAAAAAAGTATAGGCAATGGATTGCTGTCGACGTCGCTCGTATGGGTAAGTCATCCCGCACATCGCGTGCCCGATATGCCGCGGCGGAGCGAGGCCGTTATGATGTCCGCGCAACTCAATCCGAAACCTGACGAGGCTTGAAAGTGGAAATTGGTTTTTGCGGTCCCGGTCTGATGGGCGCGCCGATGATCCGGCATCTGCTGCGCGCGGGGCATGCCGTGCATGTCTGGAATCGCACGCGGGCCAAGGCGGAAGCGTTGCTGGCGGACGGGGCCAAGGTGGTCGATACGCCGCGCGAACTGGCCTCGCGGTGTGAGGTGGTGCTGTTGTGCGTCGCGGATGCTGCGGCGGTTGAAGAAACGGTGTTCGGCGCCGAGGGACTGCTGAGCGCGGATGCCACCGCGCCGAGACGCGTGCGCTTGATTGTCGATCATTCGAGCATTCCGCCGGCGGCCACGCGCGCGTTCGCGCAGCGCGCGGCGGCGGTGGCGGCAGTTGCGGCGGAAGGTCTGAGTGCTGCTACGGGCGAGGGTGGGCGACAGCGAGATGCGGGCACAGGCACTGCAGGCGTCGGCTGGATCGACGCGCCGGTATCCGGCGGCGTAGCGGGCGCGACGGCGGGCACGCTGGCGATCATGGCGGGCGGCGCCGCAGCGGACGTCGAGGCTGTGACGCGGCTCCTCGCCGCGTATTCGGCCCGCGTCACGCACATGGGCGATGTAGGAGCGGGGCAGACCGCCAAGCTGTGCAATCAGACGATCGTCACCGCGACCCTGGCGGCGATCGCCGAGGCCGTGAGCCTTGCGCAGCGCAGCGGCATCGACGCCTCAAAACTGACACAAGGTCTCGCTGGCGGTTGGGCCGATTCAGTGCTGCTGCAGATTTTCGTGCCGCGCATGACGCAAAGCGGTCTCGCGCCGATCGGCGCATTCCGTACGTTCCAGAAGGACATCGACACGGTCGCCGCGACGGCGTACGAGACCGGCACGCCGATGCCGGTTTCGTCGACGGTCCAGCAACTATTACGGCTCGGCGCGGCGATGGGGCTGGGCGAGGCCGATCTGTCGGCCTTCATCGACGTTTTGCAGACGCCGCGCGGCGACTAGAAGGTAGGCGGGGAGGCGAAAATCGGGCGCAAACGGG
This sequence comes from Paraburkholderia nemoris, assembly GCF_905221015.1. Taxonomy (NCBI): domain Bacteria; kingdom Pseudomonadati; phylum Pseudomonadota; class Betaproteobacteria; order Burkholderiales; family Burkholderiaceae; genus Paraburkholderia; species Paraburkholderia nemoris. The sequence continues at coordinate 10,599 of NZ_CAJNBO010000020.1, read as the reverse complement.
GCGCAAACGGGACGAAAAAGCGGCGTCGAAACGCACGAGCACAGCGCTCGCGTGGGTTGAATTCGCGATAACCTGCTAAAATATTGGGTTGTTCGCCGATATCACCTTAAAGGACGCGCCGTGCTGTCTACCGCCAATATCACCATGCAATTCGGGCCAAAGCCCCTCTTCGAGAACATCTCGGTCAAATTCGGGGAAGGGAACCGCTACGGCCTGATCGGTGCGAACGGCTGCGGCAAGTCTACCTTCATGAAGATCCTGGGTAGCGATCTCGAACCGAGCTCCGGCAACGTGATGCTCGAACCGAACGTTCGCCTCGGCAAGCTGCGTCAGGATCAGTTCGCGTACGAAGACGTGCGCGTGCTCGACGTCGTGATGATGGGCCACACGGAAATGTGGGCTGCCATGACCGAGCGCGACGCGATCTACGCCAACCCGGATGCCACCGACGACGACTACATGCACGCCGCCGAACTCGAAGCGAAGTTCGCCGAGTACGACGGTTACACCGCGGAAGCGCGTGCCGGCGAACTGCTGCTCGGCATCGGCATCGCGATCGAAGACCACAATGGCCCGATGAGCAACGTCGCACCGGGCTGGAAACTGCGCGTGCTGCTCGCGCAGGCGCTGTTCTCGAAGCCGGACGTGCTGTTGCTGGACGAACCGACCAACAACCTGGACATCAACTCGATCCGTTGGCTGGAAGACGTGCTCAACCAGTACAACTCGACGATGATCATCATCTCGCACGATCGTCACTTTTTGAACCAGGTGTGCACGCACATGGCCGACATGGACTTCGGCACGCTGAAGGTCTATCCGGGCAACTACGACGACTACATGCTGGCCAGCACGCAGGCGCGCGAGCGTCAGCAGAACGCCAACGCCAAGGCGAAGGAACGCGTCGCCGACCTGCAGGACTTCGTGCGCCGCTTCTCGGCGAACAAGTCGAAGGCGCGTCAGGCCACCAGCCGTCTGAAGATGATCGACAAGATCAAGATCGAGGAATTCAAGCCATCGTCACGGCAGAATCCGTTCATCCGCTTCGAGTACGAGAAGAAGCTTCACAACATCGCGGTGGTCGCCGACAAGATCTCGAAGAAGTACGAGCGTCAGATCTTCAACGACTTCAGCGTCAGCGTGCAACCGGGCGAGCGTATCGCGATCATCGGCGAGAACGGCGCGGGTAAGACTACGCTGCTGCGTTCGCTGCTCGGCAAGCTCACGCTCGATCACGGTACCGTGAAGTGGGCTGAAAACGCGAACGTTGGCTACATGCCGCAGGACACGTATGAAGAGTTTCCGACCGACGTCACGCTGATGGACTGGATCGACGGCTACCGCCAGGAAGGCGACGACGAGCAGATGGTGCGCGGCACGCTCGGCCGTCTGCTGTTCAATGCCGACGACATCCGCAAGTCGGTCAAGGTGCTCTCCGGTGGTGAGAAGGGCCGCATGATCTGGGGTAAGTTGATGCTGGGCCGTCACAATGTGTTGCTGATGGACGAGCCGACCAACCACATGGACATGGAGTCGATCGAATCGCTGCAGATCGCGCTCGACAAGTACGAAGGCACGTTGATTTTCGTGTCGCACGACCGTGAGTTCGTGAGTGGCCTCGCGAACCGGATCATCGAAGTGAAAACCAACGGCACGCTGAACGACTTCGGCGGCAACTATGAAGACTTCCTGTTGAGTCAGGGCGTGCAGTAAGCGTTCTGCTTCACGGTGTAGTGCTAGGCAAAGCCAGCTTCTTCGAAGCGGGCTTTTTTCATGGTGGGCGTCTTGCACGCCGGGGGGGGGCGGGTTGGTCCGTCCGTACGAATCAATCTCACCGTGAAGTGACCAACGTCAACCAACCGGCCTCAAAAACAAACCCGCAAGCAGCCTCATTGACCCAAAGCAACGCATGTCGCGCCCGACGATCGATTATCACCGTTTCGATAGTCCACCCATCGGGTCGTCAATGCACACCTCTCACTCTTTCCCACCACTCGTTATCCGCGGCCGCTCGCTGCTTCCGATCGTGCAAGGCGGCATGGGCGTCGGCATCTCGGCCCACCGGCTGGCCGGCAGCGTCGCCCGCGAAGGCGCACTCGGCACCATCGCCAGCATCGACCTGCGTCATCATCATCCCGATCTGATCGAATGCTGCCGGCAATCCCCCGACCGGTCTACGCTCGAACAGGCGAACCTCACCGCGCTGGCGCGTGAAATCCTCGCCGCCAAGGCACTTAGCGAAGGTCGCGGCATGATCGCCGTCAACGTGATGAAAGCGGTCAACGCGCAAGCGGAGTACGTGCGGGTCGCCTGCGAAAGCGGCGCCGATGCCATTGTCATGGGCGCTGGCTTACCGCTTGATTTGCCGGACATGACCGGGGGCCACGACATCGCGCTGATCCCCATTCTGTCGGATAGCCGCGGCGTCGCGCTGGTGCTGAAGAAGTGGATGAAAAAGGGCTGTCTGCCCGACGCCGTCGTGATCGAGCATCCGGCCCACGCAGGCGGCCATCTCGGCGTGACCAATCTCGCTGACATGCACGACCCGCGCTTCGAATTCTTGCGTGTGCTTGAGGATCTCGACGCGGTATTCACGTCGCTCGGTTTGAGTCGTCAGGACGTGCCCTTGATCGTCGCAGGCGGCATCAACAGTCACGAAGCAGTGCGCGAACTGCTGAACGCCGGTGCCAGCGGCGTGCAGCTCGGCACGCCGTTCGCTGTGACTGAAGAAGGCGACGCGCATCTGAACTTCAAACGCGTACTAGCCGAAGCGACACCCGACGACATCGTCGAATTTGTCAGCGTGACGGGGTTGCCTGCGCGCGCGGTGAAAACACCGTGGCTGATGCGCTATCTGCGGCACGAAACAAAAATCCGCGAGAAGATCGGCGCGCTCAAACACGTCTGTCCGACCGCGCTCGAATGCCTCAGCGTGTGTGGTTGGCGCGACGGTGTCGAGAAGTTCGGCCACTTCTGCATCGACACGCGACTCGCCGCGGCATTGCGCGGCGACGTGGCCAATGGCCTGTTCTTTCGCGGCCGCGAAGCGTTGCCGTTCGGCACGGCCATCCGCAGCGTCCACGACCTGATCGAACTGCTCCTGACCGGTGCGACGCGACCCGCTGTCGCAGGTCGTTGGGCGTTCTCGCTGGGTTGATACGGGTCAACGTGAAACCTGACAGGACCTTCGACAATCCCCGCACGCAAACAACACTCGGGGAAGCACATGAAGCACTTGCTCAGGAACAGAATCAAGGCCGCAGTCGTCGCGACATGCCTGCTAGGCGCGGGCGCGCTGGCCTCACCAGCGCAGGCTGCCGGCGACGACCAGATGAGCGGCATTCACGCCGGCGACGTGCTGGTGCGTTTGCGCGCAATCAGCATCATGCCGAACGTGGGGACCAACCAGTCGCTTTCGGCGCTCAATGTGGACGTCAATAACGCCATCGTGCCGGAGCTGGATCTGACCTACATGATCCGCGACTACCTCGGCGTCGAGCTGATTCTCGGCACGTCGCGGCATCAGTTGACGTCGAGTCTCGGCAATCTCGGCGGTGTGAACGTGTTACCGCCCACGCTGCTGCTGCAGTATCACTTCAACCACGCTGGGCGCATCCGTCCGTACGTCGGTGCGGGGTTGAACTACACGTTGTTCTATAACAACGGCCTGAATGCTGGCGGTCAGCCGATCTCGATCACCAACCATAGCTTCGGCCCTGCGTTGCAGGCAGGTGTGGACGTGCAGGTGACCAAGTCGCTATTCGTCAATGCGGACATCAAGAAGATCTGGATGCACACCGACGCAACGCTTGGCGGTCAATCGCTTGGCCGGCTGAACATCGACCCGGTGGTGGTCGGTTTGGGTGTCGGTATGCGGTTCTGATTGCCGCGCTCGAGAATCTGCGTTCTTCACGCAAAAAACGCCGGAATGTCCGGCGTTTTTTATTGCAACTGCGATCCGAGTCGGGAGACGAACTTTCCGGCAGGAGGGCCGATGCGCGTGGTCACGGCGTGCGGGTGTCTACAGCTTGTCGTTCTTGAAACGCATCGCGGTGCCGTCTTGCTCGATGCGTACCCACACCGCGCGTTTTTCCTCGTCGCTCAGGAACACCCAGTTGGATACTTCGGTGGCGGTGCGGCCGCAGCCTTTGCAGACCTCGTCGAAAAGCGTGGAACAGACACCGATGCACGGGCTGTCGGGAAGATCGTGGAGATTCGAAGCCATCGGAAACCTTGGGGCGGAGAAGCAAAGTTCCGCTATGTTAACCGATAGATCAAACAAGCCTGCCTTATCCCCCGAACGCCAACTGCCACAACAACGCGCCGTTGAGCACGACGATGAACGCCGCCGACAGCCAGGCCAGGAGAAGTGGTAGGCCGCGCACGTGCCAGCCGTGCATCAGGCTGGCGTCCGACGTGTAGCGGATCAGCGGCACGACCGCGAGCGGCAGTTGCAGGCTCAACACCACCTGGCTCGCCACCAGCAGTTGATTGGAGCCGTGCTGACCGAACAGCGCGACGGCGAGGAGGGCGGGCCCGATCGCCAGCGCCCGGGTGAGCAGCGCGCGCTTCCAGCGCGGCAAGCGCAGACGCAGAAAACCTTCCATCACCGCCTGACCGGCCAGCGTGCCGGTGACTGTCGCGCTCAGGCCGCACGCGAGCAGCGCCGCCGCGAACAGGATGCCGGCCCAGTGCGTGCCGAGGAGCGGGGCGATCAGCCGGTGCGCATCGGCGAGATCGGTGACGTCGCGATGGCCGCTCGCATAGAACACCGCGGCCGCTACGATCAGCAACGCCGCGTTGATGACGAAGGCAAACGAAAGCGACGCAAAGGTGTCCAGATTCACGACCTGTAACGCTGCCTTGATCTGGGCGTCGCTGCCCTCCGGCGCATGGTGCTTGACGAGCGCGGAGTGCAGATACAGGTTATGCGGCATCACCGTCGCGCCGACGATGCCCGCCGCCAGCCACACCATGCCCACGTTGCGCAGCAGATCGAGGCTCGGCGCGGTGCCGGCCAGCGCGGCGTGCCAGTCGGGCCGCGCCAGCGCCAGTTCGACGACGAAGCACAGGCCGACAAAGCCGATCAGCGCCGCGATCACCGCCTCGAGCCGACGCCCGCCTGCCTGCTGGAGCGCCAGCAGGGCGAACGTGCAGACCGCCGACATCAGCACGCCGACCGTCAGCGACACGCCCAGTAGCAATTGCAACGCGACGGCGCTGCCGACCACCTCGGCGACGTCGCACGCGATGATCGCGACCTCGCTGGTCAGCCACAGGAACAGCGTGACGCGGCGGCTCGAGCGCTCGCGGCAGATCTGCGCAAGGTCGCGCCCAGTCACGACGCCGAGGCGTGACGACAGCCACTGCAGCAGCATCGCCATCAGGCTCGCCAGCAGCACCATGCTCAGCAGCCGGTAGCCGTAACCCGCGCCGGCGGCGAGCGCCGTCGCCCAGTTGCCCGGATCGATATAGCCGACCGCGATCAAGGCCCCCGCGCCGACGAACGAAAACCAGTGCGCGGGGCGTGCCGGCCCGCCGTCCGGCAGACGCCGGCGGCGGTTCGGTCGCAACGCGGACGGATTCGTGTTCATCGACGCCTGGAGGTTTAAGACTGCACCCGTGTGCAAGTGACGTGCCCGCAGCGAAGCCGGCACGCGACGCAGCGAGGCCAAGGGGCCAAGACGCGCTCGCGTGGTTGGCGCCGCGCTGTCTACAAGTCTCTCTGCGCTATTGTGCACCGTGGCGCGACGGGTGGCTTACGCTCGCATCGAGGTTAGCTCGAGGTTAGCTGTAAGGCATAAGATTCGCGGAAAGCGGCCTCCGGCTGCCGCCTGGATGCGAACCCGGCAGGGCGCGGCCGCCGCAACTTGACAAAGAGATAACAACGGGGCCGCCACTGGTGTTTTTTTCGGGTAGACACGCGCCGATAACCCGCTAAAATTGCGCCCATTTTGTAGCGGCGCGGCTTACGCTGTACCGTTTGCGCGACAGCCTGGTATTTTTTTTGGTGCGCGCAATAATTAATGGTAGTTTTCGGATTTTTCAGGGGAGCCGCGTGCGGTGTGCCGCGGCGTGGTTGAAGACAGCCGGCGCGGGCCGGTCAGGATCGGAGAACGGGATGAAAAGACGGGTAGTGGGACAAGTGGCGGCACTGGTTCTGTGCGCGACACCGTGGTTGACGGCTGCTGCGAAAGACACGCAGCTCAACGTGTATAACTGGTCCGATTACATCGCCAAGGACACCATTCCGAATTTCACCAAGCAGTCCGGTGTCCAGGTCAAATACGACAACTACGACAGCGACGACACGCTGCAAGCCAAGCTCCTCACCGGCAGTTCCGGTTACGACATCGTCGTGCCGACCAGCAACTACGCCGGCAAGCAGATTGCCGCGGGCATCTTCGCGCCGCTCGACAAATCGAAGCTGCCGAACCTGAAGTACCTCGATCCCTCGCTGATGGCCCTCGTGGCCGGCGCCGATCCGGGCAACAAGTACACGGTACCGTGGGCATACGGCACGACCGGCCTCGGCTACAACGTGACCAAAGCGCAGCAGATCCTCGGCAAGAACGTGCCGCTCGACAGTTGGGACGTCCTCTTCAAGCCGGAAAACATTTCGAAGCTGAAGACCTGCGGCGTGTCCGTGCTCGACGCGCCGGACCAGATGTTTGCCGCCGCGTTGCACTACATCGGCAAGGATCCGATGAGCACGAACCCGGCCGACTACCGCGCCGCGCTCGAGATGATGAAGAAGATCCGCCCGTACATCACGCAGTTCAACTCGTCGGGCTACATCAACGATCTGGTCGGCGGCGACGTGTGCTTCGCGTACGGCTGGTCGGGCGACGTTGTGATCGCCAAGCATCGCGCGGTCGAGGCGAAGAAGGCCTTCAAGATCGAGTACTACATTCCGAAGGGCGGCGCCCCGGTGTGGTTCGACGTGATGGCGATTCCGAAAGACGCGAAGAACAAGGAAGCCGCGCTCGAGTGGATCAACTACATCGAAACGCCGCAGGTTCACGCCGCGATCACCAACGCCGTCTACTATCCGAGCGCCAACCTCGAAGCGCGCAAGTACGTGGACAAGGACGTGGCGAACGACCCGGCCGTGTACCCCTCGCCTGAAGTCATCAAGACGCTGTTCCTGCTGAAGCCGCTGCCGCCGGAAATCCAGCGTCTGCAAACGCGGCTGTGGACTGAATTCAAGTCCGGCCGCTGATTCGCAGCCAGAGTGAACGCGTAAGTATCATCAAGAAGCCCTCGGTGTCCACCGGGGGCTTTGTTCGTCAAACGCCGGAGTAAAGCATTGTGATGAGTAGTGACCAGTCGGGCGCGATGGCAGGGACCGCCGTGCCGTCCCCGGGCCTGAACGCCGCAGCAGGCGATGCCGCAGAGAATTTCGTCCAGATCGTCGACATCGTGAAGAAGTTCGGCGAGACCGCGGCGGTCAAAGGGGTCAACCTGTCGGTGAAAAAGGGCGAGCTGTTCGCGCTGCTCGGCAGTTCCGGCTGTGGCAAATCGACCTTGTTGCGCATGCTGGCCGGCCTCGAATCGATCACGTCCGGCAAGATCCTGATCGACGGCGAAGACCTCGCGCAATTGCCGCCTTATCGCCGGCCGGTCAACATGATGTTCCAGTCATACGCGCTGTTTCCGCACATGACGGTCGAGGCCAACGTCGCCTTCGGCCTGAAGCAGGAAGGCGTGCCGAAGTCTGAACTGAAAGACCGCGTGCAGACCGCGCTCGATCTCGTGCAGATGGGCCGGTTTGCGAAGCGCAAGCCGCATCAGCTCTCCGGCGGTCAGCAGCAGCGTGTGGCGCTCGCGCGCTCGCTCGTCAAACGGCCGAAGCTGCTGTTGCTCGACGAACCGATGTCCGCGCTCGACAAGCAGATCCGCCAGCGCACGCAGATCGAACTGGTCAACATTCTCGACAAGGTCGGTGTGACCTGCATGATGGTGACGCACGACCAGGAAGAGGCGATGACGATGGCGGACCGTCTTGCCGTGATGAGCGAAGGCGAGATCGTCCAGCTCGGCACACCGCACGAGGTGTACGAATATCCGAATAGCCGTTTTTCGGCCGAGTTCATCGGTTCGACCAATCTGTTCGACGGCAACGTCGTCGAAGACGAACCCGATCACGTGTTCATCGAAACGCCCGACTTGCCGGTCCGTCTCTACGTGAGCCATGGCATTACCGGGCCGCTCGGCATGCCGGTGACGATTTCCGTGCGGCCCGAGCGCATCGCGCTCACGCGCAAACCGCCTGAGGGTGCGTACAACTGGGGCAAGGGCGTGGTAACGAATATCGCCTACATGGGCGGCTATTCGCTGTACCACGTGAAACTCGACGCCGGCAAAACGGTGATTGCCAACGTGACGAGCCTTGCCTTGACCGAGATCGATCCGCCCACCTGGGGCGACGAGGTGTATGTGCGCTGGAGCGCATCGGCTGGCGTGGTGCTGACGTCATGAAGCGCTCGATCAGTTCTTTCGCGTCCTGGCCGGTGCGCCGTTTCAATCTGACTGCCCGCACAGCGGTGGTGGCCGGCCCGTTCATCTGGCTGCTGCTGTTTTTCCTCGTGCCGTTCCTGCTGGTCGTGAAGATCAGCTTCGCCGATTTGCAGCTTGGCATTCCGCCTTATACCGAACTCGCCAAATACACCGATGGTGTGGTTCACGTCGCGCTAGACCTGTCGCACTATGCATTTCTGCTGACCGACAGCCTCTATTTCGCGACCTATGTGAATTCGGTGGTGGTGGCGGGGATATCCACGTTGCTGTGTTTGCTGATCGGTTATCCGATGGCGTATTACATTGCCCGATCGAATCCGGCGAGCCGCAATCTGCTGATGATGGCGGTGATGCTGCCGTTCTGGACGTCGTTTCTGATTCGCGTGTATGCATGGATCGGAATCCTGAAGAACAACGGCTTGCTGAACAACTTCCTGATGTCGACCGGGCTGATCCATACGCCGATCGAGTTGTATCACACGAACACCGCGGTTTATATCGGCATGGTGTATTCGTACCTGCCGTTTCTCGTGATGCCGTTGTATGCGCATCTGGTGAAGATGGACATGACCTTGCTGGAAGCCGCCTACGACCTCGGTGCGAAGCCGTGGCGGGCGTTCTGGCAGATCACCTTGCCGCTGTCGAAGAACGGCATTATTGCCGGGTGTTTGCTGGTGTTTATTCCGGCGGTAGGCGAGTACGTGATTCCGGAATTGCTGGGCGGCGCGAACACGCTGATGATTGGCCGCGTGATGTGGAATGAGTTTTTCGACAATGCCGATTGGCCGATGGCGTCTGCCGTGACGTGCGCGATGGTGTTGTTGTTATTGGTGCCGATGGCGTTTTTCCAGTACGCGCAGGCGAAGGCGATGGAGGAAAGGCGCTGATGAAGCCGAACCGGATTTTGCAGATCATTGCTTTGGGGATCGGGTTTCTGTTCCTCTACGTTCCGATCGTGAGTCTGGTTGTGTATTCGTTCAACGAATCGCAACTGGTCACGGTGTGGACGCGGTTTTCGACGCGCTGGTATGCGGCGCTGTTGCAGGACGACGAGTTGATCGCGGCGGCGTGGTTATCTTTGCGCGTGGCGTTGCTGACGGCGTTTGCTTCGGTGATTATCGGCACGTGGGCCGGGTTTGTTTTGGCCCGCATGGGGCGGTTTCGGGGCTTTACCCTTTACACGGGGATGATCAATGCGCCGCTGGTGATTCCCGAGGTGATTCAGGGGATTTCGCTGCTGCTGCTGTTCATCGAAATGGCCAAGTGGTTGGGGTGGCCCGCTGGGCGCGGTATTTTCACGATCTGGATCGGGCACGTGATGCTGTGTATTTCGTATGTGGCCATCATCGTGCAGTCGCGGGTGAAGGAGTTGAATCCTTCGCTTGAGGAAGCCGCGCTGGATCTTGGGGCTACGCCGCTGAAGGTGTTTTTCTTCATTACGTTGCCGTTGATTTCGCAGGCGCTGATTTCTGGGTGGTTGTTGTCGTTTACCTTGTCTATCGACGATCTGGTTTTGTCGGCGTTTTTGTCGGGGCCTGGGTCGACGACGTTGCCACTGGTTGTTTTTTCTCGTGTTCGGCTTGGGTTGAATCCTGAGATGAATGCGTTGGCTACTTTGTTTATTGCTGTGGTTACTGTTGGGGTTGTTTTGGGGAATTATTTTATGCAGCGGGCTGAGAGGAAGAGGGCAGTGATGGCTGTGTAGGTTTTTTTGCCTGCGCGGCGCTTTTGTCAGTGTTCCTGGGGCGTTGGCCTTTCCTTGATTTGTTAGTGGTCTATTAGCGTTGCCCCTGTGCGGGGCGGCACCTACTTTTCTTTGCCGCCGCAAAGAAAAGTAGGCAAAAGAAAGCGGCTAGAAGCCCCTGCTAAGTGGGCACCGTAGTCTGCAAGTGGTAGTGGTGCGACTGGAATCTGTGTTCGTGCCGCTGCACGTGCTTGTGACAAGGGCGTCATACTTCCGGCGGCGCTGAACCTGTCCGCATTTTTGTGTGCGAGGCGGTTGGCGGAGTTACCCGCGTGCGTTGGTAAAACGCTCTCCAAACAGAATAGCGAACTGGTTCATGGCGGAGGACCAGTCGA
>NZ_CAJNBO010000019.1:0-169119 GCF_905221015.1 Paraburkholderia nemoris | reverse complement strand
AGGACCGTGAAACGACTCCACGCCGATGATAGTGCGGATTCCCGTGTGAAAGTAGGTAATCGTCAGGCTCCCCAGCAAGACCAGAAACCCCACCCCGAAAAGGTGGGGTTTTTGCGTTTACGGTCGGAGCTGGAATCACTATATAAGTGAGAGCTATGAGTTTGGAACGGTCAAGCAAGCCTTGACAGCAAGCGGTTGTTCCCTCATAATCATCAGTTCTCTGCGGAGGGGTGCCCGAGTGGCTAAAGGGGGCAGACTGTAAATCTGTTGGCTTACGCCTACGTTGGTTCGAATCCAACCTCCTCCACCAGAATGCAAGCTGTAGCAGTAGTTGGGAATCCATGGATCCTTGCGGGTGTAGCTCAATGGTAGAGCAGAAGCCTTCCAAGCTTACGACGAGGGTTCGATTCCCTTCACCCGCTCCAGTAACAAAGAAGTAGCGCCCATGTGGCTCAGTGGTAGAGCACTCCCTTGGTAAGGGAGAGGTCGGCAGTTCGATCCTGCCCATGGGCACCAGAAGTACTCGGTGATTGTTTGCGCGCGGCGCAACGTACGGATAAATCCTCTTAGGAGTCGAAAATGGCCAAGGGTAAGTTTGAGCGGACCAAGCCGCACGTGAACGTCGGCACGATCGGTCACGTTGACCACGGCAAGACCACGCTGACGGCAGCGATCACGACGGTGCTGACCAAGAAGTTTGGCGGCGAAGCGAAGGCATACGACCAGATCGACGCGGCGCCGGAAGAAAAGGCACGTGGTATCACGATCAACACGGCACACGTCGAGTACGAAACGGCTAACCGCCACTACGCCCACGTCGACTGCCCGGGCCACGCTGACTATGTGAAGAACATGATCACGGGCGCAGCGCAGATGGACGGCGCGATCCTGGTGTGCTCGGCTGCAGACGGCCCGATGCCGCAAACGCGTGAGCACATCCTGCTGGCGCGTCAGGTTGGCGTTCCGTACATCATCGTGTTCCTGAACAAGTGCGACATGGTGGACGACGCTGAGCTGCTGGAACTCGTCGAGATGGAGGTTCGCGAACTTCTGTCGAAGTACGACTTCCCGGGCGACGACACGCCGATCATCAAGGGTTCGGCCAAGCTGGCGCTGGAAGGCGACACGGGCGAGCTGGGCGAAGTGGCGATCATGAACCTGGCCGACGCGCTGGACACGTACATCCCGACGCCGGAGCGCGCAGTTGACGGTGCGTTCCTGATGCCGGTGGAAGACGTGTTCTCGATCTCGGGTCGCGGCACGGTGGTGACGGGTCGCGTTGAGCGCGGCGTGGTGAAGGTTGGCGAGGAAATCGAAATCGTCGGTATCAAGCCGACGGTGAAGACGACCTGCACGGGCGTGGAAATGTTCCGCAAGCTGCTCGACCAGGGTCAGGCAGGCGACAACGTGGGTATCCTGCTGCGCGGCACGAAGCGTGAAGACGTGGAGCGTGGCCAGGTTCTGGCGAAGCCGGGTTCGATCAACCCGCACACGCATTTCACGGCTGAAGTGTACGTGCTGAGCAAGGACGAAGGCGGCCGCCACACGCCGTTCTTCAACAACTATCGTCCGCAGTTCTACTTCCGTACGACGGACGTGACGGGCTCGATCGAGTTGCCGAAGGACAAGGAAATGGTCATGCCGGGCGACAACGTGTCGATCACGGTGAAGCTGATCAACCCGATCGCGATGGAAGAAGGTCTGCGCTTCGCAATCCGCGAAGGTGGCCGTACGGTCGGCGCAGGTGTGGTTGCCAAGATCCTCGAGTAACGCCAGAAAGTTCTCGTTGATCGGTAGTTTCGGGGTTGGCGGTGTCGTCAACCCCAAAATGGTTTAGGGGTATAGCTCAACTGGCAGAGCGTCGGTCTCCAAAACCGAAGGTTGGGGGTTCGATTCCCTCTGCCCCTGCCAACTCTCGCGCCGTATATGGCGCTTCGTTAAGGTGTTATGGCGAATCCTTCCGTCGAAACTGTAAATACATCCGGCGACAAGCTGATGCTCGTCGCGGGCGTATTGTTGGTCTTGGCCGGGTTCGTGGGGTTCTTCTGGCTCAGTGGCCAGGAATGGTACGTCCGCGGAGCCGCCTTGGCTGTTGGCGCTATCGCGGGTGTTGCAGTCGGTCTTCTCTCCGCGCCTGGCAAGGGTTTCATCGCTTTCGCCAAAGACTCGTACAAAGAAGTTCGCAAGGTTGTCTGGCCGACTCGTAAAGAGGCCACCCAGACAACGCTCGTAGTGTTCGGCTTCGTGTTCGTCATGGCGATCTTTCTTTGGATTAGCGATAAATCCATCGAATGGGCGATTTTCTCGGTGATTCTGGGTTGGAAATGATATGAGTGATACTCCGGCATCCCCGAGCGGCAAACGTTGGTACGTGGTGCACGCCTACTCCGGCATGGAGAAGAGCGTGCAACGTGCGCTTCAAGAGCGCATCGAACGTGCTGGCATGCAAGACCAGTTTGGTCAAATCCTCGTTCCGACTGAAGAAGTGGTCGAGGTGAAAGGCGGTCACAAATCGGTGACCGAACGTCGTTTCTTCCCGGGCTACGTCCTTGTGGAAATGGAAATGACAGACGAAACGTGGCACCTCGTGAAGAACACGGCAAAGGTGACGGGTTTCGTAGGCGGTGCGCGTAATCGTCCGAGCCCGATTTCCCCGCGGGAAGTCGAGAAGATCATGTCGCAAATGCAGGAAGGCGTGGAAAAGCCGCGTCCGAAGACCCTGTTCGAAGTAGGCGAGATGGTGCGGGTGAAGGACGGTCCGTTCACGGATTTCAACGGCAGCGTCGAAGAAGTGAATTACGAAAAGTCGCGCGTCCGTGTTTCCGTTACAATCTTCGGCCGCGCAACGCCGGTCGAGCTGGAATTCGGCCAGGTCGAAAAGTTGTAATCCAGAATTCTACGGGGCGCACCAGTCGGTGCGTTCCGTATTTCGCGCTTACGGTCCGCGTAATGGCCGTTGAGGAGCGTAAGTAGTCTGTTTTTCGGCGAACGCGCGCTACTACTCACTGAATGTCCGCTTGCACTAGGGCGGCGTTCCTAAGAGGTTTTCAAAATGGCAAAGAAAATCATCGGCTTTATCAAGCTGCAGATTCCTGCAGGTAAAGCCAACCCGTCGCCGCCGGTCGGTCCGGCACTGGGCCAACGCGGCCTGAACATCATGGAGTTCTGCAAGGCGTTCAACGCGCAGACTCAAGCTATGGAACCGGGTCTGCCGATTCCGGTCGTGATCACCGCGTTTGCGGACAAGAGCTTCACGTTCGTTCTGAAGACGCCGCCGGCTACGGTTCTGATCAAGAAGGCAGCGAAGATCGACAAGGGTTCGGCCAAGCCGCATACCGACAAGGTCGGCAAGATCACCCGCGCTCAAGCTGAAGACATCGCCAAGACCAAGATGCCCGATCTGACGGCAGCTGATCTGGACGCAGCGGTTCGTACGATCGCTGGTAGCGCCCGCTCGATGGGCATCACCGTGGAGGGCGTGTAAATGGCTAAGCTTTCAAAACGTCTGCAAGCATTTGCAGCCAAGGTTGATCGTCAAAAGCTGTACGCGATCGACGAAGCTCTGTCGCTCGTGAAGGAATGCGCAAGCGCGAAGTTCGACGAGTCGATCGACGTTGCAGTGCAACTCGGCATCGACGCGAAGAAGTCGGACCAAGTGGTTCGTGGCTCGGTCGTGCTGCCGGCAGGTACCGGTAAGTCGGTTCGCGTGGCTGTGTTCGCACAAGGCGAAAAGGCTGAGCAAGCTCGCGCAGCCGGCGCAGAAGTCGTCGGTATGGAAGACCTGGCTGAACAAGTCAAGGCCGGCAAGCTGGACTTCGACATCGTGATCGCTTCGCCGGACACGATGCGCGTTGTCGGTACGCTCGGTCAGATCCTCGGCCCGCGCGGCCTGATGCCGAACCCGAAGGTTGGCACGGTTACGCCGGACGTCGCGACTGCAGTCAAGAACGCCAAGGCTGGTCAGGTGCAATTCCGTGTCGACAAGGCCGGTATCATCCACGCCACGATTGGCCGTGCTTCGTTCGAGCCGACGGCTCTGCGTAGCAATCTGAACGCTCTCGTCGACGCGCTGCAAAAGGCGAAGCCGGCAACGAGCAAGGGTGTGTACCTGCGTAAGGTTGCACTGTCGAGCACGATGGGCGTTGGCGTTCGCGTCGACCAGGCATCGCTCGCAGCACAGTAATAAATTTCATCGCCTCGATGTGAGTCGAGGCGGTTTTATGGGCTTTGGGCGGTCGCAAGATGGCAGTCTGCATCGAGCGGCCGGTTGTCAAAGACCGTTGGCGGGAACGCAGCAGGTGGGCGAACCCTTAATGCAAAAGCCAACGCAGATGGCGAACCCGAAAAGGTTTTGTAGTGATGAAGCCGGTTGAAGTCCGCAGCAATGTGGGGTTCAGGCGGTCGAAATACTCCTGACTGGTCGGACGCCGTTATTGAACGCGGTACACAAGGCGCACGCTGCGTGTATCGAATCTGGAGGTTAACCGTGCCACTCAATAAAGAAAGCAAGCAGGCCGTCGTCGCTGAGGTTGCCGCGCAAGTCGCGAAAGCTCAGACCGTGGTTCTGGCTGAGTATCGTGGGATCACGGTTGGCGATCTGACCAAGCTGCGCGCGAAAGCGCGTGAGCAACAGGTTTACCTTCGCGTGTTGAAAAACACGCTGGCGCGTCGCGCTGTTGAAGGTACCCCGTTTGCTTCTTTGGCAGAGCAGATGACCGGTCCCCTGATCTACGGCATCTCGGAAGATGCCATTGCCGCTGCTAAGGTCGTCAACGACTTCGGCAAGAGCAATGACAAGTTGATCATCAAGGCTGGTTCCTACGAAGGCAAGGTGATGGACAAGGCTGGCGTGCAAGCGCTGGCAAACATCCCGAGCCGCGAAGAACTGCTCTCCAAGCTGTTGTACGTTATGCAAGCACCTGTTTCCGGCTTTGCGCGCGCTCTGGCCGCGCTGGCAGAAAAGAAACAAGGCGAAGAAGCTGCTGCGTAACGCACTTCAGTCGAGCGTGATTGATCGCTGGCTGTATCCGAATTCAATTTAGGAGTATTTCAAATGGCAATCGCAAAAGATGACATCCTCGAGGCAGTAAGCTCGATGTCGGTTCTGGAACTGAACGAGCTGGTCAAGGCGTTCGAAGAAAAGTTTGGCGTGTCGGCAGCTGCTGTTGCAGTGGCAGGCCCGGCAGGCGGCGGCGCTGCTGCTGCTGCTGAAGAGCAAACCGAATTCACGGTCAACCTGACGGAAGTCGGCGCGAACAAGGTTTCGGTCATTAAGGCTGTTCGTGAACTGACGGGTCTCGGCCTGAAGGAAGCGAAGGACCTGGTCGACGGTGCACCGAAGCCTGTTAAGGAATCGGTACCGAAGGCTGCTGCTGAAGAAGCCAAGAAGAAGTTGGAAGAAGCCGGCGCGAAGGCTGAAATCAAGTAAGTTTCGGCGCGTTGTGCGAAGGCTGGCGGTTTTCCACCGCCGGCCTTTTTGTGCTTTGTGGGAACCATGTTTTTGTCAGCCGGTTTCGGCAAGAACAGGGATCCCAGAAGCCAAAGAAAATCGCCTATCGGCAATATTGACCGGCGCTTCTCTTTGTCTTCTGAAGCGACTGCAGAAGGCAAGTTTGGTCGGGTAGCGGGCAACATAGGCATCCGCTGCCGTCAGCCAGCGGTTGGTAGCGGCCAACCACCAAGCTTCTAGGCTCGTTCAAGCCATCGGACGGCCATCGGGTCTCAGTCGGTGAACACTCGGGTTGTCTCATCAAGGTATCCTGCCTCGACAACAATGCCCGCCGTGATTCGGAGATCGTATGCAATATTCCTTCACCGAGAAGAAGCGCATTCGCAAGAGTTTTGCGAAGCGCCCCATCGTTCACCAAGTACCTTTCCTGCTGGCTACCCAGCTTGAATCATTCAGCACGTTTCTGCAAGCAGACACGTCATCCACGCAGCGCAAGCCGGAAGGCCTGCAGGCTGCGTTTACATCCGTTTTTCCGATCGTTTCGCACAACGGCTTCGCGCGTCTCGAGTTCGTCAGCTACATGCTGTCGCCGCCGGCATTCAACATCAAGGAATGTCAGCAGCGCGGTTTGACGTACTGCTCAGCACTGCGCGCGAAAGTACGCCTGGTGCTGCTCGACAAGGAATCGCCGAGCAAGCCGGTCGTCAAGGAAGTGAAGGAACAGGAAGTGTACATGGGCGAAATTCCGCTCATGACGCCGACGGGTTCGTTCGTCATCAACGGCACGGAACGTGTGATCGTTTCGCAGCTGCATCGTTCGCCGGGCGTGTTCTTCGAACACGACAAGGGCAAGACGCACAGCTCGGGCAAGCTCCTGTTTTCGGCACGTATCATTCCTTACCGCGGTTCGTGGCTCGACTTCGAATTCGATCCGAAGGACGTGCTGTACTTCCGCGTTGACCGCCGTCGCAAGATGCCGGTCACGATCCTGCTGAAGGCAATTGGCCTGACGCCGGAACAGATCCTCGCAAACTTTTTCGTGTTCGACAATTTCACGCTGATGCCGGAAGGCGCGCAGATGGAATTCGTGCCGGAGCGTCTGCGTGGTGAAGTCGCACGTTTCGACATCACGGACCGTGATGGCAACGTGATCGTCCAGAAGGACAAGCGGATCAACGCCAAGCACATTCGCGATCTCGACAACGCGAAGACGAAGTTCATCTCGGTGCCGGAAGACTATCTGCTCGGCCGCGTGCTCGCGAAGAACGTCGTCGACGGCGACACGGGTGAAGTCATCGCTAACGCGAACGACGAAATCACCGAAACCGTTCTCGAAAAGCTCCGCGAATCGAAGATCAAAGACATCCAGACGCTTTACACGAACGATCTGGATCAAGGTCCGTACATCTCGTCGACGTTGCGTATCGACGAAACCGCGGACAAGATGGCTGCACGCATTGCGATCTACCGCATGATGCGTCCGGGCGAACCGCCGACCGAAGAAGCGGTCGAGGCGCTGTTCAACCGTCTGTTCTACAGCGAAGACGCATACGACCTGTCCAAGGTGGGTCGTATGAAGTTCAACCGCCGTGTCGGTCGCGACGAAATCGTCGGTCCGATGACGCTGCAAGACGACGACATCCTCGCCACGATCAAGATCCTGGTCGAACTGCGTAACGGCAAGGGCGAAGTGGACGACATCGACCACTTGGGCAATCGTCGTGTGCGTTGCGTCGGCGAACTGGCGGAAAACCAGTTCCGCGCAGGTCTCGTGCGTGTCGAACGTGCTGTGAAGGAACGCCTCGGCCAGGCCGAAAGCGAAAACCTGATGCCGCACGACCTGATCAACTCGAAGCCGATTTCGTCGGCGATTCGCGAGTTCTTCGGTTCGTCGCAGCTGTCGCAGTTTATGGACCAGACCAACCCGCTGTCGGAAATCACCCACAAGCGCCGTGTTTCGGCACTTGGCCCGGGCGGTTTGACGCGTGAGCGCGCTGGCTTTGAAGTCCGCGACGTGCACCCGACCCACTATGGCCGTGTGTGCCCGATTGAAACGCCGGAAGGTCCGAACATCGGCCTGATCAACTCGCTGGCACTGTACGCGCACCTGAACGAATATGGCTTCCTCGAAACGCCGTATCGCAAGGTGGTGGACAGCAAGGTGACCGATCAGATCGACTATCTGTCGGCGATCGAAGAAGGCCGTTACGTGATCGCTCAGGCGAACGCGGCGGTTGCTGCTGACGGCTCGCTGACCGACGAACTGGTGTCGTCGCGTGAAGCAGGCGAAACGCTGATGGTTACGCCGGACCGCATCCAGTACATGGACGTAGCGCCGTCGCAGATCGTCTCGGTGGCAGCTTCGCTGATTCCGTTCCTCGAGCACGATGACGCGAACCGCGCATTGATGGGTTCGAACATGCAGCGTCAGGCTGTGCCGTGTCTGCGTCCTGAAAAGGCCGTGGTCGGTACGGGTATCGAACGCACGGTGGCAGTCGACTCGGGTACGACGGTTCAGGCATTCCGCGGTGGTGTGGTCGATTACGTCGACGCAGGCCGTATGGTGATCCGCGTGAACGACGATGAAGCCGTTGCTGGCGACGTCGGCGTGGACATTTACAACCTGATCAAGTACACGCGTTCGAATCAGAACACGAACATCAACCAGCGCCCGATCGTGAAGGTCGGCGACATCGTGTCGCGTGGCGACGTGCTGGCTGACGGCGCATCGACCGACCTCGGCGAACTGGCTCTCGGCCAGAACATGCTGGTCGCGTTCATGCCGTGGAACGGCTACAACTTCGAAGATTCGATCTTGATCTCGGAGAAGGTGGTTGCTGACGACCGTTACACGTCGATCCACATCGAAGAACTGAACGTCGTAGCTCGCGATACGAAGCTCGGACCGGAAGAAATCACGCGCGACATCTCGAACCTGGCTGAAGTGCAACTCGGCCGTCTCGATGAGTCGGGCATCGTCTACATCGGCGCTGAAGTCGAAGCAGGCGACGTGCTGGTCGGTAAGGTCACGCCGAAGGGCGAAACCCAGCTGACGCCGGAAGAAAAGCTGCTGCGCGCGATCTTCGGTGAAAAGGCTTCGGACGTGAAGGACACGTCGCTGCGCGTGCCGTCGGGCATGAGCGGTACGGTCATCGACGTGCAAGTGTTCACGCGTGAAGGTATTCAGCGCGACAAGCGTGCGCAACAGATCATCGACGATGAACTGAAGCGTTATCGCCTCGACCTGAACGACCAGCTACGTATCGTGGAAGGCGATGCATTCCAGCGTCTCGCACGTATGTTGACCGGCAAGGTCGCAAACGGTGGTCCGAAGAAGCTCGCGAAGGGTACGAAGATCGAACAGGCTTACCTGGAAGATCTCGACCACTACCACTGGTTCGACATCCGCCTTGCGGACGAAGAAGCAGCGGCACAGCTCGAAGCTATCAAGGACTCGATCGAACAGAAGCGTCATCAGTTCGATCTGGCGTTCGAAGAAAAGCGCAAGAAGCTTACGCAAGGCGACGAACTGCCGCCGGGCGTGCTGAAGATGGTCAAGGTGTATCTGGCTGTGAAGCGTCGTCTGCAGCCTGGCGACAAGATGGCCGGCCGTCACGGTAACAAGGGTGTGGTGTCGAAGATCGTTCCGATCGAAGACATGCCGTACATGGCCGATGGCCGTCCGGCTGACGTCGTTCTGAACCCGCTCGGCGTGCCGTCGCGGATGAACGTGGGTCAGGTTCTCGAAGTGCATCTGGGTTGGGCCGCGAAGGGTCTCGGCTGGCGTATTGCAGAAATGCTGCAACGTCAGGCGAAGATCGCTGAACTGCGCGAATTCCTGACCAAGATCTACAACGAGTCGGGCCGCGCTGAAGAGCTGGACAGCTTCACGGACGACGAAATCGTCGAACTGGCGAAGAACCTGCGCGAAGGCGTTCCGTTTGCCACGCCGGTGTTCGACGGTGCGACGGAAGAAGAAATGTCGCGCGCGCTGGATCTGGCATTCCCGGACGACATCGCGAAGAACCTCGGCATGACGCCGTCGAAGAACCAGGTGCGTCTGTATGACGGCCGCACGGGTGAGATGTTCGAACGTACGGTGACTGTCGGCTATATGCACTACCTGAAGCTGCACCACTTGGTCGACGACAAGATGCACGCGCGTTCCACGGGCCCGTACTCGCTCGTGACGCAGCAGCCGTTGGGCGGTAAGGCGCAGTTCGGTGGCCAGCGTTTCGGTGAAATGGAAGTGTGGGCGCTCGAAGCGTACGGCGCATCGTACGTGTTGCAAGAAATGCTGACGGTGAAGTCGGATGACGTGGCGGGCCGGACTAAGGTGTATGAGAACCTGGTCAAGGGCGATCACGTAATCGACGCCGGCATGCCGGAATCCTTCAACGTGCTCGTGAAGGAAATCCGCTCGCTCGGTATCGATATCGACCTCGACCGCAACTAATCGGACTACGGAGAGAAAGCAATGAAAGCTCTGCTCGATCTATTCAAGCAAGTCCAACAGCCTGAAGTTTTTGACGCGATCAAGATCGGTCTGGCCTCGCCAGACAAGATCCGTTCGTGGTCGTTCGGTGAAGTCAAGAAGCCGGAAACCATCAACTACCGGACGTTCAAGCCGGAACGTGATGGTCTGTTCTGCGCGAAGATTTTCGGGCCGATCAAAGACTACGAATGCCTTTGCGGCAAGTACAAGCGCCTGAAGCACCGTGGCGTGATCTGTGAAAAGTGCGGCGTCGAAGTGACGCTCGCGAAGGTGCGTCGCGAACGGATGGGCCACATTGAGCTGGCCTCGCCGGTCGCTCACATCTGGTTCCTGAAGTCGCTGCCGTCGCGTCTGGGCATGGTGCTCGATATGACGCTGCGCGACATCGAACGCGTGCTGTACTTCGAAGCATACGTGGTGATCGATCCGGGCATGACGCCGCTGAAAGCGCGGCAGATCATGACGGAAGAGGATTACTACAACAAGGTCGAAGAGTACGGTGACGAATTCCGTGCCGAGATGGGCGCGGAAGGCGTTCGCGAACTGCTGCGCGCGATCAACATCGACGAACAGGTCGAGATGCTGCGCACCGAACTCAAGAACACGGGTTCGGAAGCGAAGATCAAGAAGTATGCGAAGCGCCTGAAGGTGCTCGAGGCTTTCCAACGTTCGGGCATCAAGCCTGACTGGATGGTGCTCGAAGTGCTGCCGGTGCTGCCGCCGGAACTGCGTCCGCTGGTGCCGCTGGATGGCGGCCGCTTCGCGACGTCGGACCTGAACGACCTGTATCGCCGCGTGATCAACCGTAACAACCGGTTGAAGCGTCTGCTCGAACTGAAGGCGCCTGAAATCATCGTCCGCAACGAAAAGCGGATGCTGCAGGAAGCCGTCGATTCGCTGCTCGACAACGGTCGTCGCGGTAAGGCAATGACCGGCGCGAACAAGCGTCCGCTGAAGTCGCTCGCTGACATGATCAAGGGTAAGGGCGGTCGTTTCCGTCAGAACTTGCTCGGTAAGCGCGTTGACTACTCGGGCCGTTCGGTGATCGTGGTCGGCCCGACGCTCAAGCTGCATCAGTGCGGTCTGCCGAAGCTGATGGCGCTCGAACTGTTCAAGCCGTTCATCTTCAACAAGCTCGAAGTGATGGGTGTCGCTACCACCATCAAGGCAGCGAAGAAGGAAGTCGAGAATCAGACGCCGGTGGTGTGGGACATCTTGGAAGAGGTGATCCGCGAACATCCGGTCATGCTGAACCGTGCGCCTACGCTTCATCGTCTTGGCATTCAGGCTTTCGAGCCGGTGCTGATCGAAGGTAAGGCTATCCAGCTGCACCCGCTCGTTTGCGCGGCGTTCAACGCCGACTTCGACGGTGACCAGATGGCTGTGCACGTGCCGCTGTCGCTCGAAGCGCAGATGGAAGCGCGTACGCTGATGCTGGCGTCGAACAACATCCTGTTCCCGGCCAACGGCGATCCGTCGATCGTGCCGTCGCAGGATATCGTGCTCGGCCTGTACTACGCGACGCGTGAAGCAGTGAACGCCAAGGGCGAAGGCCTGACGTTCACCGGCGTGTCGGAAGCACTGCGTGCTTACGAGAACAAGGAAGTCGAGCTGGCCTCGCGCGTCAACGTGCGGATCACGGAAATGGTCCACAACGAAGACAAGTCGGAAGGTGCGCCGGCATTCGTGCCGAAGATCACGCTGTACGCGACGACCGTCGGCCGTTCGATCCTGTCGGAGATTCTGCCGCCGGGTCTGCCGTTCTCGGTGCTGAATAAGCCGCTGAAGAAGAAGGAAATCTCGCGTCTGATCAACACCGCATTCCGCAAGTGCGGTCTGCGCGAAACGGTGATTTTCGCCGACCAGTTGATGCAGTCGGGTTTCCGTCTGGCAACGCGCGCCGGTATTTCGATTTGCGTCGACGACATGCTCGTGCCGCCGCAGAAAGAACAGATCGTCGGCGATGCAGCCAAGAAGGTGAAGGAATACGACCGTCAGTACATGTCGGGTCTCGTCACGTCGCAAGAGCGCTACAACAACGTGGTCGACATCTGGTCGGCAACGTCGGAAGCGGTCGGCAAGGCGATGATGGAACAGCTGTCGACGGAACCGGTGGTCGATCGCGACGGCAACGAAACGCGTCAGGAGTCGTTCAACTCCATCTACATGATGGCTGACTCGGGTGCTCGTGGTTCCGCAGTTCAGATTCGTCAACTGGCCGGTATGCGTGGCCTGATGGCGAAGCCGGACGGCTCGATCATCGAAACGCCGATTACGGCGAACTTCCGTGAAGGCCTGAACGTGTTGCAGTACTTCATCTCGACCCACGGTGCACGTAAGGGGCTGGCTGATACGGCACTGAAGACGGCAAACTCGGGTTACCTGACGCGTCGTCTCGTCGACGTGACGCAGGATCTGGTGGTGGTCGAGGACGATTGCGGTACGTCCAACGGCGTCGCCATGAAGGCGTTGGTCGAAGGCGGTGAAGTCGTCGAAGCGTTGCGTGACCGTATCCTCGGTCGCGTGACGGTGGCTGACGTCGTCAATCCGGAAACGCAGGAAACGCTGTACGAAACGGGCACGTTGCTCGACGAAGACGCGGTCGAAGAAATCGAACGCCTCGGCATCGACGAAGTGCGCGTGCGTACGCCGCTGACTTGCGAAACGCGTTACGGCCTGTGCGCAGCCTGCTATGGCCGCGACCTGGGTCGTGGCTCGTCGGTCAACGTCGGTGAAGCAGTTGGCGTGATCGCTGCTCAGTCGATCGGTGAACCGGGCACTCAGCTGACGATGCGTACGTTCCACATCGGTGGTGCGGCATCGCGTGCAGCAGTGGCTTCGTCGGTTGAAGCCAAGTCGAACGGTACGGTGCGTTTCACGGCGACCATGCGTTACGTCACCAACGCGAAGGGCGAGCAGATCGTCATCTCGCGTTCGGGCGAAGCGATGATCACCGACGACCACGGCCGTGAGCGCGAACGTCACAAGGTGCCGTACGGCGCGACGCTGTTGCAACTGGACGGCGCGCAGATCAAGGCCGGCACGCAACTGGCGACGTGGGATCCGATGACGCGTCCGATCATCACCGAGTATGGTGGTACGGTGAAGTTCGAAAACGTCGAAGAAGGCGTGACGGTTGCCAAGCAGATCGACGATGTGACGGGTCTCTCGACGCTGGTCGTGATCGACGTGAAGCGCCGCGGTTCGCAAGCGTCGAAGACGGTCCGTCCGCAGGTCAAGCTGCTCGACGCGAACGGCGAAGAAGTCAAGATCCCGAACACCGAGCACTCGGTGCAGATCGGCTTCCAGGTCGGCGCTCTGATCACCGTGAAGGACGGTCAGCAAGTGCAGGTCGGTGAAGTGCTGGCACGTATCCCGGTTGAATCGCAGAAAACGCGTGACATTACCGGTGGTCTGCCGCGTGTGGCCGAACTGTTCGAAGCGCGCTCGCCGAAGGACGCCGGTATTCTGGCGGAAGTCACGGGCACGACGTCGTTCGGTAAGGACACGAAGGGCAAGCAACGTCTCGTTATCACGGACCTCGAAGGCAATCAGCACGAGTTCCTGATCGCGAAGGAAAAGCAGGTTCTGGTGCACGATGGTCAGGTCGTCAACAAGGGCGAAATGATTGTCGACGGGCCGGCTGATCCGCACGACATTCTGCGTTTGCAGGGCGTCGAAGCGCTGGCGCGCTACATCGTTGACGAAGTGCAGGACGTGTATCGTCTGCAGGGCGTGAAGATCAATGACAAGCACATTGAAGTGATCGTCCGTCAGATGCTGCGCCGCGTGCAGATCGTCGATAACGGTGACACGCGCTTCATCATGGGCGAACAGGTCGAGCGCTCGGATATGCTCGACGAGAACGACCGGATGGCTGCGGAAGGCAAGATCCCGGCAACCTACGACAACGTGCTGCTCGGTATTACGAAGGCATCGCTGTCGACCGATTCGTTCATCTCGGCGGCGTCGTTCCAGGAAACGACCCGTGTGCTGACCGAAGCGGCGATCATGGGCAAGCGCGACGATTTGCGCGGGCTGAAGGAAAACGTGATCGTTGGTCGTCTGATTCCGGCTGGTACGGGTCTCGCGTTCCACAAGGCACGCAAGAGCAAGGAACTGTCCGACCGCGAGCGTTTCGATCAGATCGCAGCGGAAGAGTCGTTCGAATTCGGTACGCCGGAAACCCCGGCCGCCGAACAGCAGCACTCAGGCGAGTAAGTCCGGGCGGCGCAAGCCGCTTGGGCTCACCAGCCAGCGAAGCCGCTCAGTTTCGACTGAGCGGTTTTTTTTTGCCGACAGGAGTTAGTGCTTTAGCACTTACTCCTCTCCCACGCACCGCGGGTGTCTCATTTTTGTGCGTTTTTTGTGGATTCGTAGGCCGAACGGCTAACGTTGTCGCAAAGCGCGGGCGCAGCACGAATGCGTTGGTAAAATTCGTGTCACCGGCATCACGCTGCTTCTCTCCAATTCATGTCCCGTTCGCTCGAAATCCTCAACGAAGTTTTTGGCTACCCCGCATTCCGAGGACAGCAGGGCGAAATTGTCGAACACGTCGCCGGCGGCGGCGATTGTCTCGTGCTGATGCCAACGGGCGGCGGCAAATCGTTGTGCTATCAGATCCCGTCGCTGGTGCGGCGCGAAGCGGGCTGCGGAGCGGGGATCGTCGTGTCCCCGCTGATCGCATTGATGCAGGACCAGGTCGCTGCGCTGAAGGAAGTGGGCGTTAGGGCCGCGTATCTGAATTCGACGCTGTCGAGTGCCGAAGCGATGGCCACAGAGCGCGCGCTGCGCGAGGGCGAAATCGATCTACTGTACGTGGCGCCGGAACGGTTGATGACGCCCCGTTTCCAGGAATTGCTCGAGCGTACGCGCATTGGCCTCTTCGCCATCGACGAAGCGCATTGCGTGTCGCAATGGGGTCACGATTTCCGTCCTGAGTATATTCAGCTGTCGGTGCTGCACGAGCGCTTTCCGAACGTGCCGCGTATCGCGCTCACCGCGACCGCCGACGCGATCACGCGCGACGAAATCATTCACCGTCTTGCGCTCGATGACGCGCGCATCTTCGTATCAAGCTTCGATCGCCCGAACATCCGCTATCGCATCGTCGAAAAGGACAATGCGCGCACGCAATTGCTCGACTTTATTCGCGCTGAACACTCGAAACCGGACGGTACGACAGACGCCGGCGTTGTCTATTGCCTGTCGCGTCGCAAGGTCGAAGAAACGGCTGAATGGCTGAAAGAGAAGGGGATGCGCGCGTTGCCGTACCACGCCGGCATGGAGTTCGAAATTCGCCAGAAGCATCAGGAGATGTTCCAGCGCGAGGAGGGCATCGTGATGTGCGCGACGATCGCGTTCGGCATGGGGATCGACAAGCCGGACGTACGCTTCGTGGCTCACCTTGATTTGCCGAAGAGTGTCGAAGGTTACTACCAGGAAACCGGGCGTGCCGGTCGCGACGGCATGCCGGCGAACGCCTGGATGGCGTACGGTCTGGGCGACGTCGTGCAGCAGCGCAAGATGATTGACGAGTCCGACGCTGACGACGCGCATAAACGCGTGCAGACCGGCAAACTCGACGCGTTGCTCGGGCTGTGCGAAGCGGCGACCTGTCGCCGGGTGCGGCTGCTCGCATATTTCGGCGAATCGAGCAAGCCGTGCGGCAACTGCGATAACTGCATCGAACCGCCCGACACCTGGAACGCGACGCGCGAAGCACAGATGGCGCTGTCATGTGTGTTCCGCGCGCAGCGGGCAAGTGGATTTCACTTCGGCGCCGGACATCTGATCGATATTCTGCGTGGCAACCGCAGCGAGAAAATCCTGCAACGCGGCCACGAGAAGCTCACCACCTTTGGGATCGGGGCGGCGCTCGGCGAGCCGGAGTGGCGCGCCATTTTTCGCCAACTCGTCGCTTTCGGCTACCTCGCTGTCGACCACGAAGGCTTCGGCTCGCTGGTGCTGACCGAAGCTGCCAAAGCAGTGTTGAAGAGCGAGCAGAACGTAACAATGCGCCGCTACGTGAAGCCGACGCGTACCCGCCAGTCTTCCAGCCGCACCAGCGAACGCGCCGACCCGACGATCGGCATGGGCCCACGCGAGCGAGCTCGCTGGGAGCGCCTGCGCGCCTGGCGCACGGAGACTGCGAAAAGCGACGGCGTGCCGGCCTACGTCATCTTCCACGACGCCACGTTGGCCGAAATTGCCCGCAACGGCCCTGATTCCATTGAGGATTTGCGCGGCATTCCAGGCATGGGCGCCCGCAAGCTGGACCGTTTCGGCGACGAGTTGCTGGAAGTCGTCGGCGCCGACTGAGCGCCGGCGAGCGCAGTTTCAGGTCGACAGGCATGCGAAACATCGCAACCTGTTGACTCCCTTAGCATTTTCGGAATATTATGCTAGGTTCCGGTTCTTGGAATGCCTGTGCGCGAAGTCAATTCGTGCGCAGATCCCTCGGTCCGGAAGTTCGATGCGCAATAGTTTCTGCTTTGCCCGGAAACAGATGCGTCGATTTTGTTCAATTTCAGGAATAAACAATGCCAACCATCAATCAACTGGTTCGCAAAGGCCGCGCGTCGGAAACGACGAAGAGCAAGAGCCCGGCTTTGCAGGACTGCCCCCAGCGTCGCGGCGTGTGCACCCGTGTGTACACCACGACGCCGAAGAAGCCTAACTCGGCACTCCGTAAGGTTGCCAAGGTTCGTCTGACGAACGGCTTCGAAGTTATTTCGTACATCGGTGGTGAAGGCCACAACCTGCAGGAACACTCGGTCGTGCTGATTCGCGGCGGCCGTGTTAAGGACTTGCCGGGTGTGCGTTACCACATGGTTCGTGGCTCGCTGGATACCCAGGGCGTCAAGGATCGTAAGCAGGCTCGCTCGAAGTACGGTGCAAAGCGTGCCAAGGCTGGCAAGTAATTAGCCGGTCAGTGTAGTTTCAGGTCGCCTTTAAAGGCGGTAATAGCGGTGGTGCCGGAATTGCCGGTGCTGTCGAGTAAGTGGTCACCCGACCAGGCTGGTAAGTCGTTAGAGATGAATCGGGTTAGTTGGTGGCCGCGGGGCTAAAAAATAGCTCCAACTGAAAAGTTAAAGGAAGAAACATGCCGCGTCGTCGCGAAGTCCCCAAGCGGGAAGTGTTGCCGGATCCGAAGTTCGGTAACGTAGATGTAGCTAAGTTCATGAACGTGCTGATGCTCTCCGGCAAGAAGTCGGTTGCTGAGCGCATCGTGTACGGCGCTTTCGAACAGATCCAGACCAAGGGTGGCAAGGACCCGCTGGAAGTGTTCACGGTAGCGCTCAACAACGTCAAGCCGGTGGTCGAAGTTAAGAGCCGCCGCGTTGGTGGTGCGAACTATCAGGTTCCGGTCGAAGTGCGTCCGTCGCGTCGTATGGCATTGGCGATGCGTTGGTTGCGTGAAGCCGCGAAGAAGCGCAGCGAGAAGTCGATGGCCCTGCGTCTGGCAGGTGAACTCTCCGAAGCGGCTGAAGGCCGTGGCGGCGCGATGAAGAAGCGCGACGAAGTTCACCGGATGGCAGAAGCCAACAAGGCGTTCTCGCACTTCCGTTTCTAAGCTTCCCGAACCCGGGTTTAGCAGAAAAAACGGAAAGAAATTCCGGGCGGGTGCGCTTACAAAGCGCCTCGCCCGTTTGTATTACAGCGCGATGGGTATTTTCTCGCATCGCGTCATCCCAATAGAGGATCAAAGTGGCTCGCAAGACACCTATCGAGCGCTACCGTAACATCGGTATTAGCGCTCACATCGACGCCGGCAAAACGACGACGACCGAGCGCATCCTGTTTTACACCGGCGTGAACCACAAGATTGGTGAAGTTCACGACGGCGCTGCCACCATGGACTGGATGGAGCAGGAGCAGGAACGCGGCATCACGATCACGTCCGCTGCTACCACGGCATTCTGGAAAGGCATGGCCGGCGACCGCGCTGAGCACCGCATCAACATCATCGACACCCCGGGCCACGTTGACTTCACGATTGAAGTTGAGCGCTCGATGCGCGTGCTCGACGGCGCATGCATGGTGTACTGCGCAGTGGGCGGCGTGCAGCCCCAGTCGGAAACCGTGTGGCGTCAGGCCAACAAGTACAAGGTTCCCCGTCTGGCGTTCATCAACAAGATGGACCGTACCGGCGCGAACTTCTTCAAGGTCTACGACCAGCTCAAGCTGCGTTTGAAGGCGAACCCGGTTCCGGTCGTGGTGCCTATCGGCGCTGAAGAATCGTTCACGGGCGTGGTCGATCTGCTGAAGATGAAAGCGATCATTTGGGACGAAGCGTCCCAAGGCACCAAGTTCTCGTACGAAGAAATCCCGGCAGAACTCGTCGACACGTGCAATGAATGGCGCGAGAAGATGGTTGAAGCTGCGGCTGAATCGAGCGAAGACTTGATGAACAAGTACCTCGAAGAAGGCGAGTTGACGGAAGCAGAAATCGTCAAGGGTCTGCGCGACCGTACGATCGCTTGCGAAATCCAGCCGATGCTGTGCGGTACCGCGTTCAAGAACAAGGGCGTGCAACGCATGCTCGACGCCGTGCTCGACTTCCTGCCGTCGCCGATCGACATTCCGCCGGTTACGGGCGAACTCGAAAACGGTGAAAAAGCTGAGCGTCGCGCGGCTGACGACGAGAAGTTCTCGTCCCTCGCATTCAAGATCATGACCGACCCGTTTGTCGGCCAGCTCATCTTCTTCCGTGTGTACTCGGGCACGACGAAGTCGGGCGACACGCTGCTGAACGCGACCAAGGACAAGAAGGAACGTCTGGGTCGTATTCTGCTGATGCACGCAAACCAGCGTGAAGAAATCAAGGAAGTGCACGCAGGCGACATCGCTGCGGCTGTTGGCCTGAAAGATGCAACGACGGGCGACACGCTGTGCGATCCGCTGCACCCGATCGTGCTCGAACGCATGATTTTCCCGGAGCCGGTGATTTCGCAGGCTGTTGAGCCGAAGACGAAGCCGGACCAGGAAAAGATGGGTTTGGCCCTGAACCGTCTGGCTCAGGAAGATCCGTCGTTCCGCGTTCAAACGGACGAAGAATCGGGTCAAACCATTATTTCGGGCATGGGCGAGCTCCACCTGGAAATTCTGGTCGACCGGATGAAGCGTGAATTCGGCGTCGAAGCAACCGTCGGCAAGCCGCAAGTGGCGTATCGTGAAACGATCCGCGGCAAGGCGGAAGACGTTGACGGTAAGTTCGTCAAGCAGTCGGGTGGTCGCGGCCAGTACGGTCACGCGGTCATTACGCTCGAGCCGAATGAGCAGGGCAAGGGCTACGAGTTCCTGGACGAGATCAAGGGCGGTGTGATTCCGCGTGAATACATTCCGGCAGTCGACAAGGGTATCCAGGAAACGCTGAAGGCTGGCGTGCTGGCAGGCTTCCCGGTCGTTGACGTGAAGGTTCACCTGACGTTCGGTTCGTACCACGACGTCGACTCGAACGAAAATGCGTTCCGCATGGCCGGTTCGATGGCGTTCAAGGAAGCAATGCGCAAGGCTCAACCAGTCATCCTCGAACCGATGATGGCTGTGGAAGTCGAAACGCCTGAAGATTACATGGGCAACGTGATGGGCGATCTGTCGGGTCGTCGCGGCATCGTTCAGGGCATGGACGACATGGTTGGCGGCGGCAAGATCGTTCGCGCCGAAGTCCCGCTGTCGGAAATGTTCGGTTACTCGACCTCGCTGCGTTCGCTGACCCAAGGTCGTGCAACGTACACGATGGAGTTCAAGCACTACTCCGAAGCACCGCGTAACGTGTCGGAAGCGATCATCAACGCCAAGTCGAAGTAATCGCGCGGCAAGTCATTCAACGATTAACTTTTTGAAAGAAGAGAAACATGGCTAAAGGTAAATTCGAACGGACCAAGCCGCACGTGAACGTCGGCACGATCGGTCACGTTGACCACGGCAAGACCACGCTGACGGCAGCGATCACGACGGTGCTGACCAAGAAGTTTGGCGGCGAAGCGAAGGCATACGACCAGATCGACGCGGCGCCGGAAGAAAAGGCACGTGGTATCACGATCAACACGGCACACGTCGAGTACGAAACGGCTAACCGCCACTACGCCCACGTCGACTGCCCGGGCCACGCTGACTATGTGAAGAACATGATCACGGGCGCAGCGCAGATGGACGGCGCGATCCTGGTGTGCTCGGCTGCAGACGGCCCGATGCCGCAAACGCGTGAGCACATCCTGCTGGCGCGTCAGGTTGGCGTTCCGTACATCATCGTGTTCCTGAACAAGTGCGACATGGTGGACGACGCTGAGCTGCTGGAACTCGTCGAGATGGAGGTTCGCGAACTTCTGTCGAAGTACGACTTCCCGGGCGACGACACGCCGATCATCAAGGGTTCGGCCAAGCTGGCGCTGGAAGGCGACACGGGCGAGCTGGGCGAAGTGGCGATCATGAACCTGGCCGACGCGCTGGACACGTACATCCCGACGCCGGAGCGCGCAGTTGACGGTGCGTTCCTGATGCCGGTGGAAGACGTGTTCTCGATCTCGGGTCGCGGCACGGTGGTGACGGGTCGCGTTGAGCGCGGCGTGGTGAAGGTTGGCGAGGAAATCGAAATCGTCGGTATCAAGCCGACGGTGAAGACGACCTGCACGGGCGTGGAAATGTTCCGCAAGCTGCTCGACCAGGGTCAGGCAGGCGACAACGTGGGTATCCTGCTGCGCGGCACGAAGCGTGAAGACGTGGAGCGTGGCCAGGTTCTGGCGAAGCCGGGTTCGATCAACCCGCACACGCATTTCACGGCTGAAGTGTACGTGCTGAGCAAGGACGAAGGCGGCCGCCACACGCCGTTCTTCAACAACTATCGTCCGCAGTTCTACTTCCGTACGACGGACGTGACGGGCTCGATCGAGTTGCCGAAGGACAAGGAAATGGTCATGCCGGGCGACAACGTGTCGATCACGGTGAAGCTGATCAACCCGATCGCGATGGAAGAAGGTCTGCGCTTCGCAATCCGCGAAGGTGGCCGTACGGTCGGCGCAGGTGTGGTTGCTAAGATTCTCGAGTAAAATCGAGGGCTGAAGTTGCAGTAAGTGGTGCCCGGAGCCGGGCACCAGCACCACAGCAGGTGCCCGGCTCTACGTTCTTTTACTATCTGGCGGCGCAATACCGCCTCGCTCTTTCCAAGGAATTGTCATGCAGAACCAGAAAATCCGCATTCGCCTGAAGGCTTTCGACTATCGCCTGATCGATCAATCGGCAGCTGAAATCGTCGACACGGCAAAGCGGACTGGCGCAATCGTTCGTGGTCCGGTGCCCCTGCCGACCCGCATTCAACGTTTCGACATCCTGCGTTCGCCGCACGTCAACAAGACGTCGCGCGATCAGCTCGAAATCCGTACGCACCAACGTCTGATGGACATCGTCGATCCGACGGACAAGACCGTCGACGCACTGATGAAGCTGGACCTGCCGGCTGGCGTGGACGTGGAAATCAAGCTCCAATAAGGCGTGTAGCGGTTGCCTGGCGTGCCGGGCAGCGCTAAGTCATTGATTGCTTGCGGAAAACGAAAAGCCTCGCTATAATAGTGGGCTTTTCGCGCATTTGCGCAAAAAAGTCGGTGTGCTGCAGCGTGGCTTCATCCGAAGCGCACGCCCGAAACGGCACCGGCATTTTGTAAATTAGCCCCGACCAATCGCAGTCGGGAATGGAGAAAACGATGAGCCTTGGACTCGTAGGTCGCAAGGTTGGCATGACCCGTATCTTCACGGCAGAAGGGGATTCGATTCCCGTTACCGTGCTGGACGTGTCCGACAACCGTGTGACGCAGATCAAGACTGTTGAAACCGACGGCTACACCGCCGTGCAGGTTGCATTCGGTACGCGCCGTGCATCGCGTGTGACGAAGCCGTTGGCCGGTCATCTTGCCAAAGCCGGTGTTCAAGCCGGTGAAATCCTCAAAGAATTCCAGATCGATGCTGCCAAGGCTGCCGAGTTGTCGAACGGCACCGTGGTCGGTCCCGACCTGTTCGAAGTAGGCCAGAAGGTCGACGTGCAAGGCGTGTCGATCGGTAAGGGCTACGCCGGTACCATCAAGCGTTACAACTTCGCATCCGGCCGTGCATCGCACGGTAACTCGCGCTCGCACAACGTGCCGGGTTCGATCGGTATGGCGCAGGATCCGGGTCGTGTTTTCCCGGGTAAGCGCATGACCGGTCACATGGGTGACGATACGGTAACCGTGCAAAACCTCGAAATCGCTCGTATCGACGCTGACCGCAAGCTGTTGCTGGTCAAGGGCGCCGTTCCGGGTGCGAAGGGTGGCAAGGTATTCGTTACGCCGGCCGTGAAGACGCGTGCCGTGAAAGGAGCGAAATAATGGAACTTAAGCTCCTGAATGCCAATGGTCAGGAAGGTGCAGGCGTTAGCGCGTCGGACGTAGTGTTCGGTCGCGATTACAACGAAGCCCTGATTCACCAGGTAGTGGTGGCGTATCAAGCGAATGCCCGTAGCGGTAACCGCGCGCAGAAGGACCGTGAGCAAGTCAAGCACACGACCAAGAAGCCGTGGCGCCAGAAGGGTACGGGCCGCGCCCGTGCCGGTATGTCGTCGAGCCCGTTGTGGCGCGGCGGTGGCCGGATCTTCCCGAATTCGCCGGAAGAAAACTTTTCGCACAAGGTTAACAAGAAGATGCATCGCGCAGGCCTCTGCTCGATCTTCTCGCAGCTGGCCCGCGAAGGCCGCATCTCGGTGGTCGACGAGCTGACGCTCGAAGCGCCGAAGACGAAGCTGCTGGCCGAAAAATTCAAGGCGATGGGTCTCGACTCCGTGCTGGTGATTACCGACACGGTTGACGAAAACCTGTACCTCGCGTCGCGCAACC
Source organism: Paraburkholderia nemoris (assembly GCF_905221015.1). Lineage (NCBI taxonomy): Bacteria > Pseudomonadati > Pseudomonadota > Betaproteobacteria > Burkholderiales > Burkholderiaceae > Paraburkholderia > Paraburkholderia nemoris. Next base: position 146,309 of record NZ_CAJNBO010000019.1, on the reverse strand, counting down.
TCGCCCATGTGGCAGTTGTCGAGCCGCGTTACGCCGACCCGCTGTCGCTGATCTACTTCAAGAAGATCCTGATCACGAAGGCTGCGGTCGCCCAGATCGAGGAGTTGCTGTCATGAGCGAGATTCGCAAGAACGATCATCGTTTGATGCAGGTCCTGCTCGCGCCGGTGATCTCCGAAAAGGCGACGCTGGTGGCCGACAAGAACGAGCAAGTTGTGTTCGAAGTCGCGCCCGATGCCACGAAGCAGGAAGTGAAAGCTGCAGTCGAGCTGCTGTTCAAGGTGGAAGTCAATTCCGTCAACGTGCTGGTCTCGAAGGGCAAAGCCAAGCGCTTTGGCCGCTTCATGGGCAAGCGCAAGGACGTGAAGAAGGCGTACGTCTGCCTGAAGCCCGGCCAGGAAATCAACTTTGAAGCGGAGGCCAAGTAATCATGGCAATCGTTAAAGTTAAGCCGACTTCGCCGGGTCGCCGTGCGATGGTCAAGGTGGTCAACAAGGATCTGCATAAGGGCAAGCCGTTCGCACCGCTGCTCGACTCGCAATCCACGACCGCCGGCCGTAATAACAACGGTCACATCACCACGCGTCATAAGGGTGGTGGTCACAAGCATCATTACCGTGTCGTCGATTTCCGTCGCAACAAGGACGGCATTCCGGCAAAGGTCGAACGTCTTGAGTACGATCCGAACCGTAGCGCGAACATCGCGCTGGTTCTGTACGCAGACGGCGAGCGCAAGTACATCATCGCTCCGAAGGGTGTGACGGTTGGCCAGCAACTGATATCGGGTTCGGAAGCTCCGATCCGCGCAGGTAACGCGCTGCCGATCCGCAACATTCCGGTCGGTACGACGATCCACTGCATCGAAATGCTGCCGGGCAAGGGCGCGCAAATGGCGCGTTCGGCTGGTACGTCGGCGATGTTGCTGGCTCGTGAAGGCATCTACGCACAGGTCCGCCTGCGCTCTGGTGAAATCCGCCGCGTTCACGTTGAATGCCGCGCGACGATTGGTGAAGTTGGCAACGAAGAGCACAGCCTCCGTCAAATCGGTAAGGCTGGCGCGAACCGCTGGCGCGGTATCCGCCCGACGGTGCGTGGCGTTGCAATGAACCCGGTCGATCACCCGCACGGTGGTGGTGAAGGCAAGACGGCTGCAGGTCGCGATCCGGTGAGCCCGTGGGGCACGCCTGCTAAGGGTTATCGCACCCGCAGCAACAAGCGCACGACGAGCATGATCGTCCAGCGCCGTCACAAGCGTTAAGGAGTAGGCAATGGCACGTTCTGTAAAAAAAGGTCCGTTCTGCGACGCCCATTTGCTGAAGAAAGTTGAGTCGGCAGCCGCTGCGCGTGACAAGAAGCCGATCAAAACCTGGTCGCGTCGTTCGACGATTCTGCCGGATTTCATCGGTTTGACGATTGCTGTGCACAACGGCCGTCAACACGTTCCGGTGTACATCTCGGAAAACATGGTCGGCCACAAGCTTGGCGAGTTTGCATTGACCCGGACGTTCAAGGGTCACGCAGCCGACAAGAAGGCTAAGAAATAAGGGGCTCATGATGGAAGTGAAAGCAATTCATCGCGGTGCCCGCATCTCGGCGCAGAAAACGCGCCTTGTGGCTGACCAGATCCGCGGTTTGCCGGTCGACAAGGCGCTGAACGTTCTGACGTTCTCGCCGAAGAAGGCTGCGGGAATCGTGAAAAAGGTCGTGCTGTCGGCGATCGCGAATGCGGAGCATAACGAAGGCGCCGATATCGACGAGCTCAAGGTAACGAGCATCATGGTCGACAAGGCTGCATCGCTCAAGCGTTTTACTGCGCGCGCTAAAGGCCGCGGTAACCGCATCGAGAAGCAATCCTGTCACATCACTGTGACGGTCGGGAATTAAGGGGTCATACGATGGGACAGAAAATTCATCCGACTGGCTTCCGTTTGGCCGTCAGCCGCAATTGGGCGTCGCGTTGGTACGCGAACAACAACAATTTCGCGGCGATGTTGCAGGAAGACATCGGTGTTCGTGAATACCTGAAGAAGAAGCTGAAAAACGCTTCGGTTGGTCGCGTCGTTATTGAGCGTCCGGCGAAAAACGCGCGCATCACGATTTATAGCTCGCGTCCGGGTGTCGTCATCGGTAAGAAGGGCGAGGATATCGAGCTGCTGAAGTCGGAACTGCAACGCCGCATGGGCGTTCCGGTCCACGTCAACATCGAAGAAATCCGCAAGCCGGAAACCGATGCGCAACTGATCGCTGACTCGATCACGCAACAACTCGAGCGTCGGATTATGTTCCGCCGCGCGATGAAGCGTGCGATGCAAAACGCAATGCGTCTGGGTGCTCAAGGCATCAAGATCATGAGCGCTGGCCGCCTGAACGGTATCGAAATCGCTCGTACGGAATGGTATCGCGAAGGTCGCGTGCCCCTTCATACGCTGCGTGCTGATATCGACTACGCAACTTCGGAAGCGAAGACGACGTACGGCATCATCGGCGTGAAGGTGTGGGTCTACAAGGGCGACACGCTCGGCCGCAACGACGCACCGGTGGTTGAAGAAGTCGCCGAAGAAAAGCGTCCGCGCCGTAACGCACGTCCGGGTGGCGATCGCCGTCCGCGTCGCGATGGTGAAGGTGGTGGCCCGGCAGGTGCACGCCGTGGCGCTCCTCGTCGTGCTGGCGGTGCCGGCGACGGCGGGAAGACTGGAGAATAACGATGCTGCAACCGAAACGCAGAAAGTATCGCAAAGAGCAGAAGGGTCGTAACACCGGTATCGCTACCCGCGGCAACGCGGTGTCGTTCGGTGAGTTCGGCCTGAAGGCTATCGGTCGTGGTCGTCTGACCGCGCGCCAGATTGAAGCGGCACGTCGTGCAATGACGCGTCACATCAAGCGTGGTGGCCGCATCTGGATCCGCATCTTCCCGGACAAGCCGATCTCGCACAAGCCGGCTGAAGTACGTATGGGTAACGGTAAAGGTAACCCTGAGTACTACGTCGCAGAGATTCAACCGGGCAAGATGCTGTACGAAATGGACGGCGTAACCGAAGAGCTGGCACGCGAAGCGTTCCGTCTGGCTGCAGCTAAGCTGCCGCTCAAGACGACGTTTATCGTGCGTCAGCTCGGCGCCTAAGGAGCAAATGATGAAGGCTTCCGAACTTCACCAGAAAGATCAGGCCGCGCTCAACAAGGAGCTGTCGGACCTGTTGAAGGCGCAATTCGGCCTGCGCATGCAACTCGCGACCCAGCAACTCACGAACACGAGCCAGCTGAAGAAGGTTCGTCGCGACATCGCACGTGTGCGGACCGTCCTGACTGAGAAGGCGAACCAGAAATGAACGATAGCGTAAAAACCTCGCTCAAGCGGACGCTGGTCGGCAAGGTCGTCAGCAACAAGATGGACAAGACGGTCACCGTGCTGGTTGAGCACCGCGTGAAGCACCCGATCTACGGCAAGTACGTTGTGCGTTCGAAGAAGTACCACGCGCACGACGATGCGAACACGTACAACGAGGGTGACCTCGTTGAAATCCAGGAAACGCGTCCGATTTCGAAGACGAAAGCTTGGGTTGTGGCTCGCCTGGTCGAGGCTGCTCGCGTCATCTGACGCCGCAAAGTTGTAGAAGTAATTGAAATCGCAGTAAGTTTCGCTTGCAAGACCGAGATTATTTGTTATAATCTCGGTCTTCCCTCTTTTATGGGAGCCCCGTCGCGGGCGAAGTTGGTGGGGGAAGCGGTTCAGGCGCCAGTCTGTTCCGAAGGATTCACCGGATTGCGATGGCGGGTTTCGTTTGCCGTCGCTGCTGTTCATACCCAAGCAGCCGATTGGCTGACGGGACCAAGACTGACCGGGTACGCCATGGTGGTGTGACCGGATTAAGTTGGGATAGATAAACCATGATCCAGACCGAAACTCGGCTTGAAGTGGCCGACAACACCGGTGCGCGTGAAGTCATGTGCATCAAGGTTCTCGGCGGCTCGAAGCGTCGTTATGCCAGCATTGGCGACATCATCAAGGTGACCGTCAAAGAAGCAACGCCGCGCGGGCGCGTGAAGAAAGGCGAAATTTACAACGCCGTGGTGGTTCGCACCGCCAAGGGCGTGCGCCGTCAGGACGGCTCGCTGATCAAGTTCGATGGCAATGCTGCAGTGCTGTTGAATGCCAAGCTCGAACCTATTGGCACCCGTATTTTCGGGCCTGTTACGCGCGAGTTGCGCAGCGAACGATTCATGAAGATCGTTTCGTTGGCACCTGAAGTGCTGTAAGGAGTCGCGATGAACAAGATTCGCAAAGGTGACGAAGTTATCGTCATCACCGGCAAAGATAAAGGCAAGCGCGGCGTCGTGCTGTCCGTTGGCGAAGACAAGGTAATTGTCGAGGGTATCAACCTCGTCAAGAAGCACGTCAAGCCGAACCCGATGAAGGGTACGACGGGTGGCGTGGAAGCCAAGACGATGCCGCTGCAAATTTCGAACGTCGCATTGGTCGACGCGAATGGCAAGGCGTCGCGTGTAGGCATCAAGGTCGAGGGAGACAAGAAAGTCCGTTTCCTTAAGACGACCGGTGCCGTGCTGAGCGCCTGACGCTGCGGAGTAAAAAAATGGCTCGTTTGCAAGAGTTTTACAAAGAGAAGGTTGTACCCGGCCTCATCGAGAAGTTCGGTTACAAGTCCGTGATGGAAGTGCCGCGCATCACCAAGATCACCCTGAACATGGGCCTTGGCGAAGCGGTTGCTGATAAGAAGATCATCGAAAACGCCGTCGGCGACCTGACGAAGATCGCAGGCCAGAAGCCGGTGATCACGAAGGCACGCAAGGCAATCGCTGGCTTCAAGATCCGTCAGGGCTATCCGATCGGTGCAATGGTCACGTTGCGTGGTCAGGCAATGTACGAATTTCTGGACCGTTTCGTGACGGTTGCGCTCCCCCGTGTGCGCGACTTCCGTGGCGTGTCGGGTCGTGCGTTCGATGGTCGCGGCAACTACAACATCGGTGTGAAAGAGCAGATCATTTTCCCCGAAATCGACTACGACAAGATCGACGCACTGCGTGGGCTGAACATCAGCATCACGACAACTGCGAAGACCGACGACGAAGCAAAGGCTCTGCTCGCCAGCTTCAAGTTCCCGTTCAGAAACTGAGGTTACCGTGGCTAAACTGGCACTGATCGAACGTGAAAAGAAGCGTGCTCGCCTGGCCGCTAAGTACGCTCCCAAGCGTGCTGAGCTGAAAGCGATTATCGGCGATATGAGCAAGTCGGACGAAGAGCATTACGCAGCACGTCTGGAACTGCAACAACTGCCGCGCAACTCTAACCCGACCCGTAAGCGCAATCGTTGCGCAATTACCGGTCGCCCGCGTGGCACGTTCCGTAAATTCGGGCTGGCGCGTAACAAGATTCGCGAAATCGCGTTCCGCGGCGAGATCCCTGGCCTGACCAAGGCGAGCTGGTAATAGGAGAAACGTAAATGAGCATGAGTGATCCTATCGCCGATATGCTGACTCGCATCCGCAATGCGCAGATGGTTGAGAAAGTTTCGGTGACAATGCCCTCGTCGAAAGTCAAGGTTGCGATTGCGCAGGTCCTGAAGGACGAAGGCTATATCGATGATTTCGCAGTGAAGTCCGAAGGTGCGAAGTCTGAATTGAACATCGTGTTGAAGTACTACGCTGGCCGTCCGGTGATCGAGCGCATTGAACGCGTTTCGAAGCCTGGTCTGCGTGTGTACCGCGGCCGTAACGACATCCCCGTGGTCATGAATGGCCTCGGCGTGGCAATCGTGTCGACGCCGAAGGGCGTGATGACGGACCGCAAGGCGCGTGCAACGGGCGTTGGCGGCGAAGTCATCTGCTACGTCGCTTAAGGCCGAAAGGAGAGAAACATGTCTCGAGTAGGTAAAAGCCCGATCGCGCTGCAAGGCGCAGAAGTGGCCCTGAGCGACGAACGCATTACCGTCAAGGGCCCGCTGGGTACGATTTCGCAGGCTGCAAACAGCCTCGTGAAGGTGGTGAACGACAACGGCACGCTGAAATTCGAGCCGGTGGACGAGAGCCGCGAAGCGAATGCGATGTCGGGCACGATGCGCGCACTGGTTGCGAACATGGTGAACGGCGTGACGAAGGGTTTCGAGCGCAAGCTGACGCTGGTTGGCGTCGGTTACCGCGCACAGGCGCAAGGCGACAAGCTGAACCTGTCGCTGGGTTTCTCGCACCCCGTGGTGCACCAGATGCCGGAAGGCGTCAAGGCTGAAACCCCGACGCAAACCGAAATCGTGATCAAGGGGATCAATAAGCAACAAGTTGGCCAGGTCGCTGCAGAAGTGCGCGGCTATCGCCCGCCGGAGCCCTACAAGGGCAAGGGTGTGCGTTACGCCAACGAGGTTGTGATCCTCAAAGAAACGAAGAAGAAGTAAGGGTGCGCAATCATGGATAAGACTCAATCTCGCCTGCGCCGCGCTCGTCAGACGCGTATCAAGATCGCTGAGCTGCAGGTCGCGCGTCTCGCCGTGCATCGCACGAACACGCACATCTATGCGCAAGTGTTCTCGCCGTGCGGCACCAAGGTGCTCGCCAGCGCGTCGACGCTCGAAGCCGAAGTGCGTGCGCAACTGGCTGATCAGACTGGCAAGGGCGGCAACGTCGCCGCTGCGACCCTGATCGGTAAGCGCATTGCAGAAAAGGCTAAGGCTGCCGGCATCGAATCCGTCGCCTTCGACCGTTCGGGTTTCCGTTACCACGGCCGCGTGAAAGCGCTGGCTGATGCGGCGCGCGAAGCCGGACTCAAGTTCTAAGGGAAGAATTCGTCATGGCAAAGATGCAAGCGAAAGTTCAGGCTGACGAACGCGACGACGGCCTGCGCGAAAAGATGATTTCGGTCAACCGCGTGACCAAGGTTGTGAAGGGCGGCCGGATTCTCGGTTTTGCCGCACTGACCGTGGTCGGCGACGGTGATGGCCGCGTCGGTATGGGCAAGGGCAAGGCGAAGGAAGTGCCGGTCGCTGTTCAGAAGGCGATGGAACAGGCTCGCCGCAACATGTTCAAGGTGCCGCTTAAGAACGGTACCCTGCAACACGAAGTGCACGGTAAGCACGGCGCATCGATGGTCCTCCTGGCTCCGGCCAAGGACGGTACCGGTGTGATCGCTGGCGGCCCGATGCGCGCAGTGTTCGACGTGATGGGCGTGCAGAACGTTGTGGCCAAGAGCCACGGTTCGACGAACCCGTACAACCTCGTTCGTGCAACGCTCGACGGTCTGCGCAAGCAGTCGACGCCGGGTGATATCGCGGCGAAGCGCGGCAAGTCCGTCGAAGATATTCTGGGCTAAGGTGGACACCATGTCTGATAAAACTGTCAAGGTCCAGCTCGTCAAGAGCCTGATCGGCACCCGTGAAACGCACCGTGCAACGGTGCGTGGCTTGGGCCTGCGCCGACTCAACTCGGTTAGCGAGTTGCAGGACACGCCGGCTGTGCGCGGCATGATCAACAAGGTTTCGTACCTCGTTAAGGTCATCAGCTAAGCGGCTGACCAGGACTCAAGGAGTTGATAATGGAATTGAATAACCTGAAGCCGGCTGAAGGTTCGAAGCACGCTAAGCGTCGCGTCGGCCGTGGCATCGGCTCCGGTCTGGGCAAGACGGCTGGCCGCGGTCACAAGGGTCAGAAGTCGCGTTCGGGCGGCTTTCACAAGGTTGGCTTCGAAGGCGGTCAAATGCCGCTGCAACGTCGCCTGCCGAAGCGTGGCTTCACCTCGCTGACGAAGGAATTCGTCGGTGAAGTGCGTCTCTCTGATCTGGAAAAGCTGCCGGTCGACGAAATCGATCTGTTGGCTCTGAAGCAAGCCGGCCTGCTCGGCGAGCTGATCAAGAGCGCCAAGATCATCGCGACGGGCGAGCTTAAGCGCAAGATCGTTGTGAAGGGTCTGGGTGCGACGAAGGGTGCGCGCGCTGCTATTGAAGCAGCCGGCGGCTCTTTTGCCGAGTAACGCGCAAGTTATTTGCCGTCACTAGCATTTGCATCGGAGAAGGTACTTGGCTAACAGTCCGAGTCTCGCAAAACCCGGTCGCAGCGCGGCGAAGTTCGGCGATCTGCGTCGGCGTGCAGTATTCCTGCTGCTGGCGTTGATCGTCTACCGAATCGGCGCGCACATTCCGGTGCCGGGTATTGACCCGGACCAGCTGGCAAAGTTGTTCCAAAGCCAGTCGGGCGGCATCCTTGGCATGTTCAACATGTTCTCGGGTGGTGCACTTTCGCGGTTCACGATTTTTGCGCTGGGGATCATGCCGTACATTTCGGCGTCGATCATCATGCAGTTGCTGGCGATTGTCTCGCCGCAGCTGGAAGCGTTGAAAAAGGAAGGGCAGGCGGGTCAACGGAAGATTACGCAGTACACGCGTATCTTTACGGTCCTGCTGGCGACATTCCAGGCGTTCGGCATTGCCGTCGCACTGGAAAATCAGCCAGGCCTGGTGATCGATCCGGGGATGGTATTTCGGCTGACGACGGTCGTGACGCTGGTGACCGGCACGATGTTCCTGATGTGGCTGGGTGAGCAGATCACGGAACGCGGGCTTGGTAACGGTATCTCGATCATCATTTTCGGCGGTATTGCGGCGGGTTTCCCGAACGCAATCGGTGGTCTTTTTGAACTGGTGCGAACCGGCTCGATGAGCATCATCTCGGCGATTATCGTGGTCGCGCTGATTGCCGGTGTGACGTATCTGGTGGTGTTCATCGAACGCGGCCAGCGCAAGATTCTTGTGAATTACGCCAAGCGGCAGGTCGGTAACAAGATTTACGGCGGACAGTCTTCACATCTGCCGCTGAAGTTGAATATGTCGGGCGTGATTCCGCCGATCTTTGCATCGTCGATCATTCTCTTCCCGGCAACCATCCTGAACTGGTTTAGTTCGGGGTCGCGTACCAGCTGGTTCGCAGACACGTTGCACAACGTGGCCGAAGCCCTTAAGCCCGGTCAACCCGTGTACGTGTTGCTGTACGCGTTGGCGATCGTCTTCTTCTGCTTCTTCTACACCGCACTGGTGTTCAACAGCAGAGAAACGGCCGACAACCTGAAAAAGAGTGGCGCTTTCGTCCCAGGCATCCGCCCGGGCGATCAAACGGCGCGATACATCGACCGTATCCTGACGCGTCTGACGCTGGCTGGTGCGATCTACATCGTGTTTGTTTGTCTGCTGCCTGAATTTTTGGTACTGCGCTGGAACGTGCCGTTTTATTTTGGTGGAACGTCGCTGCTGATCATTGTCGTCGTCACAATGGATTTCATGGCGCAGGTGCAGTCGTACGTTATGTCGCAACAGTATGAATCGCTGCTGAAGAAAGCTAATTTCAAAGGCGGCGGCGTCCCGATGCGTTGAAAGGACTTATGGCCAAAGACGATGTTATCCAGATGCAGGGTGAAGTCATCGAAAACCTGCCTAACGCTACCTTTAGGGTGAAGCTGGAAAACGGCCATGTCGTATTGGGACACATATCCGGCAAGATGCGGATGCACTACATCCGAATCTTGCCGGGCGACAAGGTAACGGTTGAATTGACGCCTTACGATCTGTCGCGTGCGCGGATCGTGTTCCGGGCGAAGTGATTTGAAAAAAGGGTAATATCATGAAAGTGATGGCATCGGTTAAGCGCATTTGCCGCAATTGCAAGATCATCAAGCGCAAAGGCGTTGTGCGCGTGATTTGCAGCTCTGATCCGCGCCACAAACAGCGTCAAGGCTGAACGCCGCGCTTTTTGCTGCGCTTTTTGTTTGAGGAAAAACAATGGCTCGTATCGCAGGGGTTAACATCCCGAATCACCAGCATACCGAAATCGGCCTGACGGCAATTTACGGTATCGGCCGCACGCGCTCGCGCGACATCTGCGTCGCTGCTGGTGTGGCATTTTCGAAGAAGGTCAAGGACCTGAACGACGCAGACCTCGAAAAGCTGCGTGAAGAAGTCGGCAAGTTCATCGTTGAAGGCGATCTGCGCCGTGAAACGACGATGAACATCAAGCGCCTGATGGATCTCGGCTGCTACCGTGGCGTGCGTCATCGCAAGGGCCTGCCCCTGCGTGGCCAACGCACGCGTACGAATGCCCGTACGCGCAAGGGTCCGCGTCGTGCAGCGCAATCGCTGAAGAAGTAAGCGGAACTGACAGTTACAGGAAAACGTAATGGCTAAGGCTTCGAACAACTCCGCGGCGCAACGCGTTCGCAAGAAGGTCAAGAAGAACGTCGCCGAGGGCGTGGTTCACGTTCACGCGTCGTTCAACAACACCATCATCACGATCACCGATCGTCAAGGCAATGCACTTGCCTGGGCAACGTCGGGTGGTCAGGGCTTCAAGGGTTCGCGTAAATCGACCCCGTTTGCAGCCCAGGTGGCAGCTGAATCGGCTGGCCGCGTGGCGATGGAATACGGCGTGAAGAACCTCGAAGTGCGTATCAAGGGCCCCGGTCCTGGCCGCGAATCGGCGGTGCGCGCGTTGCATGGTCTTGGCATCAAGATCACCGCGATCTCCGACGTGACGCCGGTCCCGCACAACGGCTGCCGTCCGCCGAAGCGTCGTCGTATCTAAGACGCTGTTTTCGCTAGCGCCTGTTGCCGCCGGTGTTCAAGCCGGCGACCACAGGCTGCTTGCGCTATTGAATTGACTAAGCCCACCGTTCGACCCAAAGGGTTCGGACTAGCGCGAGTGCATGCATTCGTGTGATCAATCATAGAAGGAATCAACGTGGCACGTTATATCGGCCCTAAGGCCAAGCTGTCCCGCCGTGAAGGCACTGACCTCTTCCTGAAGAGCGCCCGTCGTTCGCTCGCTGACAAGTGCAAGCTTGACAGCAAGCCTGGCCAACACGGCCGCACGTCGGGTGCACGTACGTCCGACTACGGCACGCAGCTGCGCGAAAAGCAAAAAGTGAAGCGCATCTACGGTGTCCTCGAGCGTCAATTCCGCCGTTACTTCGCTGAAGCCGACCGCCTGAAGGGCAACACGGGTGAAAACCTGCTGCAATTGCTCGAATCGCGTCTCGACAACGTCGTGTATCGCATGGGCTTCGGCTCGACGCGCGCTGAAGCGCGTCAGCTCGTGAGCCACAAGGCGATCACGGTGAACGGCGTGGTGTCGAACATCCCGTCGATGCAAGTGAAGGCAGGCGACGTCGTCGCAGTCCGCGAACAAAAGAAGAAGCAGGCGCGTATTCTCGAAGCGCTGTCGCTGGCCGAGCAAGGCGGTCTGCCGAGCTGGGTCGCTGTCGATTCGAAGAAGTTCGAAGGCACGTTCAAGAGCAAGCCGGAACGCAGCGACATCGCTGGCGATATCAACGAAAGCCTGATCGTCGAATTGTATTCGCGGTAATCGGATTAACGGCCGGGGCACCCCGATTGCGTTGCGCAAGGGGGCGTCTCGGCTGTTTATTTTCAGGTTGTTACCGGTCAGCCTTATCGGTGTAACGAGCCGAGGGTATTGAAAAGGAAAACCTATGCAAACCAGTTTGTTGAAGCCCAAGATCATCGCTGTTGAATCGCTTGGTGAGAGCCACGCGAAAGTGGTCATGGAACCGTTTGAACGCGGTTACGGCCACACCTTGGGTAACGCGCTTCGGCGCGTGTTGCTGTCGTCGATGATCGGCTACGCGCCGACCGAAGTGACGATCGCAGGCGTCGTACATGAGTATTCGACGCTCGACGGTGTGCAAGAGGATGTGGTCAACCTGTTGTTGAACCTGAAGGGCGTAGTGTTCAAGCTGCATAACCGTGACGAAGTGACGGTTACGCTGCGCAAGGAAGGCGAAGGCGTTGTCACCGCTGGCGACATCGAACTCGCGCACGATTGCGAAGTGATCAACCCGGATCACGTGATTGCGCATCTGTCGAAGGGCGGTAAGCTCGACGTGCAGATCAAGGTCGAAAAGGGCCGTGGCTATGTGCCGGGCAATGTGCGTCGTTACGGCGAAGAGTCGGCCAAGATCATCGGCCGTATCGTGCTGGACGCGTCGTTCTCGCCGGTTCGCCGCGTGAGCTACGCCGTTGAAAGCGCGCGCGTCGAACAGCGTACCGACCTCGACAAGCTCGTGATGAACATCGAGACCAACGGTGTGATCTCGCCGGAAGAAGCGATCCGTCAATCGGCTCGTATTCTGGTTGATCAGCTGTCGGTGTTCGCTGCACTGGAAGGCACCGAAGCAACGGCGGAAGCGCCGTCGCGTGCGCCGCAGATCGATCCGATCCTGCTGCGTCCAGTTGATGATCTCGAACTGACGGTTCGTTCCGCGAACTGCCTGAAGGCCGAGAACATTTACTACATCGGCGACCTGATCCAGCGCACGGAAAACGAGTTGCTCAAGACCCCGAATCTGGGTCGCAAGTCGTTGAACGAAATCAAGGAAGTACTGGCGTCGCGTGGTTTGACGCTCGGCATGAAACTCGAAAACTGGCCGCCGGCAGGTTTGGACAAGTAAATCGAGTAGTAGTCTCGGGATAAGACCCGCCGCTGCACTGGCAAAGACGCGGATTTTCCTTTAAAATCCGCGTCTTGTCTTTTTTCACTACCGGCCCGTGCACTCGTCACCGTTGGGAAACCGAGGGTAGACCGAGCGCGATAGAAGAGCTGGACCAAAACTTTGAATCAAAGGAATTAACATGCGTCACCGTCATGGTTTGCGGAAACTGAACCGCACGAGCAGCCACCGTCTGGCAATGCTCCGTAACATGTCCAACTCGTTGATCGAGCACGAAGTCATCAAGACGACGCTGCCGAAGGCGAAAGAACTCCGTAAAGTCGTCGAGCCGCTGATCACGCTCGGCAAGAAGCCGTCGCTGGCAAATCGTCGTCTGGCGTTCAACCGCCTGCGCGATCGTGACTCGGTCACGAAGCTGTTCGAAGTCCTCGGCCCGCGTTACGCCACCCGTCCGGGCGGCTACCTGCGCGTCCTGAAGTTCGGTTTCCGCGTCGGCGACAACGCACCGATGGCACTGGTCGAATTGCTGGACCGTCCGGAAGTCGAAGAAGTTGAAGTGCAAGAAGCTGAGTAAGCTTTTTAGCATCGAAGAAAAAGCCAGGCGCCAAGCCTGGCTTTTTTGTTTATAGCGGCGAATTTCACTGCGGCATGTCGATCGCGGCGGCCAAATGCCGCATGCTTGCTGCGTGGGCGTCTGCGGCGCCGCAAGGCTAGGTGATACGATATTGGCACTTGAATTGTGCCTGTCTGGAGCCTTCGTGAGCGTGAGCTTGAATGTGACCTTGATTCTGACCACGGTACCGGATGCCGCCGTTGCTCAGAAGCTCGCCGCAGATGCGTTGGCCGCGCGGCTATGCGCCTGTGTCACGCAATTGGGCACGGTGCAGTCCAGCTATCACTGGCAGGGCGCGGTCGAAACGGCGCAAGAGATCCAGTTGCTGTTCAAGACCAGCGCGGCACGCGCGCTCGAGCTCGAGCAGTACATTCAGGCGCACCATCCCTACGACACGCCGGAAATTCTCTCCTGGCAAGCCACGGCATCGGTCGCGTACGGCCAGTGGATCACTGCTGAAACCAAACGTCCTCTCCATGTCTAACGGTCTCAATCGACGTGCGCGCCATGCGTTGCGCGCGGTCTTCTTCCTGTTCGGCTGCCTGATCTTCGCGCAGTTCAGCACGCTTGCGCGCGCTGCGGACGACTTCCTCGATCCCGCCGTCGCCTTCAAATTCAGCGCGAGCGAGAAGCCTGGCGAAGTCGACGTCACGTACAAGATCGCGGAAGGTTACTACATGTACCGTGAGCGTTTCGCGTTTGCGACCCGCAACGGCACGACTATGATTGGCGAGCCCCAATTGCCGGCCGGGCATGTCAAGTTCGATCAGACCTTCAACAAGAACGTCGAGACGTATCGCAATGAGCTGACGATCCGCATTCCGGTAAAGCAAGCCCAGGGGCCGTTTGACCTGGCCGTCACGTCTCAGGGCTGTGCCGATGCCGGCATTTGCTATCCGCCGATGGAGCGCGTGTACCACGTGAGCGGCGAGGCTTTGCAGCCGGCCGGTAGCGCCGCGGCGACTACCGCCGCCACACAGCAATCCGCAGCTGCCGGCGCGCCGTGGTATGAGCGCGCCACCAGCGCCGACTATGCGCAATCGCTGCTGCAAGGCGGCGGTTTCTTCGCGATCATCGGGCTCTATTTCGTGGCCGGCGCCGTGCTCAGCTTGCTGCCGTGCTCCTATCCGATGATCCCGATCCTGTCGGCAATCATCATCGGCGAAGGGGCACGCGTGACGCGTGCCCGCGGCTTTGCTTTGTCGCTGGCCTATGTGATCGGCATGGCGCTCGTGTACACGGCGCTTGGTATTGCGGCCGCGCTCGTTGGGCAGAGCCTTGGCGCGTGGCTGCAGAACCCGTGGGTGCTCGGTACATTCGGTGTATTGCTGACCGTTTTCGCCGTGACGCTGATCGCGGGCTTCGACATCGCGTTGCCGCAGCGCTGGCAGGATGGCGTGTCGCGCGCGTCGACTGGACGTTCCGGCGGCAAGTTTGCCGCTGTCGCTGTTATGGGGGCGTTGTCCGCGCTGGTGGTCGGGGCCTGCATGACGGCGCCGCTTTTTGCCGTGCTGGCATTTATTGCGCATACGGGCGACGCGTTGCTCGGTGGCGCGGCGCTATTCTCGATGGGGCTAGGGCTCGGCGTGCCGCTCCTGATCATCGGTCTTGGCGCCGGCACTTTGCTGCCGCGCGCTGGCGCATGGATGGACGGCGTTAAGGTGTTTTTCGGCGTGGTGCTGCTTGCGGCGGCCCTCTGGATCGTCTGGCCGGTGCTCGGTGCGACCGCGACCATGCTGTTGAGCGCGTTGTGGCTGCTGATTGCCGCAGCCGGGCTTGGTCTTTTCTCGGCCCCAGCCGCGGGCGCTTCGGTGTGGCGTCGGCTCGGTCGTGGTATTGGCGCAGCGCTGGCAATCTGGGCCGCGGTGCTGCTGGTCGGCCTGGCAGCAGGCTCGTCCGATCCTCTGCGTCCGCTAGCGGTCCTGGCCGCGCGTGGCAGTGAAGACGCAAGCGTGGCAAACGCCTCCAGCAAGCCCAATACAGCGTCACAGAGCGATCTGACGTTCGCCTCGGTTCGTTCCTCGACCGAGCTCGACGAGGCCGTCAAAACGGCTGCGCAGCCCGCTATGCTCGATTTTTACGCAGACTGGTGCGTGAGCTGCAAGGAGATGGAGAAGTTCACGTTCAGCGATCCGCGCGTTCAGGCGAAGTTGAAGCAGATGAACCTGCTGCGCGCCGACGTCACCGCGAATAACGCCGACGATCAGATGCTGCTCAAGCGCTTCAGCCTGTTCGGCCCGCCGGGCATTATCTTTTTCGACCAGGGCGGCAAGGAAGTGCTGCGCGTCGTCGGCTACGAGTCCGCGGACAAGTTTTTGCGTACCCTCGATCGCGCGAGTGCGCCCGGGGCGTAACGCAAAGCAGCTAGGCTGCCCGAGAGCGCAAAGAAACCCGCACCCCCGACGCGCCCGCAAAAAGGCGCACGCCAGAACATGCATAAAAAAACGGAGGCACGACTTAAAGTCGGCCTCCGTTTTTTTTGCGCGCTGTCAGAAGACTAGCGTCGCCGGTAAAGCAACACGTCAAATCACTTCTGCGAGCGCAAAATCCGCGCGGCATCCAGCGCGAAGTAGGTCAGCACGCCATCCGCGCCTGCCCGCTTGAACGCCAGCAGCGATTCCATCATCGCCTTGTCGTGATCGAGCCAGCCATTTTGCGCGGCCGCCTTCAGCATCGCGTATTCGCCGCTGACCTGATACACGTAGGTCGGGAACTTGAACTCGTCCTTCACACGACGCACGATGTCCAGATACGGCATGCCCGGCTTGACCATCACCATATCCGCGCCTTCTTCGATGTCCGCCTGCACTTCGCGCAGTGCTTCATCCGAGTTGGCCGGGTCCATCTGGTAGGTCATTTTGTTGCCCTTGCCGAGGTTCGTCGCGGAACCGACGGCATCGCGGAACGGGCCGTAAAACGCCGACGCGAACTTGGCTGCATAAGCCATGATGCGCGTGTGGATATGTCCCTCGCTCTCGAGCATTTCGCGGATCGCGCCGATACGTCCGTCCATCATGTCCGAGGGCGCGACGATATCGACGCCCGCTTCAGCTTGCACACGCGCCTGTTCCACGAGGATCTCGACGGTCTCGTCGTTGATCACGTAGCCCGCTTCGTCCAGAACGCCGTCCTGGCCGTGGCTCGTGTACGGATCGAGCGCGACGTCGGTCAGCACACCGAGGTCGGGAAAATTCTTTTTCAGTTCGCGAACCGCGCGCGGAATCAGGCCAGCCGGGTTGGTCGCCTCGCGGCCATCAGGCGTCTTCAAGGAAGGGTCGATGGCCGGAAAGAGCGCCAGTACCGGCACGCCCAGCTCGACGCATTGCTCGGCCACGCCCATCAGCAGATCCACCGACACACGTTCGACGCCTGGCATTGACGGTACGGCTTGCCGCACGTTGGCGCCTTCGACGATAAATACGGGGTAGATCAGATCGTTGGTGGTGAGGATGTTTTCTCGCATCAGGCGGCGCGAGAAGTCGTCACGGCGCATGCGGCGCGGACGGTAGTGCGGAAAGAAGCTCATAACCGAATCGAGGAAACGTGGATGTGTGGAGTGGGCGAGTAACGCGTGCCTCCGCTCCCGGAAACTTTTCGAGACAATGGTATATCATACCGATCGAGCAAGGCGCCCTGCGCTGACCTCCCCGCTTCTCCTCCCTGAGCGGGTGCCTGTCGTTTTTTCGATTAGGCTGTTTGACCCGCCGTTAAAGCGGCGGGTTTTTTTATGGGCGGCCGGAATGGCGTTTTTTGCCTGGGTTCGTACCCGCCGCGCGATTACTGCGGCGCGTCCGTTTCGCCCTTCGCCTCGGGGATCAGCCAGCCTTCGATCAGTTCGTGCGCTTCGTCGATTCCGACGCGCTTGAGCGCCGAGAACAGCTGCGCGGTCAGTTCGCCTTGGTAGCCAGCGGCGCGATATTCGGCCAAACCTTTCTGCGTCGCGCGCAAGGCGTTGACGCTTTCCTGACGCGTCAATTTGTCGCACTTCGTCAGCAGCGTGTGGATCGGCTTGCCGGTCGGCGCGAACCACTCGATCATGCGTCGGTCCAGGTCAGTCAACGGGCGGCGCGAGTCCATCATCAGGATCATGCCGCGCAGTTGCGAGCGCGATTGCAGGTAGGTGGAGAGCAGCGCTTCCCAGTGGGCCTTGGCTGCGCCCGGCACTTCCGCATAACCGTAGCCCGGCAGGTCGACCAGATGCGCAGTCGGCTCGTCCTCCTTGCCCACCGAGAAATAATTGATGTGCTGGGTGCGGCCAGGCGTCTTACTGGCGAACGCCAAACGCTTCTGATTGCACAGAATATTGATGGCCGTGGACTTGCCCGCATTCGAGCGTCCCGCAAAGCAGATCTCGGGTTGCGCGGTGGCCGGCAGATCACGCAAGTGATTGACGGTCGTGAAAAAGCGGGATTGGTGGAGCAGGAAGGACATGATCAGGCCGGTATTCGAGACGCCGGGGAACCCGGAGTGGGGACGGGTCAAGCCCGACTGGCGTCTTAGCGATTAGCGAGTTATTGTACAATACGATGGTTTACTGAAAACCTGAGGGGGCCAGCCCGCGTGCCTTGGCGGCTCTTTGCGGTCACTCAGTCGCTGTCGTATCTTGCAAAACCTCTAAAATCCCACAAGACGAGACAGGGTGTGCGAATGAATCGACTGTGCAAGACTCTGATGGTGCTTCAAGTAGCGGCAGGTCTTTCAGGTTTGGCAATTCAGGCACGAGCAGCAGATCCGGCAAAGCCGGACGTCAATCGGGGGCAGGCAATCGCAGTGCAGGTTTGCGCGACATGTCACGGTGCAGACGGCAACAGTGCTGGCGGTGCGTATCCAAAACTGGCAGGTCAGCATCCCGAGTATCTCGTCAAGCAGCTGATGGATTTCAAAACGCAGCCGGGCGCCAAGCAGCCCGCGCGCAACAATGCGATCATGGCGGGCATGGCCGCGGCGCTGTCCGATCAGGACGTGGTCAACGTGGCTGCTTATTTTTCGACGCAGACCCCGAAGCCAGGCTACGCGCATAACAAGGACACCGTCCCGCTCGGCCAGAAGATTTACCGCGGCGGTATCGCGGACAAGGGAGTACCGGCGTGCGCAAGCTGCCACGGGCCGACCGGTCAGGGAATTCCGTCGCAGTATCCGCGTCTGTCGGGCCAGTGGGCCGAATACACGGTGGCGCAGTTGACCGCGTTCACGCAGGGCCCGGGCGCACGTAACAACAATGAGGCGATGCACGCTATTGCATCGCGTCTGTCGGACAGCGAGATCAAGGCTGTAGCCGATTACATCGCGGGCTTGCACTAAGAAGTCCGCACGCAAGCAACCGGCCCGGCGAGGCCGGTACAAAACAAGAAAAGGGTGAGGGCGTCGTGTCTACGACAGCCCTTCACCCTTTTTTGCTGTTCAGTCGGAGTATGAATGAGCGTCACCACGTCGGGTTTGCAGTCGAAGTCGGGCAATCGCATCACGCGCAGCATCATCGAAGTATTGAGTTCGATGCGTTTCGCCATTGCGCTGCTCGTGATCCTGTCGATCGCCAGCATCATCGGCACCGTCCTCACGCAGGACGATCCGTATCCCAACTACGTCAATCAGTTCGGCCCGTTCTGGGCGGACATCTTCCGCTCGCTGAGCCTGTACACGGTGTACAGCTCGTGGTGGTTCATGCTGATTCTCGGCTTCCTGATGGTGTCGGTGTCGCTGTGCGTGATCCGCAACGCGCCGAAGATGCTCGCGGACGCGAAGAGCTGGAAGGACAAGGTCCGCGAAGGCAGCCTGCGCGCGTTTCACCATAAGGGCGAGTTCGCGGTGCACGGCACGCGCGCGCAGACCTCGGCGGTGCTCGCCAGACTCTCGGCCAAGCTCGGCTACAAGTTCGTCACGCGCGAGTCGGACGGCGCAACGCTGATCGCCGCGAAGCGCGGCGCGCTGACCAAGTTCGGCTACATCTCGGCGCACATTGCGATTGTGGTGATCTGTCTGGGCGGCCTGCTCGACAGCAATCTGCCGATCAAGCTGCAAATGTGGCTGTTCGACAAGTCGCCGATCCGCGCCAATACGGTGATCAACGACATTCCGCCGGAACATCGCCTGTCGCAATCGAACCCGACTTTCCGCGGCTATGCGTGGGTGCCGGAAGGACAGCATGTGTCGACGGCGATCCTTAACCAGCCGGACGGCTCGCTGATCCAGGACCTGCCGTTCTCGATCGAGCTGAACAAATTCATCGTCGATTACTACTCGACGGGCATGCCGAAGCTGTTCGCGAGCGATATCGTCGTGGTCGACCATAAAACGGGCGCACGCGTGCCGGCACGCGTCGAAGTGAACAAGCCGTTCACCTACGACGGCGTGTCGATCTACCAGTCGAGCTTCCAGGACGGCGGCTCGCAGATGCAGATGACCGCGTACCCGATGTCCGGTGCGAGCGCGAAGACCGCGCCGTTCGGCGGCACGATCGGCGGCAATGCGCCGTTGAGCATGGCCACGCCGTTGGCTGACGGCCAGACCGTCGAATTCACCGATTTTCGCGCGATCAACGTCGAAAACGTCTCCAATGGCAGCGGCCAGAACGATGCACGTGGCGTCGCTGCGCATCGATCGCTGAAAGAAGCGTTCGATGAGCGTCTCGGCTCCGGCGCCAAGAGTTCGAAGCCGCTCGATCTGCATAACGTCGGTCCGTCGGTGCAGTACAAGGTGCGCGACAAGGACGGCCAGGCGCGCGAGTACAACAACTACATGCTGCCGGTGGATGTCGCGGGCGAAAAGATGTTCCTCGCCGGCATGCGCCTGAATCCGGACGATCCCTTCCGCTACCTGCGGATTCCCGCCGACACCGGTGGGACCGTCAAGGAATGGATGAATTTGCGAGCCACGCTTGAAGATCCGGCCATGCGCGCGGCGGCCGCTCACCGTTTCGCGCTGCGCTCGGTGCCGGGTTCGAATACCGAACTGCAACAGCACCTGGAAGAAAGCGCATTGCGCGTCCTGACCCTGTTTGCCGGTGCGGACAACAGTATCAAGATGCCGAACGGCCAGACGGTTGGCGGCTTCCAGGCGGTCGCCGGTTTCATCGACCATTCCGTGCCGAAGGGTGAGCAGGAAAAAGCCGCCGGCCTGCTGCTGCGCATGCTGGAAGGCGCGACGTGGGACCTGTGGCAACTGTCGCGTGAGCAGCTGGGCGAGCCGGATGCACAGCCCAATGCGGACGCCAGCCGCTTCGTCCAGAGCTCGATCAACGCAATATCCGACAGCTTTTTGTATGGTTCGCCGGTCTATTTACAGCTCGACTCATTCAAGCAGGTGCAAGCTTCGGTATTTCAGTTGACGCGCGCGCCGGGCAAAAAAGTCGTGTATCTTGGCAGCCTGCTCCTCGTATTGGGCATCTTTTCGATGTTCTACGTCCGCGAACGGCGCCTCTGGTTCTGGCTCAAAGACACCGATCACGGCACGAATGTCGTGATGGCGATGTCGAGCGCACGCAAAACGCTCGATTTCGAAAAGGAGTTCGTTCAAACGCGCGACGCTGTCGGCGCCGCGTTGGGCGCCAAACTCACTGAAGCATCCGATGCCGCCGGCGCCTCCGACAAACCCGGCCTGGCCGGCGCGCCGTCCGCACGCTCACAAGATTCGACCCGGTAAGATCATGGACTTGACTCAGGTTTCCTCATCCTCCTCTTCAGCCTCGCGGCCGCAGAAGTCGTTCGCGAACGAGGCACTCAACGTTGCCCAGTACGACGAGCGGCCGTTTCTGAAACGGCTCGGCGTCGTCGACTGGCTGTTCGCCGTCGTGATGGTCGCGGGCGCGGGGTTTGCGCTGTCGCGCTATCACCCGTTCATGAATTACTACGACAAACTGGTGCTGTGCCTCGCGGTGCCGGTGTTCGTCGTACTCGGCTGGCGCTGGAAGCCGGTGCGTCCGCTGATGGTGGGCATCGCCGCGCTGTCGCTGCTGGCGATCCAGATCTATCACGGCGATCTGACGCGTGCGGATAACGCGTTCTTCCTCAAATACTTCCTGTCGAGCCAATCCGCGATTCTGTGGATGAGCGCGCTCTTCGTCTTCGCGACCGTTTTCTACTGGATCGGCCTGCTGTCGCGTTCACCGACCGGCGCCGCGATCGGTTCGAAAATGACGTGGGCTGCGGTGGTGATGGGCTTCGTCGGCCTGATGGTGCGCTGGTACGAGTCGTATCTGATCGGCGCGGACGTCGGTCATATTCCAATCTCGAACCTGTACGAAGTGTTCGTGCTGTTCAGCCTGATTACGGCGCTGTTCTATCTGTACTACGAGCAGCACTACAACACGCGTGCGCTCGGCGCATTCGTGCTCCTGGTGATCAGCGCGGCGGTCGGCTTCCTGATGTGGTACTCGGTCGCGCGTGACGCCCAGCAGATCCAGCCGCTCGTGCCGGCGCTGCAGAGCTGGTGGATGAAGATCCACGTGCCGGCTAACTTCATCGGCTATGGCAGCTTCGCGCTGTCGGCCATGGTCGGCGTCGCGTATCTGGCGAAAGAGCGCGGCGTGCTGGCAGACCGCCTGCCGCCGCTCGATGTGCTCGACGACCTGATGTACAAGTCGATCGCCGTCGGCTTCGCGTTCTTCACGATTGCGACGATTCTGGGCGCGCTGTGGGCCGCGGAAGCATGGGGCGGTTACTGGAGCTGGGACCCGAAGGAAACGTGGGCGCTGATTGTGTGGCTGAACTACGCGGCCTGGCTGCATATGCGCCTGATGAAGGGCCTGCGCGGTGCGGTGGCGGCATGGTGGGCGCTGACCGGCCTGCTGGTGACGACCTTCGCGTTCCTCGGCGTCAACATGTTCCTGTCGGGGCTGCATAGCTACGGCAAGCTGTAAGATCTGCCGTTCTGAGCCGACTAAAAACCGCCGCGTGTTTCGCACCGGCGGTTTTTTTACGTCCGGCGGAATATTTGCTGCATCCAGTGTGTTTGTTAGATCAGCACCCAAGGATGGCTGGGCGAGTGGCTAAACGAGCCGATCATCAATATGGCCCCGTAAGATAGACAACCCGATGGGCCGGCAAGGAGCAGCACGATGTGGATCAAGCGAAACGACAGAACTCAACTCGTCGGCGATGACATCGCACGCAGCGAAATCACGCCTCAGCATGTCTTCGAGAACCGGCGGCGCGTGCTGCAGGCTGCGGGCGCGTTGGCGCTCGGCAGTCTGATTGGCGTGAATGGCGAGGCGCTGGCCGCGTATTCGTCGCCGGATCCGAAGGCGCAGAAGCTCGCGGCGAAGACCAACCCGAAGTTCGTCGCGCCCGACAAGATCACGCCGTACAAGGACATCACCACGTACAACAACTACTACGAGTTCGGCACTGACAAGGCGGATCCCGCGCACAACGCCGGTACGTTGCGTCCGCACCCGTGGAAGGTGAGCGTCGAGGGCGAAATCAAGAATCCGAAGGTGTACGACATCGACGAATTGCTGAAACTCGCGCCGCTCGAGGAACGCGTGTACCGGTTGCGTTGTGTCGAAGGCTGGTCGATGGTGATTCCGTGGATCGGCGTGCCGCTCGCGGAGTTGATCAAGCGCGTGCAGCCGACCGGCAACGCCAAATACGTGCAATTCATCACGCTCGCCGATCCGTCGCAAATGCCTGGCCTGTCGACGCCGGTACTCGACTGGCCGTACACCGAAGGTCTGCGAATGGACGAAGCAATGAACCCGCTGACGTTCCTGACAATGGGTCTCTACGGGCAGGTGTTGCCGAATCAGAACGGCGCGCCGATCCGTGTGGTGGTGCCGTGGAAGTATGGCTTCAAGAGCGCGAAGTCGCTGGTGAAAATCCGCTTCCTCGACAAGCAGCCGCCGACCAGCTGGAACACGTATGCTTCGAACGAATACGGTTTCTATTCGAACGTGAATCCGAACGTCGATCACCCGCGCTGGAGCCAGGCCACCGAGCGGCGCATCGGCGAAGATGGTTTCTTCACGCCCAAGCGCAAGACGTTGATGTTCAACGGCTACGGCGATCAGGTCGCGTCGCTGTATCAGGGCATGGACCTGAAGAAGAACTTTTGAGCGGCGTCATCATGGCTTCCTCCGATACGCAACCTGTTGCCGAAACTCCACGCGCAACGCCGCATCCCAAGGCGCCGATGTCGGCGACGACGCGGCGCCCCGCAAGCGGCGCACGCTGGATCGTGCCGACCAAGATTCTGGTATTTATCGCGGCGTGGTATCCGCTTGCGCGCATCGTGCTGTTCGGCATGACAGATCGGCTGGGCGCGAATCCGATCGAGTTCATCACGCGCTCGACGGGCCTGTGGACGCTCGTCTTTCTTTGCATCACGCTGGCGGTGACGCCGTTGCGTCGACTGACCGGCATCACTGCATTGGCCAGGTTCCGCCGGATGCTAGGTCTCTATGCATTCTTCTACGCGACGCTGCACTTCACGACGTACCTGTGGTTCGACAAGTGGTTCGACGTTGCCGCGATTCTCAAGGACATCGGCAAACGGCCTTTCATCACTGTGGGTTTCGCGGCGTTCGTGCTGCTGATTGCATTGGCCGTTACATCGCCGCGCGCGATGGTGCGCAAACTTGGACGCCGCTGGCAGACATTGCATCGCGCGATCTATGCGATCGGCGGGCTCGCGATCCTGCACTTCTGGTGGATGAAGGCGGGCAAGCACGATCTGATCTTGCCGAAGATCTACGGCGCGATCATGGTCGCGTTGCTGGGGTGGCGTTTGCTCGTATGGCTGCGCGAGCGGAGGGTAAAGGCACGCTGACCATCAGGTACAAGCGCGCAAATAAAAAGGCGATGCCGCAGTGGCATCGCCTTTCTTATTGAGGGGTTTTAAGCTCTGACGTTTACGCCGGCAAGATCGTCTCACCCGCAAATAGCTGCTTCACTTCTTCACGAGCGCGGACCACATACGCTTGTGTACCATCAACCATCACCTCGGCCGCACGCGGACGGGTGTTGTAGTTCGAGCTCATCACAAAGCCATAGGCGCCAGCCGAGCGAATCGCCAGCAGATCGCCCGGTTCGACCGCTAGCAAACGCTCGCGACCCAGCCAATCGCCGCTTTCGCAAACCGGGCCAACCACGTCGTACACGTGGGCGGGCACGTCGCGCTTAACGACAGGCTCGATCGCGTGATACGCCTCGTACATCGCTGGGCGCGCGAGATCGGTCATTGCCGCATCGACGATGGCGAAGTTCTTTTCCGCGCCGGGCTTCAAAAACTCGACGCGCGTGAGCAGTACACCGGCATTGCCGACCAGCGAGCGGCCCGGCTCGAAATACACTTCACGATGCCCATGACCGCGCGCTTCGATGCGATCGAGCACCGTGCGCACGAAGTCGCCGATTTCCGGCGGGGTTTCGTCGTCGTACGTGATACCGAGACCGCCGCCTACGTCGATGTGGCGAATCTTCACGCCGTCCTGTTCGATCTGTTCGACCAGTTCGAGAACCTTGTCGACTGCGTCCAGATACGGTGCGACTTCAGTGATCTGCGAGCCGATATGGCAGTCGATGCCGACCACGTCGAGATGCGTCATCGCCGCGGCGGCGCGATACGTAGCGCGTGCATCTTCGAACGCGACACCGAATTTGTTCGACTTCAGGCCGGTGGAAATATACGGATGCGTTTTCGCGTCGACGTCCGGATTCACGCGCAACGAGACGGGGGCCTTTTTGCCCATTTCCGCCGCCACCGCATTCAGACGGTCGAGTTCGGGAATCGATTCGACGTTGAAGCATTTGACGCCGGCTGCGAGCGCTTGACGCATCTCGTCCGCATGCTTGCCGACGCCGGAGAACACGGTGTTTTCCGCTTTGCCGCCGGCGGCCAGCACACGCGCCAGCTCACCGCCCGACACGATGTCGAAGCCCGCGCCGAGACGCGCGAACACGTTCAGCACCGCGAGATTGCTATTGGCCTTGACGGCGACGTGCACGGTCGCACGGCGGCCGGCACAAGCGCCGGCGTAGGCATTCCACGCTTCGGTCAGCGCGGCGCGCGAATAGACGTACAGCGGCGTGCCGAACTGTTCGGCGAGTGAGGCGGCGGACACGCCCTCGGCGTGCAACACGCCGTCGACGTAGTCAAATGCGGATCGAGTCATGCGAAAGTCTTATTGAGCGGGGGTGACGGCGGAGGCAGCTTGCGCAGGCGTAGCAGCAGATGCGGGCGGCGCGGAGAGTTCGCTTTCCGGCGCCAACGAGAGCGGCGCGCCGGAAGTATCCGGTACTTCACCCATCGTGGAGGGGGTTGCCGCGCCCGATTTCACTGTATCCGGCGACGGCGGTTGCGTGCGATCGATCGGCTTGGCCGGCAGCGGCGGCACGGTGGGCAAATAGAGCGAACCGCGTTGCCCGCAGCCGGCAAGTGCACAACCTGCGAGAATGGCTAAACCCGCTACAATCGCGCGGCCGGGCGCCGCCGCGCGCATCCGAGATACGACTCGCATGACTGTCCCTGAATAAATAATCGATGGAGTTTAGCATGTCCGATAGTGATTACCTGACCCGCGCGGAAGCCGCGCTAGCCGCCATCGAACGCGCGCTCGACGACACGGAAGCCGACATCGAACTCGAGCGCAGCGGCAATGTCCTGACCCTCGAATTCGAGAACCGCACGAAGATCATCGTCAACCTGCAGCCGCCGATGAGCGAGATCTGGATCGCCGCGAAAGCGGGTGGTTTCCACTTCCGTTTCATCGACGGTGAATGGCGCGATACGCGCAGCGGCACGGAGTTTTTCGCCGCGCTGTCGGAGTACGCGACGCAGCAGGCCGGCGAGCCGGTTCACTTCGAAGCGTAAAGCGTTTGGTAAAAACCGCCGCGCATCGAGCGCGGCGGTTTTTTCTGGCGAACGTTGCCACCTCTTCTGAGCGCGTCTTTAGTGCCCGCGGAACAGATTCATGATGTCCTGCTTTTCCTGTTCGCCGACCTGCTCTGGCGCAGCCGCGGACGCGCCGCTCGCCTCGGCATCCAGCGCTGCTTGACTGATACCGACCGTCGAGACGAAACCGTGGCCCGGCGTGAAGTCGTCGAAATACAGTTCTGAGCCGAGCTCGGTCACACCGTCGGGCATCGGCATCTTGTAGTCCGGCACGCCTTTGAGCGCTCGCGCCATGTATTCGATCCATACCGGCAGCGCAAGGCCGCCGCCTGTTTCCTTATCGCCGAGACTGCGCGGGTTGTCGTAACCGATCCACGCAATCGCCGTGAGCGTGTGCTGATAGCCGGCGAACCACGCATCGCGCGAGTCGTTGGTCGTGCCGGTCTTGCCGCCGAGATCGGTACGTTTCAGCACGTTGCTCTTCGCGCCCGTGCCCCGTTGCGCGACGCTTTGCAGCAGGCTGTTCATCACATACGCATTGCGCGGTTCGATCGCGTGCGGCGCGCTCTGCTCGGCGACCAGCGGTTGCGCGTGCGCCACGACGATGCCGCGCTGATCGGTGACTTCCGCGATCAGATACGGGTTGATGCGATAGCCGCCGTTAGCAAACACCGAGAACGCGCCGGCCATCTGCAAGGGCGTAACGAGTCCCGCGCCGAGCGCCATCGGCAGATAAGCCGGGTGACGATCCGCGTCGAAGCCGAAACGCGTGATGTATTGCTGCGCGTACTTGGTGCCGATGTGGTTCAGGATGCGAATCGACACGAGGTTCTTCGACTTCTGCAGCGCGGTGCGCATGGTCATCGGACCATCGAAACCACCGCCGTAGTTCTTTGGCTCCCACGCCTGGCCGCCCGTCTCCGCAGCGCTGAAAAAGAGCGGCGCATCGTTGATCACCGTAGCCGGTCCGAGCCCCTTTTCGAGCGAGGCCGAATAGATGAACGGCTTGAAGCTCGAACCCGGCTGACGCCACGCCTGGGTCACGTGGTTGAACTTGTTCTTGTTGAAGTCGAAACCGCCGACCAGCGCGCGAATCGCGCCATCCTGCGGCACCACCGAAACGAATGCGCCTTCCACTTGCGGCAACTGCGTGATCGACCAGTTGCCGTCGTCATCCTTCACGACGCGAATGATCGCGCCAGGCCGCACGCGTTGATTCGGCTGTGCGCGCGTGCCGAGCGCGAACTGCGCGAAGCGCAGGCCGTCGCCCTGAATGGTCGCGACGTTGCCGTCGATGAAGGTGGCCTGCACCTGCTTCGGGCTCGCCGCCGTGACCACCGCGGCGATGATTTCACCGTTGTCGGGATGTTCGAGCAACGCGTCGTCGATAGCCTGTTCGCGGTCGTCCGCATCGGACGGCAAATCGATGAACGCTTCCGGCCCGCGATAGCCGTGGCGCCGTTCGTAGTCCATCAGACCTTTGCGCAGCGCCCGGTAAGCAACGTCCTGATCGGCCGAGTCGATGGTGGTTACCACGTTCAGGCCGCGTGTATACGCCTCTTCGCGATACTGCGCGTACATCATCTGCCGCACCATTTCCGCGACGTATTCCGCGTGCACGCTGAATTCCTTGCCCGCGCCCTTGACGATCAGCGGCTGCCTGCTTGCCTCGTCGTATTGTTCCTGAGTGATGTAGTGCAGTTCGTACATGCGCTGCAGGATGTACTCCTGGCGGATCTTCGCGCGCTTCGGATTGACCACCGGGTTATACGCGGACGGCGCCTTCGGCAAACCCGCCAGCATGGCGGATTCCGCCAGGGTCAGGTCCTTCAGATCTTTGCCGAAGTACACCCGTGCCGCGCTCGCGAAGCCATACGCACGCTGACCGAGGTAGATCTGATTCATGTACACCTCGAGAATCTGATCTTTCGACAGCTTCGACTCGATCTTGTACGCGAGCAGCATCTCGTAGATCTTGCGCGTGTAGGTCTTTTCACTCGACAGGAAGAAGTTGCGCGCCACCTGCATGGTGATGGTGCTGGCGCCTTGCGTGGCGTGGCCGTTGGTCAGTGCGACGAAGCCGGCTCGCGCAATGCCTGTGAGGTCGACGCCGCCGTGATCGTAGAAGCGCGCGTCTTCGATTGCCAGCACGGCTTTCTTCAGGCTGTCGGGCACGTCCTGGATATGGACGATGTCGCGCCGCTCTTCACCGAATTCGCCGATCAGCACGTGGTCGGCCGTATAGATGCGCAATGGCACCTTCGGCCGGTAGTCGGTCAGCGCATCGAGCGACGGCAGGTTCGGCGTTGCTACCACCAGCGCATAACCGAGCACCAGCAGCACGCACAGGATGCCTGCGACGATCAGACCCACCAGCCCGATGATGAGCTTGAGCCACAGGGGGCGTTTGCGCTTCTGCGGCGCGGGCGGCGGAGACGTGGGAGACGTGGATTGCATATGGGCACCAAAAAACAGTCCCGCGATTATAGCCGCCTCGCTTTTCAGCTTTCGGCATGCTTACTGACAGTTCTTGACAAGTCTGCGCGCCGCACGCGGGAATGACTTCACTGTAGACGCTTTGATGGCCGGGAGGGCGCGCGTCGCGCAACGTTAGCCATTCGGCTGAGTGTCGCGCGGCGGCGCGGCTAAGCACAATCCTCACTCGTTTCTCGCGTTCGAATGGTTCGTCGCGTGAGTCTGAGGGAGGGCGTGATGACGTTCAAAAGTTCGTGGCTTCAAGGTGTGCAACTCGGCGCGCAGCGTTTTGCCGCGGGAATCGATGTGGGTTCGCAGGCGGTGCGGCTGGTCGTGGTGAGTCAGCATTCGCGCGCACGTGCCGCGCTGCATATCGAACATGCGATCTCCGTGCCGCTCGGCGCAGGCGCCATGGCCGGCACGGAGATCGCCGACCGGCATGCGGTGGCGCGTGCGTTGCGCGACGCATTCGCGGGGCTGCCGCGCGCGTGTGCGACGCATGCATTGCGCTGCGCGATGGCGCTGCCCGCCTCGGCCACGTTGACTACTACCGTGCCGCTCACACGGCTCGCCGCGCTCGCCGGTTGCGTGGCAGACGGCGGGCATGAACTCGCCGAACTCGAACCGGCGGTGATGAGCGAAGTCGAGCGCATCGCAGGCCTCGAGCGGCACGCGTTGGCGGTCGACTGGTTCGTCGACGAAACGCGTTCGCCAATCCGTTCGGTGACGATCGCCGCAACCGCACGCCAGCATCTCGAAGCGCGTATCGAATGCGCTGCGACCGCCGGCATCTCGCTCACCGCGATCGATGGCGAGCCGCATGCGGCTTTGCGCGCCATGCGCTACGCGGCGAGTCACGAACTCGATCCGCACGAGCCCTATGTCGCGCTCTGGATCGGCACGGACGGCGTATACGGCTGGCGCATCGTCGACGACTGCCTGGTCGGTGAAATGCGCTACCCGGCGCCCGAACACGCCGATCTCGCCGACGCGTTGCGTGATCTTGTCCATGGCCCCGTACTCGATTGTGCGTTGTTGAGCGGCGAAGTCGATCTGCTCAACAGCGTGGGTTTCTCGATCGCGGATATCGCCGACGTGTTGGGCTGCACCGTGATGCCGTTCGAGTGTGCGGCGCTGGGTGGGCGCGCACGTCAACTACACGATCCGTTGTTGCATGAGCCGGCCGCCGCGGTCGCATTCGGACTTGCGTTGCGCGGGGTGCTCGAATGATGCGCGGCCTGCAGCTTCATTTGGATCCGGCGGGCCCGGACACGCGTACTTCCACGCGTGGCGCGCGCTTCGCACAGCCGTGGCTCGGCGGCTTCAACCTGCTGCCATACAGGCAACGCAACGCTCGGCTCGCTCGCCGGCGGCGTCTGCTCGAATGGTTCGCCGCCGCGCTCGCCGGATTTGCGGCCGTGTTCGCGCTAATCGGATGGCAGGGATTCGAAAGGGCGCGCCTGGATGCGCAGCGCGAGTCGATCGAGCAATCGCTCGCGCAACTGGCCGAGCCGCTCGCCGAGCACGCCAGATTGCTGCGGGTGCAGGACGAACAACGCAAAGGCGTGGCGCGTGCGATGAACCTGTCCGAGCCTCTTACGCATTTGCGCGATCTGCTGGATGCATTGAGTTTTGAACCCGGTGACGGCGTGGTGTTGCAGCAGATGCGGCAGCGCGAGCATGAGACGGAGTTGCTCGCAACCTCGCGCGGACATCTCGCATCGGCCGAGTGGCTCAAACGCTTGAGCGCGATCCGCGGCGTGAAGGGCGCCGAGGTGAGCGATCTGCGTCGCTCGGCGCCGCGCAGCAGTTCGGTGGCGGCGGCCAGTGTCAGCGGCCCGATCGAATTCGGAGCGCATCTGCGCTGGGGCGACCCGCCGAAGAAAACGGCCCATACGTCGGGCCTTGCCGCACAACGTCACATGAAATCTGAACCATCAGGAGATACGAAATGAGTACGACTTTTGTCGGGTTCGGCGGCGCGGCAAGCGCGCGGCCCGCGTTTTCCCAGTGGATGA
Source organism: Paraburkholderia nemoris (assembly GCF_905221015.1). Taxonomy (NCBI): domain Bacteria; kingdom Pseudomonadati; phylum Pseudomonadota; class Betaproteobacteria; order Burkholderiales; family Burkholderiaceae; genus Paraburkholderia; species Paraburkholderia nemoris. Next base: position 115,931 of record NZ_CAJNBO010000019.1, on the reverse strand, counting down.
AGCGCGCGCGCCTGCCGCTCGCTGCCTGGAGTCGCCGGCGCCGTTGGGTGGTTGCGTTGCTGATCGCTGCAGTGGTGTTCGGACTTGGCACGCATGGCTGGGCTGTGGCCGATCTCGGCGGTGTCGAGGCGAGCCGTGCGGCATTGGAGGCGGCCACGCGGCACCTCACTGACGCGCACCGTGCGCTGACGCAATTGCCAGCGCTGCGTCGGGACGTTGCCGCCATGCCGGGCGCACAGTTGCCTGCGCCGTGGACCTCCGCGGACGACGTGCGGATCGTATCCGAACTCGCGGCGCAGAATAGCGTCTCGTTGCTCTCAGTGGAACCGGGCGCGGCCAGTGGCTCAGGTGCGGAAAGCATGCGTCCTGTACAGCTCACCGCGCATACCGATTTCGTTCACCTGATGGCATTTCTGCGTGGCCTGTCGGATCTGCCGGTGCTGATCGTGCCCGTCGACGTGACGGTCAAGCGCGATGCCGATTCGTTAGCGGTGAAGGCAACGCTGCACGTATTCAGCGCGCTGAGGCCGCTGCCTTCAACTGCGACTGCGGACGCGTTTGCCGACGAAAGCCTCGATTCGGATGACGAAGAAAACATCGTGTTCTTCGATCCGTTCTCGCTTCCGCAGATGCTTGCGTCCGGTGAGCCGCCGCCTGATGCTTCGCAGCTGCGCCTCGTCGGCTTGCTGCACGATCGCACGCGCGGACTCGCCTTGCTAGATACGCCGGATGGTGCGACCACCGTCGTGTCCGGGCAGCAACTCGGCACCGAGCGCGTCACGCGGCTCGACGCGCTCAGCATCACGCTGGCAAATGGCGGCGTGACACGCACGCTGGCACTGACGGGGACGTCCTGATGAGGTTGATGAAGACGTTCGGTTTTGCGGAGTCGCGCGTCGGCGTTCGTGTGTGGTTTGGTTCGGGCGTGTGTCGCGGCTTGTCTGGAAGGATGCGTGCGAGCCCAGTTTGCAACTTGGTTCGCAGCTCGATTCACAATCCGCTTTTCAGCCTGCTTCGCAATCCGATTCGCAGCCTGATCGCATGCATGGCGATAAGCGTCGGCATCGCGCATGCTTCGACGCCACCGTTGCCGCCGCTGCCCGCATACATGCCGCTCGACGACGCCATTACGGCGCCCGAAGCCCGATACGATGTACCGCCCTTACCGCGCGGCATCGCTGCCGAAGTACCCAACCCGTTCCGCGACAATTCCGTCGCCGACTCTGGCGTATCGCGAGGGACGGCACCCGCTGACATCGGACGCGCTGACGACCTTGCCGACGACGCAGACGGTTCGGTGCCACTACGGAGGCAATCCGCGATGTCGGCGCACAACGACGCCAAGGGAACCTCGGCGCTCGAAGGGCCGCCGGTGCCGCTGCCTCCGCTTGCGCGCCTGAGCAACGCACCGAAATCGCCCGACGACGCCAAGCTCGCCGCCGACGACAAACCAATCTCGCTCAACTTCCAGCGCGCGGAACTCGGCGCGGTGCTCAACGCGTTCGCCCAGTTCACCGGCCTGAACATCGTCGCGAGCGAGAAAGTGCGCGGCGCCGTCTCACTACGACTCGACAAGGTGCCGTGGCGCACCGCGTTCGATACGTTGCTCGACGTCAACGGGCTCGCCATGGAGCGCCACGGCAACGTGATCTGGGTCGCACCGATCGCGGAGCTGGCCGCGCGCGAACGGCAGCGTTTCGAAGCGCACGCGAGAGCCGCCGATCTCGAGCCGCTCGCAAGCCGCACGTTCGAGCTGCACTACGCGCGGGCCGAAGACGTGCGGCGCCTGCTGACCGGCGCCGGTAACCAGCGCGTGCTGTCCAAACGCGGCGCCGCGACGGCCGATCCGCGCACCAATCTGCTGTTCGTCACCGATCTCGAAGGACGCCTCGCGCAAATCACGGCGCTGCTTGCTTCCGTCGACCGGCCGACCCGGCAGGTGTTGATCGAAGCACGCATCGTCGAGGGAGAGCACGGTTTTTCGCGCAATCTCGGCGTACGGCTCTCAATGGCGGCCACCAGCGCCGACGGCACCGCCCGAGGCCTGACCGGCGGCGCGGACGGCACCGTGTACGATCTGTCAGCGCGTCCGATTTCCGGTTTCGACGCCGCCACCGCCGGGCTGACCTTGTTCGCAGCCGGCGCGACGCGGCTTTTGAACATCGAGCTGAGCGCGCTGGAGGCCGAAGGGCGCGGCGAAATCGTCTCGAGCCCCCGGGTCGTGACGGCGGACCGGATGAAAGCGGTCGTCGAGCAGGGCACCGAGCTGCCCTATCAGGCGAAAGTGGGGCAGGGCGTGTCGGGCGTGCAGTTTCGCCGCGCCACGCTCAAACTGGAGGTCGAGCCGCAAATCATGCCGGACGGCAGGGTGGTGCTGGATCTCGACATCGCCAAAGACAGCGTCGGCGAGCAGACCGACGCCGGGCCCGCGATCAACACCAAACACGTGCAAACGCGCGTCGAAGTCGAAGATGGTGGTACGGTGTCGATCGGCGGAATTTACGCGACCGACAACCGGGACGATGTGACGCGGGTGCCGGTCCTGGGCAAAATACCGGTTTTAGGCGCGCTTTTCCGCCATCGGGCCCATCGGGACCAGCGCAGTGAACTGGCTGTTTTCATCACGCCGCGCGTCGTTCAGACAAATTAGGGGCACGCTGCCGCCGCTCTCCCGCGGCGGCCTGCAGGCTCGACAAGGCAGTCACTTTGCCAGTAAGCTGCGGCACGAACCATACCGGATTAGCCAGAGGGACACCGTTGCAAGCGCGGGACGCACACGCCAATGTATTTTTTGTAGGGCTCATGGGGGCAGGCAAAACCACCGTGGGCCGGGCCATTGCGCGCCGTCTCGATCGCCCGTTCTTCGATTCCGACCATGAAATCGAGGCGCGTACGGGCGCGCGCATCCCGGTGATCTTCGAACTGGAAGGCGAAGCGGGCTTTCGCGATCGCGAAGCGCACGTGATTTCCGACCTGACCGGGCGCGACAATATCGTGCTGGCCACAGGCGGCGGCGCGGTGCTGCGGCCGGAAAACCGCGAAGCGCTGCAAAATCGGGGTGTGGTGATCTATTTGCGCGCCAATCCGCACGATCTGTGGCTGCGCACCCGACGCGACAAGAATCGCCCGCTTTTGCAGACTGAAGACCCCAAAGCGCGCCTCGAGGCGCTCTACGAAGTACGCGATCCGCTATACCGGGAATGCGCGCACTTCGTGATCGAAACTGGCCGGCCTTCGGTCAACGGACTCGTCAACATGGTTCTGATGCAGCTCGAGATGGCCGGCGTCGCCAAACATCCTGCGCCATAATGGACCGTATGATTACCGTCAATGTCGAACTGGGCGAGCGCGCCTACCCCATCCATATCGGTGCCGATCTGATCGGCCAGACCGCGTTGTTCGCGCCGCATATCGCCGGCAGTTCGGTCACCATCGTCACGAATACCACGGTCGACCCGCTTTACGGTGACAAGCTGCGCGCCGCGTTGGCGCCGCTTGGCAAGCAGGTCTCCACGGTCGTTTTGCCGGACGGCGAAGCGTACAAGAACCTCGAAACGCTGAACCTGATTTTCGACGCGCTGCTGGGCTCGCGCGCCGATCGCAAGACCACGTTGATTGCCTTGGGCGGTGGCGTGATCGGCGACATGACGGGGTTTGCCGCGGCCTGCTACATGCGCGGCGTGCCGTTCATCCAGGTGCCGACTACCTTGCTGTCGCAGGTGGATTCGTCCGTGGGCGGCAAGACGGGTATCAACCACCCGCTCGGCAAGAACATGATCGGTGCGTTCTACCAGCCGCAGGCCGTGATCGCCGACATCGGCGCGCTGCGCACGCTGCCGGCGCGCGAACTGGCAGCGGGCGTCGCTGAAGTCATCAAGACCGGCGCGATTGCCGACGCCGGTTTCTTCAGCTGGATCGAAGCGAACGTCGAGGCGCTCAATCGCTGCGAGCCCGAGGCGCTGGCCGGGGCGGTCAAGCGCTCGTGTGAGATCAAGGCGTCGGTCGTGGCGCAGGACGAGCGCGAAGGCGGATTGCGTGCGATCCTCAATTTCGGCCACACGTTCGGCCATGCGATCGAAGCCGGACTCGGCTATGGCGAATGGCTGCACGGTGAGGCGGTCGGCTGCGGCATGGTGATGGCGGCGGACCTGTCCGTGCGCATGGGTTATCTCGACGAAGCGGCGCGCAAGCGTCTGGTCGACGTAATCGTTGCCGCGCGTCTGCCCACCCGCGCGCCTGCGCTCGGCGAGTCGCGCTATGTCGACCTCATGCGGGTCGACAAGAAGGCGGAAGCCGGCGCGATCAAATTCATTCTGCTGAAGCGTTTCGGTGAGACGCTGATCACCCAGGCGCCCGACGCCGAGGTGCACGCCACGCTGGCTGCCGCCGTCTAAACCGACACGGCAGAGGCTTCGCAGCAAGGCAGCACGCACGCGCGTCACGAGGCGCCGCCCATGTTTCGGAGAATCCGGTGACTGACAGGCGCAGCGACGATGTAAAGCACGACCCGGCAGGCACGCCCGTGAGCGGCGTGCCGTCGCAGGAAGCACTCGAAGCGCACCTCGCGCCGTATGCGGCACGTTCCGCTCAATCGCGCGGCCGCCGCTATCCCGAAGCCGCGCCCAGCGCGCGCACTGAATTCCAGCGCGATCGCGACCGCATTGTCCATTCGACGGCGTTCCGCCGGCTCGAATACAAAACCCAGGTATTCGTGAATCACGAAGGCGATCTGTTTCGCACGCGACTCACGCATAGCCTGGAAGTCGCGCAGATCGCCCGTTCGGTGGCTCGCAATCTGCGCGTCAACGAAGACCTCGTCGAAGCCATTTCGCTTGCGCACGATCTCGGTCATACGCCGTTCGGCCACGCAGGCCAGGACGCGCTGAACGAATGTATGCGCGAGCATGGCGGCTTCGAGCACAACCTGCAAAGCCTCGCGGTGGTCGACGATCTGGAGGAGCATTACGGCGCGTTCAACGGCCTGAATCTCTGCTTTGAAACGCGGGAGGGCATTCTCAAGCACTGCTCGCGCGAGAACGCGCGGCGGCTCGGCGCGCTCGGCGAGCGTTTTCTGGAGGGGCGGCAGCCTTCCATCGAAGCGCAGATCGCCAATGTCGCCGATGAGATCGCTTACAACAACCACGACGTCGACGACGGCTTGCGCTCCGGCTTGCTCACGGTGGAGCAGCTTGCCGAAGTCGAGTTATGGCAGACGCACTACGTGGCGGCGCGCGGCGACTTTCCGCAGATCGAAGGGCGCCGGCTGATTCACGAGACGGTGCGCCGCATCATCAATACGTTGATCGTCGACCTGATCGATACGACCTCGCTCAATCTTGCAAAGCACGCGCCGGTCTCGCTGGACGCAGTGCGCGCCGCACCGCCGCTGGTCGCGCATAGCGAAGCAATCGCCGCGCAGGCGGCGGCGCTCAAGCGTTTTCTGTTCAAAAACCTGTACCGCCACTATCGCGTGATGCGCATGGCCAACAAGGCACGCCGTGTGGTGGCCGGTTTGTTCGATGCGTTCACCGAAGATTCGCGGCTATTGCCACCCGGTTATCAATCGACAGACGCGTCGCAGCAACCGCGTCTGATCGCCCATTACATCGCGGGCATGACGGATCGATACGCGGTGAAGGAGTATCAGCGGCTGTTCGTGATCGACGACAACTGAACGGGCCTACACCGACGGGTGTCGGCGCAAAAAGGCCGCCGAGGCGGCGGCCCGTCTCGCTGCTCGTTGCAACAACTCGCCTAGCGCAGCCGCGATGCGAACAGCGCACCCGCGATCAGCGCGACGCCGCCGACGATCGCAATCGTCTGCCAGGGGTTTTCGTGCACGTAGTCGTCGGCGTCGGCGATCGCCACTTCAGCGCGTTCGCGCATGGCTTCGCGGGTGTCGTTCAGGCGCTCGCGAGCGGTGTCGAGCTGCTTGCGCAGTTTGCTGCGCAGTGCCACTGCGTCCGCCTGGGTGCCGTCCGCCAGGGTGGATTCGAGTTCGGACATCAGCGTGCGCAGTTCACCTGCGATATCTTCGGCCGCGTGGCGGCTATGGCGAGCGATACGCCGCGCACGGCGGCTGGTAGTGGTCCAGGATTCGCCGAGGGCGTCTCGCGTGTTTGGAAGTGCTGTCATGATCGCTCCGTCGATGAAATTGAGAAAAGTCTCCGAGTACTCAAGCGTGAAGCATGGCGTCACGCAACTTTGATGCCACAGGCGGCGAGCCGTTCCGGCGAGATCAACGCACATGTGCAGATCGTTTCTGTTGGGAGAAATTGCACAGGAAAGGTCGATTGGTGGTCAAAATTACAATGCATCCGGCATTCACCACAATGGGTGACAGAGGCATAGAATCAAAAAACGCCGCCACATGGGTGACGGCGTTTGGTTGAGGCGCGAAATGTTCGCGACGGTTCGATCTAGGCGGGCACAGCCGGCTTCCCTAGAACACGTAACCTATCTTCGCGTAAGTAACGATCGGGTTGAGTTTGATTTTTGCCTCAGACGTCACGGTCAGGTTGCCGACCGGAGTTGACGCGTTCGAGGTCAGCTTCGCGGTTACGCTAAGCGGTATGTACGAGACGGAGAGCCCTGCGAACCAATGTTTGGTGATCGCATAGTTGAAACCGAGATTAAACACCGGCGCCCAGGAACGATCCGTCGATACTGAGGTCGGACCATGCAGTACGCCTTGTTCAAACGCGGTGTTGGTGATCTTTGCGTCGGTGAACCAGACGTACGTGACCCCGAGGCCTGCATACGGTCGGAACTTCGCGGCGGCGTCGTTGAAGTAGTATTTGAACAGGAGAGCAGGACTCCATTGCTTCGCGGAGCCGAGCGTACCGAATTGCGAGAAGGTGCCTGTACCTAGCAGATTGAATTTCGGCGGAATGCCAATTTCAGCTTCCGCGGAGATGTGATCGGTGACAAAGTAGCCTAGGCTTAAGCCGAGGGTGTCGGAACTGTCGATGCCAGCGCCCGTGCCGGGCAGTGAAATGTTGACGGGTGTTCCGCCGACGCTTGTTTCCTTCAACGGATCGCTACTGTCTTGGGGGGCGAAATGGAACCACCCCGTCGTAGCGTAGAAACTGCCGGCCGATTGCGCGTTGGCTGCCGTCATGCAGGCAAGCGCCGCGATCCCCGTTATGGCCTGTTTTAATTTCATATGTGCTCCTCCAAAAAAGGCCCGCTCATTATGACCACAACGTTTGAAACAAACCATACGCGGCAGTTAGAGCTTTCTCCCTAAGCGCCGGGCGGTTTCTGGCTAAGCCGCGCCGCGCCGAACCCAGCGCCCATGCGGCTTTTCGGACCTTCGGGTATATACCAACGCGACTATTGGATACTCCAGCATGGCACGGCTTGCACGTCTCTATGTCCCTGACCAGCCGCAGCACGTCATCCTCCGTGGACTCGATCAGCAGCCCGCATTCGTCGACGACCAGGACTACGAGCTTTTCATCGACTGTTTGAAAGCGGCTTCACGCGACCATCACTTGTCCATCCACGCTTATGCGTTGATGCCTGGCTCCGTCCAACTGCTCGTCACGCCTACTGAGGAGTCGAGCCTGCCGAAGGCAATGCAGGCGGTGGGGCGCCGCTACGTTGCGCACTTCAACCGGCGTTACGCGCGCCGCGGCACGCTGTGGGAGGGCCGCTACCGTGCCACGGTAATCGAAGGCGAGCGGTATTTCCTGCTGGCGAGCCGCGTGGTCGAGATGTCGCCGGTGCGCGCCGGGCTCGTGAGCGCGCCCGAGGACTACCGCTGGTCGAGCTATCGCCATCACATCGGCCTCACGCTCGACAGCCTGATTACCGACCACCCGTTGTACTGGTCGCTCGGCAACACGCCGTTCGAACGACAGCGCGCTTACCGGGAGTTGTGCGAGCAACCGCTCGACGAACGCGAGGCCAGTCAGCTTCAGCAGGCCACCCTGAAAGGCTGGGTTCTGGGCAGCGACACCTACCGCGAATGGGCGGCGCGGGCCGCCAACCGGCGTGTTTCGCCGCTGCCGCGCGGGCGGCCGCGCAAGGTCCGCGAAACGCCGCAGACGCAATAAAGCGTTCCATATCAAAGGGCTGCACCCGAAACGGCATCTTCGCATGCCGTTTTCTTTTGCACCTTTTTGATGTGGCACCAATAAAAAATAGCCGCAATGCACCAACTTGATAATTGGGGTTCGAACATCATGTTTTATTTGCTATTCCGTTGATTCGTCGCGTATATTCCGAATTCCGGCACTTTTTGGCACGCGTAACATTCAGCGTACCGAGTCGCCGACGCGGTTGCGGAGCGCACTGCGGCAATAGAAAAACGGTTTTAACGGCCTGTCCGGCCCCTCACAGACGGTGTCCCCATGAACGACCACCAGCAACCGACTCACCCGGTTCCCGCCGCGCAAGGTCTGTACGACCCGCAAAACGAACATGACGCCTGCGGCGTCGGCTTCGTCGCTCACATCAAGGGCAAGAAAAGCCACGAGATCATCGAGCAGGGCCTGAAGATTCTCGAGAACCTCGACCACCGGGGCGCCGTCGGCGCCGATCCGCTGATGGGCGACGGCGCGGGCATCCTGATCCAGATTCCGGACGGTTTCTACCGCGAGGAAATGGCCAAGCAGGGCGTGGTGCTGCCGCCGAACGGCGAGTACGGCGTCGGCATGGTGTTCCTGCCGAAGGAACACGCATCGCGTCTCGCCTGCGAACAGGAGCTGGAACGCACGGTGAAGGCCGAAGGCCAGGTCGTGCTGGGCTGGCGCGACGTGCCGGTCGACCACACCATGCCGATTTCGCCCACCGTCAAGGCGAGCGAGCCGCTGATCCGCCAGATCTTCATCGGCCGCGGCAAGGACATCATGGTGACCGACGCGCTCGAGCGGAAGCTGTACGTGATCCGCAAGACCGCGAGCCACCGCATCCAGGCGCTCAAGCTCAAGCACGGCAAGGAATACTTCGTGCCGTCGTGCTCGGCGCGCACGGTCGTCTATAAGGGGCTGCTGCTGGCGGGCCAGGTCGGCGTGTATTACCGTGACCTGCAGGACGAGCGTACGGTGTCGGCGCTGGCGCTGGTGCACCAACGCTTCTCGACCAACACGTTCCCGGCGTGGGAACTGGCTCACCCGTACCGCATGATCGCCCACAACGGCGAAATCAACACGGTGAAGGGCAACGTCAACTGGCTGAACGCCCGTACCGGCGCGATCGCGTCGCACGTGCTCGGCGACGATCTGCCGAAGCTGTGGCCGCTGATCTACCCGGGTCAATCGGATACCGCGTCGTTCGACAACTGTCTCGAACTGCTGGTGATGGCCGGGTACCCGCTCGTGCACGCCGTGATGATGATGATCCCGGAAGCGTGGGAACAGCACACGCTGATGGACGACAACCGCCGCGCGTTCTACGAATACCACGCCGCGATGATGGAGCCGTGGGACGGCCCTGCCGCGATCGCCTTCACCGACGGCCGCCAGATCGGCGCCACGCTTGACCGTAACGGTCTGCGTCCGGCGCGCTACATCGTCACCGACGACGACCTGGTCATCATGGCGTCGGAGGCTGGCACGCTGCCTATCCCCGAGTCGAAGATCGTCAAGAAGTGGCGTCTGCAGCCGGGCAAGATGTTCCTGATCGACATGGAACACGGCCGCATCATCGACGACAAGGAACTGAAGGACAACCTCGCGAACGCCAAGCCGTACAAGAGCTGGATCGACGCCGTGCGCATCAAGCTCGACGAAATCGAGGCGAAGGCCGAAGACGTCGCGACGGAACGCCGCGAAGCCGCTGCTTTGCTGGATCGTCAGCAGGCGTTCGGCTACACGCAGGAAGACCTCAAGTTCCTGATGGCGCCGATGGCGCAAGCCGGCGAAGAAGCTGTCGGTTCGATGGGCAACGACTCGCCGCTGGCCGTCATGTCCAACAAGAACAAGACGCTCTATCACTACTTCAAGCAGCTGTTCGCGCAAGTCACGAACCCGCCGATCGACCCGATCCGTGAAAACATGGTGATGTCGCTGGTGTCGTTCGTCGGTCCGAAGCCGAACCTGCTGGACACCAACAACATCAACCCGCCGATGCGCCTCGAAGTGTCGCAGCCGGTGCTCGACTTCAAGGACATCGCCAAGATCCGCGCGATCGATCAGTACACGGGCGGCAAGTTCAGCTCCTACGAACTGAACATCTGCTATCCGGTGGCCTGGGGCAAGGAGGGTATCGAAGCGCGTCTGGCATCGCTGTGCGCGGAAGCCGTGGACGCGGTCAAGTCCGGCTACAACATGCTGATCGTGTCGGACCGCAAGACCGACCGCGACAACGTCGCGATCCCGGCATTGCTGGCCACCGCCGCGATCCATACGCACCTCGTCCAGCACGGTCTGCGCACGAGCGCGGGTCTCGTCGTTGAAACCGGCTCGGCGCGTGAAACGCACCACTTCGCGCTGCTTGCGGGCTACGGCGCGGAAGCCGTGCACCCGTACCTCGCGATGGAAACGCTCAGCCAGATGGCAGTGGGCCTGAAGGGCGACCTGTCGGCGGAGAAGGCGGTCTACAACTTCACCAAGGCAGTCGGCAAGGGTCTGATGAAGGTCATGTCGAAGATGGGCATTTCGACCTACATGTCGTACACCGGCGCGCAGATTTTCGAAGCGGTCGGTCTGGCTGAAGGCCTGGTGTCGAAGTATTTCAACGGCACCTCGTCGAAGGTCGGCGGGATCGGCCTGTTCGACGTCGCGGAAGAAGCGATCCGTCTGCATCGCGATGCGTTCGGCGACAACCCGGTGCTCGCGAACATGCTCGACGCGGGTGGCGAGTACGCCTATCGCGTGCGCGGCGAAGAGCACATGTGGACGCCGGATGCGATCGCCAAGCTGCAACACTCGGCGCGCAGCAACTCGTACCAGACGTACAAGGAATACGCGCATCTGATCAACGATCAGACCAAGCGTCATATGACGTTCCGCGGCCTGTTCGAATTCAAGTTCGACCCGACCAAGGCGATTCCGCTCGACGAAGTGGAATCGGCGAAGGACATCGTCAAGCGTTTCGCCACCGGCGCCATGTCGCTGGGCTCGATCTCGACCGAAGCCCACGCCACGCTGGCGGTCGCGATGAACCGCATCGGCGGCAAGTCGAACACCGGCGAAGGCGGCGAGGACGTGAACCGTTATCGCAACGAACTGCGTGGCATTCCGATCAAGAACGGCGACACCATGAAGTCGGTGATCGGCGACGAAGTGATCGTCGACATTCCGCTGAAGGACGGCGATTCGCTGCGCTCGAAGATCAAGCAAGTGGCGTCGGGCCGTTTCGGCGTGACGGCGGAATACCTCGCGTCGGCCGATCAGATCCAGATCAAGATGGCGCAGGGCGCAAAGCCGGGCGAAGGCGGTCAGTTGCCGGGTCACAAGGTGTCGGAATACATCGGCAAGCTGCGTTACTCGGTGCCGGGCGTCGGCCTGATTTCGCCGCCGCCGCACCACGACATCTACTCGATCGAAGATCTGGCGCAGCTGATTCACGACCTGAAGAACGCCAACTCGGCCGCCAGCGTGTCGGTGAAGCTGGTGTCGGAGTCGGGCGTCGGTACGGTCGCTGCCGGTGTCGCCAAGGCGAAGGCCGATCACGTTGTGATCGCCGGCCATGACGGCGGCACGGGTGCATCGCCGCTGTCGTCGGTGAAGCATGCCGGTACGCCGTGGGAACTGGGTCTGGCCGAAACGCAGCAAACGCTGGTGCTGAACCAGCTGCGCGGCCGTATTCGCGTGCAGGCCGACGGTCAGATGAAGACCGGTCGCGACGTCGTGATCGGCGCGCTGCTCGGCGCGGACGAATTCGGCTTCGCGACGGCGCCGCTCGTCGTCGAAGGCTGCATCATGATGCGCAAGTGCCACCTGAACACCTGCCCGGTCGGTGTCGCGACGCAAGATCCGGTGCTGCGTGCGAAGTTCCAGGGACAGCCGGAACACGTCGTCAACTTCTTCTTCTTCGTTGCCGAAGAAGCGCGCGAAATCATGGCGCAACTGGGCATCCGCAAGTTCGAGGACCTGATCGGTCACGCCGAACTGCTCGATATGAAGAAGGGCGTCGAACACTGGAAGGCGAAGGGTCTCGACTTCTCGCGCGTGTTCTATCAGCCGCAGGTTTCGGCTGACGTCGCACGCAAGCACGTCGACGTGCAAGACCACGGTCTCGACCGCGCATTGGATCACGTGCTGATCGAGAAGGCGAAGGCCGCGATCGAGAAGGGCGAGCACGTCTCGTTCATTCAGCCGGTGCGCAACGTGAACCGTACGGTCGGCGCGATGCTGTCCGGCACGATTGCGAAGAAGTACGGCCACGACGGCCTGCCTGACGACACGATTCACATCCAGTTGAAGGGCACCGCGGGCCAGAGTTTCGGCGCGTTCCTCGCAAGAGGCGTGACGCTGGATCTGGTTGGCGACGGTAACGACTACGTCGGCAAGGGCCTCTCGGGCGGCCGCATCATCATCCGTCCGACTAACGATTTCCGCGGCAAGTCCGAAGAAAACATCATCTGCGGCAACACGGTGATGTACGGCGCGATCGAAGGCGAATCGTTCTTCCGCGGCGTCGCGGGCGAGCGTTTCTGCGTGCGTAACTCGGGCGCGACTGCGGTTGTCGAAGGCACGGGCGACCACGGTTGCGAATACATGACGGGCGGCACGGTGATCGTGCTCGGCGAAACGGGCCGTAACTTCGCGGCCGGTATGTCGGGCGGTATCGCTTACGTGTACGACCCGGACAACACGTTCGCGGGCAAGTGCAACAAGTCGATGGTCGCGCTCGATCCGGTTCTGCAACAGGCGGAACAGGAACGCACGGTCGACAAGGGCTTGTGGCACAGCGGCGCAACCGATGAAGTTCTGCTCAAGGGTCTCATCGAACGTCACTTCCAGTTCACGGGTTCGCCGCGTGCGAAAGCGTTGCTGGAAAACTGGGATGCATCGCGCCGTCAGTTCGTGAAGGTATTCCCGACCGAATACAAGCGCGCACTGGGCGAAATGGCAGCGAAGAAGGCGAACAAGGAAGTCCTCGCCGCTTAACTGACCCGCCCGCGGCTCGACCCGCAGACGTCACACTTAGCCGTACCCGCCGCGCTCAACTACTCGATTGTTCGACGCGCGGCGGGTGTAGATCACCTCACCTGATACAGATAGAGAAGAGAACCACATGGGCAAGGCAACCGGTTTTCTCGAGTTCGAGCGCCGCCACGAGGCGTACGAAGCTCCGCTCACGCGTGTGAAGCACTACAAGGAATTCGTCGCGGCACTGACCGACGACGAAGCCAAGATTCAAGGCGCACGTTGCATGGACTGCGGCATTCCGTTCTGCAACAACGGCTGCCCGGTGAACAACATCATCCCGGACTTCAACGACCTGGTGTTCCATCAGGACTGGAAGACCGCGATCGAAGTGCTGCACTCGACGAACAACTTCCCCGAGTTCACGGGCCGCATCTGCCCGGCGCCGTGCGAAGCGGCGTGCACGCTCGGCATCAACGACGACGCGGTCGGCATCAAGTCGATCGAACACGCGATCATCGACAAAGCGTGGGCCGAAGGTTGGGTCGCGCCGCTGCCGCCGAAGCACAAGACGGGCAAGAAGGTCGCCGTGGTCGGATCAGGCCCCGCCGGTTTGGCCGTCGCGCAGCAACTCGCGCGTGCGGGGCACGATGTCACCGTGTTCGAAAAGAACGACCGCATCGGCGGTTTGCTGCGTTACGGCATTCCTGACTTCAAGCTGGAGAAGTGGCTGATCGACCGCCGCATGCGTCAGATGGAAGCCGAAGGCGTGACGTTCCGCGCCAACGTATTCGTCGGCAAGGCGGATTCGCTGCCGGCGCATATCGGCAACACCGCGAAGGAAACCGTCACGCCGGCCGAGCTGAAAGAACAGTTCGACGCGGTCGTGATCGCCGGCGGTTCGGAAACGCCGCGCGATCTGCCGGTGCCGGGCCGCGAGCTGGAAGGCATCCATTACGCGATGGAATTCCTGCCGCAGCAGAACAAGGTCAACGCCGGCGACAAGGTCGCGAACCAGCTGCTCGCCAAGGGCAAGCATGTGGTCGTGATCGGTGGCGGCGATACGGGTTCGGACTGCGTCGGTACGTCGAACCGTCATGGCGCGAAGAGCGTCACGCAATTCGAACTGCTGCCGCAACCGCCGGAAGAAGAAAACAAGCCGCTCGTGTGGCCGTACTGGCCGATCAAGCTGCGCACGTCGTCGTCGCATGACGAGGGCTGCTCGCGCGATTGGGCGGTGGCTACCAAGCGCCTCGAAGGCAAGAACGGCAAGGTCGAGAAACTGATCGCCGCGCGCGTCGAATGGAAGGACGGCAAGATGCAGGAAGTGCCGAACTCGGAATTCGAAATGAAGGCCGATCTGGTGCTGCTGGCCATGGGCTTCACGCAGCCGGTGTCGCCTGTGCTCGAAGCGTTCGGTGTCGACAAGGACAACCGTGGCAACGTGCGCGCGTCGACTGAAGGCGACAAGGCGTATTACACGTCGGTGGACAAGGTCTTCACCGCGGGCGACATGCGCCGTGGCCAGTCGCTGGTGGTGTGGGCGATCCGCGAAGGCCGTCAGTGCGCACGTTCGGTCGATGCATTCCTGATGGGGCATTCGGAACTGCCGCGTTAACCTAACGTCTCCGGCTGGTTTTCGCTCTTCAAAGCGGAAACCAGCCACTGCTTGCAGGATGTGGTGGAGACGACAAAGCGGCAAAAACAAAGCCGGGCACCTGAGAGGGTGACCCGGCTTTTCTGTTTTTGCGACGCCAGGTGTGTCACGTGGCGTTCGTTGAAGCGTCCTGCCTACGCGTGGGGGCGCGCGGTCATTTCCGATAGCGCGCCAGCGTCAGCCCGTCCAGATCGATCTCCGGCGTGCGCTGCGTAATCAGATCCGCGACCACCCGGCCCGAGCCCATCGACATCGCCCAGCCCGTCGAGCCGTGCCCGAGATTCAGCCACAGATTCTCCACACCGGACGGGCCGAGTAACGGCGCACCATCGGGCGTCATTGGCCGGCGGCCCACCCAGAAGTGTGCGGAGGTCGGGTTGGCCGCGTGCGGAAACCAGTCCTTGAGCACTTTCATCAGCGTCTGCAAGGCCTGCTCGCGCAACGTCGTCTGGCGATTGCCGAGTTCCGCGGTGCCGGCCACGCGCAGGTTGTTGCCGAAGCGCGTGATTGCCGTCTTCAGCGACTCGTCCATCAGTGCGGCATGCGGGGCTTTTTCATCGTCGGTGACCGGCAGCGTCGCCGAATAGCCTTTGACCGGGTAGAGCGGCACCTTCACACCAAGCGGCGCGAGCAGCGCCGCACTGTCGACCCCCAGCGCCACCACGACCGCTTCCGCTTGCAACGTCTCGCTGCCCCGTTCGCTCTCGAGATGCACCGCGCGCACCGTACCGCCTCGCACGTCGAGCGAACTTATCCGCGTGTCGAAGCGAAACTGCACACCGTTGCGCTCGCAGATCGCCCGCAATTCACGGGTGAAGCGGGCGCAATCGCCGGCTTCGTCGTCGGGGAGATAGAGACCCGAGAGCGGCGTCTGACGTGCCCAGCGCAAACCCGGTTCGATCTCGACGCACTGCGCCGCGCTGACCTCACGGTGCGCAATGCCCGCATCGCGCAAGACCGCCAATGCCGGTTGCGCGAGCTCGACGTCGTACTCGCTGCGGAACAATTGCAGATAGCCCTGGCTGCGGCCATAGTCGAACGGATGACGGCCACGGAATTCGTGCAGGCACTCGCGGCTGTAATAAGCGATGCGTTGCATGCGCTGCTTGTTGACGCGAAACCGTTCGAGGTCGCATTCACGGAGCCAGCGCGCGATCCAACGCCATTGAGCCGGATCCAGGGTGGGGCGGAAAATCAGCGGTGAGGCCGGCTCGAACAGATACTTGAGAATCTTCGCCGGCATGCCGGGCGCGGCCCACGGCGTCACGTAACCCGGCGCGATCACGCCGGCGTTGCCGAAGCTGGTCGAGAGCGCGACATCCGGCTCGCGTTCGATCAGGGTAACGTCGCAGCCTTGCTGGCGCAGATAAAACGCGGTGGCGACGCCAATGACGCCGCCGCCGAGAACAATCGTTTTCATGGTTGTGTGCAACGATTTCAGGCGGTAGGGCTGGTCGCGCCGAGCACTTTGCCCTTGGTTTCCGGCAGACACACTGCGGCGACGATCACCAGCAGATAGCCCGAACCGGCGACAATACCCATCGCCTTAACAAGCGTCATGGTTTGCGACAGTGTACCCACCAGGATCGGAAAGAACGAGCCGAGGCCGCGGCCGAGGTTGTAGCAAAAGCCCTGCCCCGAGCCGCGGATCGCATTCGGATAGAGCTCCGATAAATACGCGCCGACGCCCGCAAAAATCCCTTGCACGACGATACCGAGCGGGAAGCCGAGCGCGAGCATCATGCCGTCGGTGATCGGCAGCATCGTGTAGACCATGCCGAGCACGAACGAGCCGATTGCGAACAGCACGAACGATGCGCGCCGGCCGATCTTGTCGCACAGAATCGCCCCGACGATATAGCCGGTGAACGAGCCGACGATAAGCACGATCAGATAGCCGCTGGTGTTGAAGACCGACAGATGGCGCACGGTCTTCAGATAGGTTGGCAGCCAGGTGGTGATCGCGTAGTAGCCGCCGAGCATGCCGGTGCACAGCACGCTGCCCAGCAGGGTGGTCTTGAGGTGAGGGAAGGAGAAGATCTGCAGGAAATGCGAAGTATCGAAACCGCTGTCGCGAGCGCGGCGTGTTTCGAGAAAAATTTCAGGATCGCTGACATTGCGGCGAATGTAGAAGATCCACAGCGCGGGCAGCAGGCCGATCCAGAAGCAGGCGCGCCATGCGACCTGTTCTGGCAGCAGCGCGAAGAACGCCCAATAGATGATGGCCGCCGCGGCCCAGCCGACGGACCAGCTGCTCTGCACGGTGCCGACAGCTTTCGCGCGATGTTGAGGTGAACGGATGGTTTCGGCCATCATGATCGTCACGACCGACCATTCGCCGCCGAAGCCGATGCCCTGCAGCGTGCGGGTGGTCAGCAGTTGCCAGAACGAGTGGGTGAAACCTGACAGGCAGGTGAAGATCGCGAAGGTGGCGATGGTCCACTGGAGCACACGGACGCGTCCGTAACGGTCGGCCAGAATGCCGGCGAGCCAGCCGCCGATCGCCGACGAAATCAGCGAACTGGTCGCGATCATGCCGGCTTCGCTTTTGGTCATGCCCCACGTTGCGATCAGCGTCGGGATGAGGAATGAGTAGATCATGAAGTCGAACGCGTCGACTGCATAGCCGCCGAAGCCAGCGTAGAGGGTGCGGCGTTCGCGCTGGGTCAGTTCGGTGAACCATTGGAGAGAGGGCATGTTTTTTTGTGGTCTCCAGGCGGTTTTTGCCTTCCGGCGGCTTGATCGGGGGTTTTTTGTATTCTAAGGGGACGAGGTGTTGTGCGGCCAGTTGTGGTCAAAAATGGCGATGGAGTAAGAGATTCCATTCCGGTTCCTTACCAACTACTACGATGTAACCCGAAAAAAATTATTCGCCGTTAAACTGCGCCCGCAGCACTCAAGCTGCGAAAGTCCTATTCACGTCCGCACCCGTCACCCTTAATGCACGCAACCGCAAAAACCTGCTCGCCATTCCGCCGCTCCGCGAGCACGCCTTTGCGGGCTTATCAATCGCGCCGCGCATTCCTGAAGTCCTCGGCAAGCGTGTTGCTGCTTTCCGGCATGGGCAGTTCGCTGCTGTCGGCTTGCGGGGGCGGAAATCTGGACGCCGATCAGCCGGAAACGCCACGCCTCGCCTCGGTGAGTAACTTCCGCGATGTGGCGGGCGCGGCCGCCGGTTATCCCACGGTTGACGGCAAACAGATGCGTCGCGGGGCCTTTTATCGCGCGAACGCGCTGACCCTGAGCGCTGCCGACACGGCCGCGCTCGACAAACTCGGCATCGCCGCGGTCTACGATCTGCGCACGCCTGGCGAAATCGCGCGTACCGCGGATATCCTGCCGGTCGGCGCGACATCGCAGGCGCTGGACGTGCTGGGTGTCAGCGACTTCGTCGCGCCAACCTTCGATACGGCAGGCGCCGCCGTCGCGTTCATGGAGGCCCAGGCGCGCGCCTATGTCACCGGCGCCGCTCAGCGCGTCGGCTACGGCGAGCTCCTTACGCGACTCGCCAATGGCGCCGGCGCGCAACTGTTTCATTCCAATGCCGGTAAGGATCGCACCGGTTGGGTCGCGGCTCTCCTGCTCAGCATTGCCAACGTGCCGCTCGACGTCATCATGCAGGACTATCTGCTGAGCAACGTCTATCTGGCTCAGTCGATCGCGGCGCAGACCGAGGTGTTACGCGCGCAAAGCGGCGACGCGATCGCCGCGAGCGAGTCGCCCCTGTTCACCGTCCAGGACAATTATCTGCAGGCGGGGTTCGATCAGGTGCAGGCGAGCTACGGCACGATGGCGAGCTATCTGACACAAGGCCTGGGCCTGTCTCAAGCGACGATCGACACGTTGCACGACCGCCTGGTCCTCTGACTCGCACTTGCCGCGCCTGGTGTGCCTTTTGTTGCGCGGACTACACCGGCAGGCACAGACGAAAAAAAGTCCGCCCCAAATAAGCGGGCGGACAGAGAAGGGCGGCATCGAGGTTGCCGGGGGCGACTATAAGGCCGCTGCCATCACAAAAGGCCATCCAGTAAGGGCGTGTAAGTGCCCGTGCTCGATGCCGCCTCACTGCCGCTTCACCCTTCTCGACCATCCTTCGCGTGTGCCGGCCCAACCGGCAATTCAATCCGCACTTCCAGCCCGCCTTGCGCGTGATTGCGCACATGGCAGCGTCCGCCGCGATCGTGCGCGAGCCGCGCGACGATCGCGAGGCCCAGGCCGCAATGACCTTCGCCACCACGTGCGGCGTCGAGCCGGACGAACGGTTTCATCGCCGCCGCGATGCGATCGTCGGGAATGCCTGGGCCGTGGTCGCGCACGCTGATGACCCAATGCCGGTCATCGCGTGCCGTGGCGATATCCACCGGCGGTGAGCCGTGCTCGAGCGCGTTGTCGACCAGGTTCGTGACCAGCCGGTCGAGCAAGGTGCGCGGAAGCGTGAACGACGAACCGGCGCGCAGATCGAGCGTGAAGAGCGGCGTCTCGGTGCTGTCGCCGGCGGAAAACTGTTCCTGCAGGAATTCGTCGACTTCGACCGGCGGCCCGGTGTCGGCGGACTGACCCGCAAACTCCAGAAACTGCTGGACGATGTTGGTCAGCGAGTCGACGTCGCGTATCAGGCCGGCCCGCTCACTTTCCGCAACCAGTACGCTCGCACGCAACTTCAGCCGCGTGAGCGGCGCTTTCAGGTCGTGCGCGACGCCGGCCAGCATCACCGCCTGGTCGTCACCGGCCTCGTTCAGACGCCGCATCATGTCGTTGAAGGAGCCGATCAGATCGCGCAGTTCGCGCGGACCCTGCACGGTCACGGGTTCCGGCCGGCCGCCTGAACCGAACGCGCGAGCGGCATCGGCCACGCGCGACAGCGGCCGCTGCATCTGCCAGACCGCGAACAGCGACAGAATCAGCGCCGCCGCCAGCATCGAGACGGATTCGATCACGAAGCGCGGGCGCGGCGGCACGTCCACCGGCACGACAACCCAGTTTGATTTGCCGGGGAACAGCACCCATAGCTGCGGCGGGCGCAGGTCGTCGACGGCGATCTGCGTGCCGGGCGGCAGGTTTTCGCGCAAGTGCCGGCTCAATTCGACCAGCGGACGCTGATCCGGCGTGCGCAGATGGACGCTCGACGGCATGTTCCACGTAGGCACGAGGTGCACCCGCATGGCGGGCGCAAGCGCGGCGCCCTTCATCGGCTCGCCGTTGATGGCCTGCAGCACGAGCAGAATGCCGCGTGCGAAGCCGTCGATTTCGTGGCGCGGCGGCTGCATCACCACCAGTACGAACCACCCGGCCTGAATTGCAAACAACACCGCCGCCGACAATAACGCCATTCTGCCGAACAGCGTGTTCAGCGGGTTTCTCATGCGCTTGAGGCAGCCTCGTCGGCGAACGGTGTGCCGTCGGCGTCGGGCACGAATACGTAGCCTTTGCCGCGCACTGTTTGCACGTAGCAGGGATTGGACGGGTCATCTTCGATCACGCGGCGCAGGCGCCAGATCGGCACGTCGAGGCTGCGATCGCGGAAAGCGAGATTGTCGCGATGCACGAGATCGTGGATCAGCACGCGCGACAGCACTTTGTACGGATTGTTGACGAAAATCTTTAGCAGGGCGAACTCGCTGTCGCGCAGCGGCAGCTTCGAGTCGTCGCGCGACAGCGCGCGCGTGGCGAAGTCGAGTTCGAACGGCCCGAAGCGATACGGCTTGCGGGCTTCCGGCGCGCTTGTGGTGGACGGCCCGCGGCGGCGCAGCACCGTATGGATGCGCGCGAGCAGTTCGCGTGGGTCGAACGGCTTGGTCAGGTAGTCGTCCGCACCGAGCGAAAGCCCGACGATGCGGTCGGCCACCGTACCGCGCGCCGTTACGAAAATCACCGGAATGTCGTCGCCGGCGGCACGCAGCGCGGTGAGCGCGCGTAAGCCGTCGGTGTTCGGCATCATGATGTCGAGCACGACGACCGACGGCCGCTCACGTTCGAGCCGGCGTTGCAAATGGGTGCCGTCGTGCAGCACTGACGCGTCGAAGCCGTTCGTCTGCAGAAACTTGCAAAGCAGATCGCGCACTACCGGGTCGTCGTCGACGATAAGGACCTGTGGATTCATGGCGAAATTTTAGACTGGCACGCGCGGCGCGCGATCGACTGTTTTCTTACCAATGCTTACCCAAGCTCGCGCCGTGTCCGCCGGTTCGGGCGTGAGGCCCGCCACCAAAGGCTCACGGCATATTTCACGGCCGCTATATTCGGCAGCGCGCCGGCAACGCACCGGCAAGGGTTGGCCCATTTGCCCATGCGCAGCGCGGCGTGGAAGTCATTTTGCACCGCTTGAATTTCTTCGGGGAAAGAATCTGTGCGCAATTGCTACTGACGGCAAGGGGTCGAAACGGGTCGTAAGAACCGCGGAAAAGCGCGCGTTCCTTCGCGCATCGCCACTACGTGCGCGGCGAGATGATTCGTCGTGCAGTACGTTGCGCCGCATGCCGAAAACAGCCTAACGCCTTGGGCCCACGGCAGGCGGCGTGAAATCGAAACCTAGCGCCACGCGAGGCTCATCATGACCGTTCATAGCAATCTCAGCTCAACCCGCTTTTCTTCGCTCGCGCCCACGCCGCCAGCGGAAAAACCCGCAGCCCCAACCAACTCACTGGCCACGCCGCAGACCAAGGAGCCCGCTAGCGAGGCGCCGCCGTCGCTGCCGACGGGGCTGGTCGGGCATCACGTCAACACGACTGCCTGACGCACCGAGGCCCGTGTGTCGACCTCGAGCATTCCTGAGCGTTTCATCCGTGTCGCTGCGTGGTTGACGCTGGGCACGGCGCTGCTGCCGCTCGGCGGCTGCGCCGTCGCCGCGCTGCCGTGCCGCCTGACGTCGGCCACACTGAAAATCGTCCCGGTCGTCGGCCATGCCGCGGCCGCCCCGTTCGACATGTGTTCATCCGCGATCGACTGAATCATGACACTCAAACGGTTTGCCTGCGTGCTGGCGCTGCTGGGCGGCGCGTTTTCGATGGTCGCTCACGCGCAGCCCGTTGCGCGCGAAGCGAGCGCGGCCAACGCCGCGTCGAAGGCTGCTTCCGCTGACGCACGGCGGCGCTCGCAGGACACGCCGTTTGCGTTTCGCGGCATTGCGCTCGGCATCACGCTCGACGAGTTCCGCGCGGGTTCGACCGTGCGCGCTACGCCGATTGGCAGCGTGCCTGTCTGCGAGACGGACGTGCAGGCGGGTGCACTCGGCATGCGGCTGAAATCGCGCGAGAGTCTGACGGTGGCCTGCCGCTGGGCGCATCGTGCGGACGATGGCTGGGCGGTGTCGCAAGCCGTCGTCGACGGCGCGCCGGCACTGGAGCATGTGCTGCGCTTTGCGCGTGTCGACGGCCAGAGCGCACTGCGTCTGTACGAGATTTCCTTCGTGATCGACGAGATTACCGCCGAAGACTTGCGCGACGCGCTCGCGGACCGTTATGGCACGCCGCGTCTGGTGACGCAAAGCGTGTCGTCATCGGGCGCGCTGCCGGTCTATGTGTGGGAAAACGCGGTGAGTTCGATCACGTTGTGCTTTCTGCCGGGCACCCGCAACGGCACCCTCACCTATCTGTTGAAAGGCTCGGATGCATGGGTGAAGTCGGTCGTGCGGCAATGGCAGGCGAGCGGGGCCGAGGCGGGGTGATGTGACGCCTCATCTGTCGCGCTATTTGCGGACTCATGCGTGGCGCAGATTGCGTCGTTCAACAAAGCATCGGCAACGAGCAAGACCGCAGAGTCCGTTTTTTACCCGGCCGATCCGGCCAAGGAGCATGCATGACTGCGCTACGTCTCACTGTCGCGCTAGGCGCGGTGGCTTGCCTCGCGGCTTGCGGGAGCGGCCAACAGCCGTCAATCGTCGAAACGCCGATGTCGCCGCCGCTCGCGTCGGCGCCGCTGAACGTCAACACGCAGGGCGCGATCTAT
Organism: Paraburkholderia nemoris; assembly: GCF_905221015.1. Classification (NCBI taxonomy): domain Bacteria; kingdom Pseudomonadati; phylum Pseudomonadota; class Betaproteobacteria; order Burkholderiales; family Burkholderiaceae; genus Paraburkholderia; species Paraburkholderia nemoris. The sequence continues at coordinate 93,290 of NZ_CAJNBO010000019.1, read as the reverse complement.
CAGGCCGGTGCGCCCTTGCTGCTCTACGAAACGCCGCGTGCGCAGCATATCGGCGACGTGCTGACGATCCGCCTGTCGGAATCGTACAGTGGCAACAATAGCGCGACCGCCGCCGCGAGCCGTTCGAGCAGCATCACCGCGACCGCCGCCGATCAGTCGACCAACGCCGCCGCGCGGCTCGCGAGGCTGTTCAACATCGGCTCGGCCAGTACAGACTACAAGGGGCAGGGCAGTCTCACCGACGTCAGCGGCATGACCGGTACGTTGGCCGTGACCGTGATCGGAACGATGTCGACCGGCAACCTTGTGGTATCGGGCGAGAAGATGATCGCGATGAGCGGCAACCGCGACCGCTTGCGCCTGTCGGGCATCGTCAATCCGAAGGATATCGAAGCAGGCAATTATGTGGCGTCGAGCAAGGTCGCGAATGCGCGCATCGAGCAGGCCGGCGTGGGGATGGTTTCCGACTCCACCACGATGGGCTGGCTGCAGAGAATGTTTCTGAGTGTGCTGACGTTCTAACGTCGATGCGGTGCGCGCGCGAGATGCGCGACACGCCGCGTAGGTTTTCTCAAGTCCGAGGCCTGGCGCCAGGCGCTCGCCGGGCAAGCATCATGCAAGCGGTGGCGCGTCGCGCTCCGCAGCGCCGATTTCACCGTCCGGCACGAACACGTAGCCCCGTCCCCAGACGGTCTGCACATAGCGAGGCTCGGACGGATCCACTTCGATCAGCCGCCGCAAACGCCAGATCGAGACGTCAAGACTGCGATTGCGATGCACCTCGCTATTGCCGTGAAGTTTCTCCAGCAACTGCGCGCGCGTGAGTACGGTCATCGCGTGCGTGACGAACACCTTGAGCATCGCGAATTCGCTCGAACGCAGCGGAATCCGCTCACCGTCGCGGCGCAATTCGCGTGCTGGAAAATTCACCTCGAAACGGCCGAAACGATAGGGCGCGCGTTGCTCCGGCGCGCTCGGCGCAATCGTGCCGCGGCGGCGCAGGACCGTGCGAATCCGCGCGACCAGCTCGCTCGGTTCGAATGGCTTGCCGAGATAATCGTCGGCGCCGAGTTCGAGGCCGATCACGCGGTCGATCGGATCGGCGCGCGCGGTCAGCAGGATCACAGGAATATCGTCGCCGGCGACGCGCAATGCGCGTAGCGCGCTAATGCCGTCGAGCTCCGGCATCATGATGTCGAGCACGACCAGCGCGGGACGTTCGTCCTGCAAGCTACGCTGCAGCGCCATGCCATGTTCGAGCGTGGATACCTTGAAGCCACGCCCCACCAGATATTCGCTGACGAGCTCACGTACGACGGGGTCGTCGTCGACGACCAGAATGGATTGGTTCATCCAGGTCATCTTAGTGATCCACGCGAGCGGCGCAAAGCGCGAAACGCTTTCGAATTCTTTCTCGCGTAAGAGAAAGCAAGCAGGCTGGGCGCCTAGTTTGCCAGCGACGTCTGGATGGTCTGCATCGGCTGCCGGACCAGTTGGGTCTGATCGACCACCATCTTGTCGATCAGACCATTGAGTTTGGTCGAGGCGGTCGAGAAGCGGTCTGTGTTGAGGCCGCCGGTCTGGTAGCGCGCGGTGACGAGAATGCGCCCGTGCTGGATCAGCGTCAGATCGATGATCGACAGATACTGGATCGTTTCGTCGCTGAACGAACGGCGGCCGTAATCGATCGCGGCGTTGTAGACGAGGCGCGCCTCGCATCCGGCGGGCGAGGTGCCCGGATTGTAGACGTCCGAACGAATGCCGTGCCGGTCGAGCGCAAGCTGCAGCGCCGGCACGAAATCGCCGACCGTCACGGTCTGATTCACTTCGATGCAGACGTTATGCACGTCCGCCGGTCGGCCATTGACGAAGGTCGGCGATGAGTAGTTCGCCGCGATCGCGTAGCCCGCCTGAATCACGGAGCCGGTGGCGTCGGCCGCCGAGATCAGCGTCCACGCGCAGCCGTTCAGGCCGCAGGCGAGGGTGGCCGAGGCGGCGAGCCACGCACAAGGCCGCCGCAACATGACCCACGCGGCCATTGGGGCCCGCGTGAAAGCGTAAGCGCGCAAGCTTGGCGTAGAGGTCATGATGCGGTGCCTGGTGGCGGTGAGGAAGTACGGCAAATGACAACGGGTCCCAGCAGAAAAGCAGCGGAGCGTGGCAAAAACGGCCCACGCTCAGCGCGTGATGCGCAGGCGCAGTTCGTTTTGCCCTTGCACGCTGGCCGTCACGTTTACGCGCCGATCCTCGGTGGTCACGATGAAATGCTGACGCGTCGGTGTGTTGACGTCGTGCACGACGTTCGGAAAACAGGCGGCGATATCGGCGCCGAATTCTTCGAGCGGATCGTTGACGACACCGTCGGCTTGCCAGTGCGCGCGCCAGTGGCAATCGTAGGCGTGCGTGTTGGCGCGGCAGTCGTCCACGGCCGATACCCCCGGCAGTTGCGCGGCAGGTTGCACGTGCAGCTGCTTGAAGTCGGGTGCGTCGACGATGTGTTTGAGCGCGGGGCAAACATCCGCCGGCTCATTGGGCTGGGTGGCTTGCGCAGCGTACGCGGCGCTCGTGAGCAGCAGGGCTGCGCCAAGCGCAAGCGCTGCGCGCTGGGTCAAAGGATAGAAGCGGCGATCGAATGACATGTGCGGAGAGTCCAGTAGCAGTGAGGGGCGGGGCGGGCGGCGCATGGTACGGCCCGCACGACTATCGTCGCTGCTACAGGGGATTTTCAAAGCGCGGAACAGCTTGCCCGCTTCGCAAATGCTTTCGAACTGTTCTCGCGTGTTTCCGGATGTTGCGGCGTGCTGCCTAACCGAGCGTCAGGCCGCCGTCGATATGGATCACCTGGCCGGTGATGTGACGCGCTTCATCGGAGAGCAGGAAGGCGATCAGCGCGGCGATATCCGCGGGCTCGGCGACGTGGCCGAGCGGTGTCGCTTCGGCGGCGCGGGCCCACACCGATGCATTATCGGCACTTGGGCCGCGATCTTTACGGGTATAACCGGGCGCCACGCAATTGACCGTCACCCCATGCGGCGCAAGTTCGGCGGCGGCGGTTTTAGCCAGTGACTCGAGCGCCGCTTTCGCCGCCGCCGTTGCGGCGAACGGCGCATCCACGCGATAGCGATGCGCGACGAACGAACTGAGCGCGACCACGCGGCCTCGCTTCGAGGTTTCCAGCGCGTTCGTCGCACGCTTGACGAGCGCGGCGAACGCGGCCGGCATGGCGGCAAAGGCGGCGCTGAACGCATCCGCGTCGAGTGCATTGAGCGTTTGCCGTTGCGCGTGGCCGGCGTTCGCTACCAGTTGATCAAGCGCGCCGAAGTTCGCGAGCGTTTGATGAATCACATGTTCGGCAGCGCCGCGTTCGGCCAGATCGCCGAACACCGTCGCACAGCGCGCGCCGTTCGCGCTGCAATCGGCGGCGACCTGTGCAAGACGCTGGCGCGCTTCGTCGTCGACGCCGCGGGCGTGCAGCATCAAGGCGGTGCGCGGCGCGGCGATGCGTCGGGCCAGTGCGGCGCCGATGCCGGAGCCCGCGCCGGTGATCAGGACGACCCGATCGAGCCCGGCGCCGCTCATGCCAGTCGTGCTGCTCGCGTCACCGGTGCTGCTCATGTCGCTCGCGTTGTTCATGCTGTTCACGCAGCAATCGGTTCGCCCGAGCGTTCGACGTCGAGCGTTTCGTCATGGAATGCCGCCAGCGATTCGCGATGCGCGACGCTGACGATTGCCGCCTGCGGCAGCCGCTCAGTGAACAGGTGATAGAGGCGTGCCTCGTTTTCCGAATCGAGCGCACTGGTTGCTTCGTCGAGGAACAGATAGTCCGGTTTGTGCAGCAGCACGCGGGCGCCGGCGAGGCGCTGTTGTTCACCCGGCGAGAGAATGCGCGTCCAGTGCCCCGATTCCTGCAGGCGGTCGGCGTACTCCGACAGGCGGCAAGTGATGAGCGCTTCGCGGCATTCGTCGTCAGTGTAGGTATCTGCAGAAGACGGATAGGTGAGCGCGGCTTTCAGCGTGCCGATCGGCATGTAGCTGACCTGCGGGATGAACATCATGCGCGCGTTGACCGGTGCGTCGATCGAGCCGTCGCCGAACGGCCACAAGCCGGCGAGCGCGCGCATCAGCGTGCTCTTGCCGGAGCCGGACGGACCCCGCACCAGCCAGCGTGAACCCGGCTTGATCGCGATATCGCGGATGCGCGACAACGGGTTGCCGTTCGGCAGCGCAAGCTGGAGGCCTTCAGTTGTGAGCTCGTCTTCGTCGACGAAATGCAGATTGATGCCGCCATGCGCGGTAGCGGGCGAGACCGATTCCTTCAGACGCGGCGCATGCACGATGCGCTTGAATTCACGCAACCGGTTCACGGTAGCGCGCCATTCGACGAGGCTGCCGTAACTATTGATGAACCACGAAAACGAATCGCTGACGGTACCGAATGCGCTCGAGATCTGCATCAGTACGCCGAACGTGAAAGCGCCCGCAAAGTAGCGGGGCGCGGCGACCACCAGCGGAAAGATGATTGCAATCTGGCCGTAGAAGGCCGTTACGAAGGTGAGCCGCTTGGTGTACTTCATCACCTGCCACCAGTTGTCGCGGATGCGGCCGAACAGCGAGTGCGTGTTCTTCTTCTCAGTCTCCATGCCGTCGTAGAAGGCGATCTGCTCGGCGTTTTCACGCAGACGGATCAGGCCGAAACGGAAATCCGCCTCGACTTTCTGTGCCTGGTAATTGATCGACACGAGCGGATGGCCGACCTTCTGGATGATCACTGAGCCGACTACCGCGTACAGCGCTGCGGCCCACACCATATAGCCCGGAATCTGCACCGGCATGCCGCCGAGCGAAACGGTCAGCGCACCGGCCAGCGACCACAGGATCGTCATGAACGAGACCAGTGTGACGATCGTGGACAGCAGGTCGAGGGTCAGCGAAAGCGTGCTGGTGGCGAGCGATTGCAGGTCGTCGCTGATCCGCTGGTCGGGGTTGTCGGCGAGCCGGTCGCGTTCGATCCGGTAGAAAGCGCTGTCGTGCAGCCATTCGTTGAGATAACGCGTGGTCAGCCACTGGCGCCAGCGGAAGCCGAGCATCTGGCGTAGATAGCGGCCGTACACGGCAAGGATGATGAAGCCGAACGCGAGCCCCGAGAACACCATCAGCAGGTGCGGGAAATCGTGCACGTTTTTGGTTTGCAGCGCGTTGTAGAAGTCGGCGCTCCAGCGGTTCAGGCGCACGTTGATCCACACGATGAGCAGATTCATCACGACGATCGCGATGAGCAGCCCCCACGCCGTTTTTCGTTCTTCGGAAACCCAGTAAGGTTTGATCAGGCTCCATGCGGAGACTTTTTCGTCCGGCGGCAGCGCGGGGCTGGAAGCGGTATTCGGTGTCATGAGCATCCTGGTGAAGTGCTGGCCCGCGTCAGGCGGCCCCCAAGTCGGGCCGGCCCCACGGCGGGTTTGCGGTGCGTGCCCCGGGCGTCGTGCTCGACGAACGCACGTCCGGGTGAGCGACCGATTCTGGCGCGAAGCCCTTAAGTGAAAATTAATTTCCGCTCAGAGGTCCCGCCTCGATGCCGCTGGTGCGCGAGTGGCGAAGCATGTCGCCCGCGCGCCAGCGGCATCCGGTCCTGGCATTGTGCCAGAGCGCTGCATTCGGCCGTATTGATGAATCGAAAGATAGTGACGGATCAACGGCGTGTGACGGCAGAAGCCGTTGGTTTGCGGGCGCCGCGCCTTTTATGGTCTAATGACCTTCGACGAAACAGGGGTGCTTTGCCCACAGGCAGCGTGATTTTCACGCAGCGGCGGCGAGGCTGAGAGAGACCCTTTGCACCCGATCCGGGTAATACCGGCGCGGGAAGTTTCCGGAAGCAGTCAGTCTTCCATTCCCCGCCGGGCGGCGTCCGTCATTGGACGTGCATTTTGCCCGGCCGGCCTCACCCGCCGGTTTCGTCCTGGGTACGTGCGTTTTTTTGCCGTACGGAAAGGATTCGATGACCGCCTATTCTTCAGACATGTGTTTTGCTCTTCACGGCGTTTTTGTCGGTTGTGTCGGCGCGCCGGGCTGTTTTAGCGTTGCTTGCCGTTGTGACCCGGAGCGCACGCGATGAATTGTTTAGCTCAACCCGATTTCGCCGTGCTCGGCGGTGGGCTGTGCGGGCGTCTCGTCGCGTGGCGCCTCGCCGGTGAAGGGCATCGCGTGGCGCTCTATGAGCGCGGCGACGTCGCAGGTACGCAATCCGCGGCCTGGGTCGCCGCCGCCATGCTGGCGCCGCTCGCCGAAGCCGCCAGTGCCGAACTGCTGATCACCCGTCTGGGCGCAAGTTCGCTCGACACCTGGCCGCGCGTGCTGGCCGAATTGCCCGAACCGGTGTTCTTCCAGCGCAATGGCACGCTAGTCGTATGGCATCACGCCGATCGCACCGAAGCGCCACTGTTCGAACGCCGGGTGCGCTCGAACGCGCCTGCTGAATTGCTCGACGGCGGCTTCGTGACGCTGGCGGGCGCTCAGGTCGGCACCGCCGAGCCCGCATTGGCAGGCCGCTTCAACCAGGGCTGGCTGCTGCCGCGCGAAGGCCAACTGGATAACCGTCAGGTGCTGACCGCGCTCGCCGCGGGCCTCGCTGAGCGTGGTGTCGAAACACACTGGAACACGCCGGTCGACGATCATGCGCTGCCGTCCGCCCGCATCACGATCGACTGCCGCGGTTTGGGCGCGAAGTCGGTGCTGCCCACGTTGCGAGGCATTCGCGGCGAAGTCGCGCGCGTGCATGCGCCCGGTATCAAGCTGACGCGGCCGGTGCGCCTGCTGCATCCGCGCTACCCGCTGTATATCGCGCCGAAGCAGGACGATCTCTACGTGATCGGCGCCACCGAAGTGGAAGGCGAGGACATGTCGCCGGTCAGCGTGCGCTCGGCGCTCGAGTTGCTGAGCGCGGCGTTTTCCGTGCATCCCGGCTTCGGCGAAGCCCGCATCCTCGAACTGAATTCGCAGTGCCGCCCGACTTTGCCGGACCACCGTCCGGCCCTGCTGTGGGATGGCGCGCAGACATTGCGCGTGAACGGCCTGTACCGGCACGGCTACATGATCGTGCCCGAAGTCGCCGACGAAGCCGTGCGCTTCGCCGCCGCGCTGCTCGACGGCCGCATCGGCGACGCCGATGCTTTCGCCGACTGGCAAAATGCCGCGCGCTGGAGCGAGCTGTTTCAACTGGACGCCACGCGGGAGCCGGCATGAGCGTTGCGCGGCTGCTGGCGAAATAACCGCAGGCAAAACAGGCGCAGGCCGCTGCCTCAATCGATTGAACCGTATTCGAACACCATGGACATTCATATCAATCAGAAGCCGTTGTCGTTGCCCGAAGGCGCGACTGTCGCCGATGCGCTCGCCGCGTTCGGCGCGCGTCCGCCGTTCGCGGTCGCGCTGAACGGCGATTTCGTCGCACGCACCCAGCATGCGGCGCGCGCGCTGCAGCCGGGCGACAAGCTCGATGTCGTGCAACCCGTGGCCGGCGGTTAAGCCCCGCGCCACGCCTTGCCGGAGACCAGGTTTATGCAAATGACTGCCCCCCAAACCGCCGACGCGCTCACGCTCTACGGCCAGACTTTCGCGAGCCGCGTGCTGCTCGGCACCTCGCGCTATCCATCGCTGCAATCGCTGTCCGATTCGATCGACGCCGCGCAGCCCGGCATGGTGACCGTCGCGCTGCGCCGGCAGATGAACGAAGGCGGCGCCGAAGCCGGTTTCTTCGACCTGCTCAAGCGCCACGGCGTGCCGCTGCTGCCCAATACCGCCGGCTGCCTGACTGTCGGCGAGGCGGTGACGACCGCGCATATGGCGCGCGAAATCTTCGAAACCGAGTGGATCAAGCTTGAACTGATTGGCGACGACTACACGTTGCAGCCTGATCCGGTTGGCCTGATCGAAGCGGCCACGCAGCTGATCAAGGACGGCTTCAAGGTCCTGCCGTATTGCACTGAAGATCTCGTGATCGGCCGCCGCCTACTTGATGCGGGCTGCGAGGCGCTGATGCCGTGGGGCGCGCCAATCGGTACCGGCAAGGGTGTGATCAATCCGTACGGCCTGCGGGTCTTGCGTGAACGCTTGCCCGACGTGCCGCTGATCGTCGACGCCGGCCTCGGCGTGCCGTCGCACGCGGCGCAAGTGATGGAGTGGGGCTTCGACGGCGTGCTGCTGAACACCGCCGTTTCGCAGGCGACGCACCCCGACGCGATGGCGCGTGCCTTCGCGCTGGGCGTCGAAGCGGGCCGCCAGGCTTTTCTGGCGGGGCCGATGGCCGAGCGCGAAAGCGCGCACGCGAGCACGCCGGTAGTCGGCATGCCGTTCTGGCATCAAGACGGGAGCGCCGCATGACGCAAACTTTGCCTTTGACTGGCCGCGACCTTTTCTGGCCGCCTGCTGACGAACTTACCGAAGCCGCCGAGCGAATCCGCGCCCGCCTGGGCGAGTGGCCGCCGACGCACGCGCCGTGGCGCATCTGCCTGACCGCGCCGGACGAGCCGAACGGCGGCGACCTGATCATCGTCGCCGACGCGCAGCAGCATGGCGAGCAGGTGGCGCGCTGGCAGGTGCAGGGCGCAGGCGTGATCGTCGCTGCCGAGAACGCGGCGACGCTGCATCTGGGCGGCGAGAAATACAGTCTGGAAGGTCATCTGGCGGAAGACTGGATTTCCGCGCTGGCGGCGTTTCTGGATTGCGGCTTCGATCCGCACGACGCGCTGGTCCTGGCGTTGGCGTGGCGCGACGGCGACGAAATCAAAGCGGAAGACGCCTTTCCGGCCGATATCGCGCACTTCCCACGCCTCGCCGGTCTGCCGGCCGCGCCGGCGCAAGCGTTCGCGCGTTGCCCTGACCGGCTCGGCCTGTACCCGGTGCTGCCGACCGCGGAGTGGGTCGAACGGGTGGTGGGCTTTGGCGTGAAAACGGTCCAGTTGCGCCGCAAGTCGGCTGAACCCGCCGACGAACTGAAGCGCGAAATCGCCCGCTGTGTGGCTGCGGGCCGTGAGCACGATGCCCAGGTTTTCATCAACGATCACTGGCAAGCCGCGCTGGAAGGGGGCGCTTACGGTGTCCACCTTGGGCAAGAAGACGTGCATACCGCCGATCTGTCGGCACTTGCCGCTGCCGGCGTCCGCCTCGGTCTGTCAACGCACGGTTTCTACGAGATTCTGAAAGCACTGCATTTCCGGCCAAGCTACATTGCGTTAGGCGCGGTGTTCCCGACCACCACCAAGGTCATGCCGACCGCGCCGCAGGGCCTCAAGCGTCTGGCGCGGTATGTCCGCCTGCTCGACGGCGTCGTGCCGCTGGTGGCGATCGGCGGGATCGATCTGCAGGTGCTGCCGGACGTGCTGGCGACGGGCGTGGGCTGCGCGGCCGTGGTGCGCGCCGTGACCGAAGCCGCCGACCCGGCTGTCGCTGTTTCTGCGCTGCAACATGCGTTTACGCAATAATCGTCAAGTTCAGTAAAGGGACAGGGCACCTCACGGCAGCATTTCCATGATGGCCCTATAATTCGGCCTTCCGTGTAAAAGGACTGTCAGTTTCGTGTCTTCCTCCCCCGAGACCTTACTCGAGCTGCGCGACGTCGACTTCGGTTATGGCGACCGGCTCGTCCTGTCGAACCTGAATCTGCGCTTCAAGCGCGGCCAGGTCGTCGCGGTTATGGGCGGCTCGGGTTGCGGCAAAACCACAGTGCTGCGCCTGATCGGCGGTCTGGTGCGCGCGCAGCGCGGCCAGATCCTGTTCCAGGGCCAGGACATCGGCGCACAAACGCGCGACGGCCTCTACGCGCTGCGCCGCAAGATGGGCATGCTGTTCCAGTTCGGCGCGCTGTTTACCGACATGTCGGTGTTCGAAAATGTCGCTTTTGCGCTGCGTGAGCACACCGACCTTCCCGAAGAACTGATCCGCGACCTCGTGTTGATGAAGCTCAACGCGGTCGGCTTGCGCGGCGCGCGCGACCTCGCGCCGTCGGAGATTTCGGGTGGTATGGCGCGGCGGGTGGCGCTTGCCCGGGCGATTGCGCTCGACCCCGAGTTGATGATGTACGACGAGCCGTTCGCCGGCCTCGATCCGATCTCGCTCGGCATTACGGCGAACCTGATTCGCGCGCTGAATCAGGCACTTGGCGCGACGTCGATCCTGGTCACGCACGACGTGCCGGAATCGTTCGCGATCGCCGATTACGTCTATTTCCTTGCCAATGGCGGGGTGCATGCCGAAGGCACGCCGGCTGAGCTGCGCGCGTCGACCGATCCTACGGTGCGCCAGTTCATCGACGGCGCGCCTGATGGCCCGTTCAAATTCCACTATCCCAGCAAGACGCCGCTCGCGGCGGATTTCGGTATCGGCGGAGGTCAGTCATGATCAGCGCGCTTGGTCGCTCGGTACTCGACGGGCTGGGAACGGCCGGCTACGCCACGCGGTTCTTCTTCCGGCTGCTGCTCGAGTTTTTCCCGTTGCTGCGCCGGCCGCGCCTTGTCACGAAGCAGATCCACTTCGTAGGTAATTATTCGCTGGTGATCATCGCCGTGTCGGGGCTGTTCGTCGGCTTCGTGCTCGGCTTGCAGGGCTATTACACGCTGAACCGTTACGGTTCCGAACAGGCGTTGGGTCTGCTGGTCGCGCTTTCGCTGGTGCGCGAACTCGGGCCGGTGGTCACTGCGCTCCTGTTTGCGGGCCGCGCCGGCACGTCGCTCACGGCCGAAATCGGTTTGATGAAGGCGGGCGAGCAATTGACCGCGATGGAAATGATGGCGGTGGACCCGGTCAAGGTCGTTGTCGCGCCGCGCTTGTGGGCGGGCATTATTTCCATGCCGATCCTCGCCGCGATTTTCAGCGCGGTCGGCGTGTTCGGCGGTTATGTGGTGGGTGTGCTGCTGATCGGCGTCGATGCCGGCGCGTTCTGGTCGCAGATGCAAGGCGGCGTCGATGTCTGGCGCGACGTGGGCGCCGGGGTCATCAAGAGTGTGGTGTTCGGCCTCGCGGTGACCTTTGTGGCGCTGTTTCAGGGCTACGAAGCCAAGCCGACGCCGGAAGGCGTGTCGCGCGCCACGACCAAGACGGTCGTGTACGCGTCGCTTGCGGTGCTCGGCCTCGATTTTCTGTTGACCGCACTGATGTTCAGCTAAAACTGCGCTGCACGTTTTCGCTCGGCGGGCGCGCCTAGGTTTGCGCGTGACGGGAGCGGGAGCAGCGTGGCGGATTCACTTTGGGATGACGATGAAAAAGACTGCTCTCGACTTCTGGGTCGGCCTGTTCGTGGTGTTGGGTTTCGTGGCGTTGCTGTTTCTCGCGCTGAAGGCCGGCAACATGAGCTCGTTGTCGTTTCAGGCAACGTACCCGGTCAAGCTCAAGTTCGACAATATCGGCGGACTGAAGGCGCGCGCACCGGTGAAGAGCGCGGGCGTGACGGTTGGCCGGGTTGCCTCGATCGGCTTTGACAGCAATGCTTATCAGGCTGTCGTCACGATCGATATCGACAAGCAATACCCGTTTCCGAAAGACACGTCGGCGAAGATCCTGACCTCGGGTCTGCTGGGCGAGCAATACATCGGGCTCGAACCCGGTGGCGATAGCGAGATGCTTAAAGCGGGTGACACGATCTCAATGACACAATCAGCGATCGTGCTGGAAAACCTGATCGGACAATTCCTGTATAGCAAGGCCGCGGACTCGGGCGCATCCAAGCCGGGCGCGGGTTCGGCCACACCTGGGGCCGCCCCTGCCACGGCGCCCGCGTCGGCGGCGCCGACTCCGCCCGCCTCTGGTGCGGCCGGTCAATAAGGAGAATAAAAATGCAGACCCTACGCAAACGAGGCGTGCGCGCCGTCCAGATGGCGACGTTCGCGCTCGCGACCGCTACGCTCGTCGGCTGCTCGACCGTGCAGACGCCGACCAAGGGCGATCCGCTCGAGGGCTTGAACCGCACCATCTTCACCGTCAACGACAAGCTCGACCAGTACGCGCTGAAGCCGGTCGCGAAGGGCTACGTCTTCATCACGCCGCAGCCGGTGCGCGACAGCGTCACCAACTTCTTCTCGAATATCGGCGACGTCTACATCGCGGCAAACAATCTGCTGCAGTTGAAGATCGCCGACGGCGTCGAAGACATCATGCGGATCGTGATCAATACGGTGTTCGGCGTCGGCGGTCTATTCGACGTGGCGACGCTTGCCAAGCTGCCCAAGCACGACAACGACCTCGGCCTGACGCTCGGTCACTACGGCGTGCCGGCGGGTCCGTACCTCGTGCTGCCGCTGTTCGGGCCGAGCACGCTGCGCGACGCGGTTGGTTCGATCGGCAATTACTATGTGAATCCGCTCAGCTACATTCATCCGGATGGCCTGAGCTGGGCGCTGTACGGCCTGAACGTGGTCAACACGCGCGCGAATCTGCTGAACGCGGGCGACGTGCTGGAAGGCGCTGCGCTGGATAAGTATTCGTTCGTGCGTAATGCGTACCTGCAGCGCCGCCAGTATCTGCTGTCGGATGGCAAGCAGTCGCAGTCGCTGCCGAATTACGGCGACGAAGCACCGCTGCCGAAGTACGACGACGTCGATAGCGGCGCGGCTGCGGGCACGCAGGGTGCTGCCGCGAAAGCATCGGCTGCGTCCGGTGCGGCTGCCGCAACGCCGCCGCAAGCTGCTTCGGCGGCTGGCGCAACCACGGGCGCAACCGGCACGGCGGCTGCACCTGAAGCCGCTTCGGGCAGTTCCGAAACGCCGCCGCTCGACCTGAACGGCGGTCCGGAAACGACGCAGATTCCGGCCGGCCAACTGGTTCCGCCGACGCGTTTCAACTTCCCGTCATTCAAATTGCGTTGATCGTGCGGCCGTAACACCTCGATACGACTCTCGCAGTTTGCGCATGGATTGCTGCTGAACTCGCGTGTTAATGTCGGCTCAAACGGTTGCACTATTTTTAAGGCAAGCAAGGTTCGATATGAAAAAACTATTCCTGATTCCGTTGTTCGCAGCGCTGTTCTCGTTCGCCAGTGCCGGTGCATCGGCGCAAGCGGTGGACTCCAATTCGCCGGACGGCCTGATCAAGACCGTCACGCAGCAGGTGATCGACGCGGTGCGCGCCGACAAGTCGATCCAGCAAGGCGACATTTCGCACATCACCCAGCTCGTCAACGAAAAGATCCTGCCGTACACCGATTTCCGCCGCACCACACAACTGGCGATGGGCCGCAACTGGCGCACCGCGACGCCGGAGCAGCAAAACGCCGTGGTCGAGCAGTTCAAGATGCTGCTGATCCGCACGTATTCGGGCGCGTTGGCACAGGTGCGCGACCAGCAGATCCAGTACAAGCCGTTCCGTATGAACCCGGACGACACCGACACGGTGGTGCGCTCGGTGGTGATGAACAACGGCTCGCCGATCGAACTCGACTACCGTCTGTACAAGACGCCGAACGGCTGGCGCGTGTATGACATCAACGTGCTCGGCGCGTGGCTGATCCAGGCGTATCAGCAACAGTTCAACGAGCAGATCCAGCAGAAGGGCGTGGACGGACTGATCCAGTTCCTCACGCAGCGTAACCAGCAACTCGCCGCGGGCAAGCAGTCGTGAGCGAAGTGCTGAACGCGGTCGTCGCAAGCCGCTTCGAAAGCGGCGCGACGCTGACCCACGAGAGCGCGAAAGCCGCGTTTGAGGCGGGTTTGCAGCGGATCGCTGCGGGCGCGACCGGCGTGGATTGCGCGCCGCTCGCGCAATTCGACTCGTCCGCTCTGGCCGTCCTGCTCGCGTGGGAGCGTGCCGCCCAGGCGCGCGGCACCGCGTTTGAGATCGTCAACCTGCCGGCTGGTCTCGCCAGCCTCGCACAAGCCTACGGCGTCGATACCCTGTTATGTCGACCGGAGTTAGCGCTTTAGCGGTTACTCCGGTCCCATGCTGCTTGCAGCGCGCGCGACATTGACGCTCCCCTAGCGTCACTTCCAATCGCCCCGGCCGAGCCGGGGCTGCCGATTTTTGCCCTATAATCAAACGTTTTTCGGGGCATATAACCGGCCCCAATTTCGTCCCTTCCAGCACTTTTGCGCCCCCTCGGGGCTCCTTTAGGCGCCGCGACGCACGCGGCCCACAGTCATGTCAGCCATAGAAATTCGTAACGTCAAGAAGCGCTACAAGGATTTGCAGGCGCTCAAGGGCGTCAGCCTCACGGTGGAAGAAGGCGAGTTCTTCGGACTGCTCGGTCCGAACGGTGCGGGCAAGACAACGCTCATCAGCATACTTGCGGGTCTCGCGCGCGCCGATGAAGGCAGCATCGCGGTACGTGGCCATGACGTAGTCAGCGATTTCCGCGACGCGCGCCGCGCGCTCGGCGTGGTGCCGCAGGAGCTCGTGTTCGATCCCTTCTTCACGGTGCGCGAAACCTTGCGCATCCAGTCCGGCTACTACGGGCTGCGCAACAACGACGCGTGGATCGACGAGATCATGGCCAATCTCGACCTCACCGAGAAGGCCGACGCCAATATGCGCGCGCTGTCGGGCGGCATGAAGCGCCGCGTGCTCGTGGCGCAGGCGCTGGTGCACCGGCCACCGGTGATCGTGCTGGATGAGCCGACCGCGGGCGTCGACGTCGAGTTGCGTCAAACCTTGTGGAAATTCATCTCGCGCCTGAATCGCGAAGGCCACACGATCGTGCTGACCACGCACTATCTGGAAGAAGCCGAATCGCTGTGCGACCGCATCGCGATGTTGCGGCGCGGTGAGGTCGTCGCGCTCGAGCGCACCAGCACGCTGCTGCAGCGCTTTGCCGGCATGCAACTGTTCCTGCGCTTTACGCAAGGTGTGTTGCCGGCCGAGTTGCGTCCGCTCGAAGTGGAAAGCGGCGCGGGCAACGGCAATGGCCGACAGCATCTGCTGCGGCTCGCGAGCTATGACGACGTCGAGCGGATTCTCGCGCAGTGCCGCGCAGCGGGCTGCGCATTCGAAGAAATCGAGGTCCGTAAAGCCGACCTCGAAGATGTGTTCGTTCAGGTGATGAACGGTCCGGAAGTGATCGAGGGGCTGGCATGAGCGGCTTTCGCACGCTGTTTTACAAGGAAATCCTGCGTTTCTGGAAGGTGTCGTTCCAGACCGTGCTGGCGCCGGTCATCACCGCGCTGCTGTATCTGACGATTTTCGGCCACGCGTTGCGCGGTCACGTTCAGGTCTACCCGGGCGTGGAGTACACGAGCTTTCTGATTCCGGGTCTCGTGATGATGAGCGTGCTGCAGAACGCCTTTGCGAATAGCTCGTCCTCGCTGATCCAGTCGAAGATCACGGGCAACCTGGTGTTCGTGCTGCTGCCGCCGTTGTCGCACTACGAGATGTTCGGCGCGTATGTGCTCGCTGCCGTAGCCCGTGGTCTTGCGGTCGGCTTCGGCGTGTTCATCGTGACGATCTGGTTCGTGCCGGTCAGCTTCAGCGCGCCGCTTTACATCGTCGCGTTCGCGATTTTCGGCGCGGCGATCCTGGGCACACTCGGTTTGATCGCCGGCATCTGGGCCGAAAAGTTCGATCAGCTTGCCGCGTTTCAAAACTTTCTGATTATGCCGCTCACGTTCCTCTCGGGCGTGTTCTACTCGACGCATACGCTGCCACCGGTGTGGCGCGAAGTGTCGCGGCTCAATCCCTTTTTCTACATGATCGACGGCTTTCGCTACGGTTTCTTCGGGATGTCGGATATCAATCCGCTCGTGAGCCTTGCGATCGTTGCCGGTTTCTTTGTGGTGCTGGCCGTGGTGGCGATGCGCATGCTCGCCTCCGGCTACAAACTGCGCCACTGATCAGGAGCATCTCTCATGTTGCCGACTCCCGAACAGGTCAAGCAATACATCGCGGCTGGGCTCGCTTGCCAGCATCTCGAAGTCGAAGGCGACGGTCAGCATTTCTTTGCGACCATCGTTGCCGAGAGCTTCGAAGGCAAGCGTTTGATCCAGCGCCATCAACTCGTGTATGCGGCGCTCGGCGACCGCATGCGCGAAGAAATCCACGCGCTCAGCATGAAGACGCTGACGCCCGCCGAATGGCAGAACGCGTAATCTGGAAATTTAGTGCGAATTACTCAAGAAGGGCGCGACGCCGGTAGCGGCGCGTCGAACACAGTCAAAGCGGGCCCGGCTGAAGTCCGGGTCAATCAGGAACTGACAGGCATGGATAAACTCGTCATTGAAGGTGGCTACCCGCTGTCGGGTGAAGTCGTCGTCTCAGGTGCCAAGAACGCGGCGTTGCCGATCCTGTGCGCGAGTCTGCTTAGCGCGGAGCCGGTGCATCTGGAGAACGTGCCCGACCTGCAGGACGTGCGCACGATGCTCAAGCTGCTTGGCCAGATGGGCGTGCAGATCGAGAGCGGCGAGGGCCGCGTGTCGCTGGATGCGTCGAAGGTCGATAACCTCGTCGCGCCGTACGAAATGGTTAAGACCATGCGTGCGTCGATCCTCGTGCTTGGCCCGCTGGTCGCGCGCTTCGGTCACGCTCGCGTGTCGCTGCCGGG
This sequence comes from Paraburkholderia nemoris, assembly GCF_905221015.1. Lineage (NCBI taxonomy): Bacteria > Pseudomonadati > Pseudomonadota > Betaproteobacteria > Burkholderiales > Burkholderiaceae > Paraburkholderia > Paraburkholderia nemoris. Next base: position 76,783 of record NZ_CAJNBO010000019.1, on the reverse strand, counting down.
CGGCTGCGCAATCGGCGCGCGTCCGGTGGATCAGCACATCAAGGGCCTGCAGGCCATGGGTGCCGAGATCACGATCGAGCACGGCTTCATCGAAGCGCGTGCGAAGCGTCTGAAGGGCGCGCGCATCGTGACCGACATGATCACAGTGACGGGCACCGAAAACCTGCTGATGGCAGCGGTGCTGGCTGAGGGCGAAACGGTCATCGAGAACGCCGCGCGTGAGCCGGAAGTGGGCGACCTCGCGCATCTGCTGGTCGAGATGGGCGCAAAGATCGAGGGTATCGGCACTGACCGTCTGGTGATCCAGGGCGTCGACAAGCTGCATGGTGCAAAGCACACGGTGATTCCGGATCGTATCGAAGCCGGGACGTTCCTGTGCGCGGTCGCGGCTGCCGGCGGCGATGTGACGTTGCGTAAAGTACGTCCGCTCATTCTGGAAGCCGTCACCGAGAAGCTGCGCGAAGCCGGCGTCACGATCGAAGAGGGCGACGACTGGATGCGTGTGCGCATGGACAAGCGTCCGAGCGCGGTGAGCTTCCGCACGTCCGAATATCCGGCTTTCCCGACCGACATGCAGGCGCAGTTCATGGCGCTCAACACGCTTGCGGACGGCACCTCGCAAGTCGTCGAGACGATCTTCGAGAACCGCTACATGCACGTGCAGGAGTTGAACCGCCTCGGCGCGAACATCACGATCGACGGCAACACCGCGCTCGTGACCGGTGTCGAGAAGCTGTCCGGCGCGAAGGTCATGGCGACCGACCTGCGTGCGTCGGCGAGCCTCGTTATCGCCGCGCTGCGTGCCGAAGGTGAAACGCTGATCGACCGTATCTATCACCTGGATCGTGGTTACGACCGGATGGAGACCAAGCTCAACGCCATCGGCGCCAAGGTGCGCCGTATCTCGGGGAGCGAGGCATGAGCTCGATGCCGCAAACGTCGTCGTCGCCGGCTGTGAGCGCACCGCTCACGCTGGCTTTGTCGAAAGGGCGTATCTTCGAAGAGACGCTGCCGCTGCTCGCCGCAGCCGGCATTGAAGTCGCCGAAGATCCGGAAACCTCGCGCAAGCTGATTCTGCCGACTACCGACGCGAACGTGCGCGTGATCATCGTGCGCGCCACGGACGTGCCGACCTACGTCGAATACGGCGCAGCCGACTTCGGCGTGGCCGGCAAGGACGTGTTGCTCGAGCACGGCGGCAGCGGGCTGTATCAGCCGGTCGACCTGGATATCGCGCGTTGCCGGATGTCGGTCGCGGTGGCGGCCGGTTTCGATTACGCGAACGCGGTGCGCCAGGGCGCACGTCTGCGCGTGGCGACCAAGTATGTGGAAACGGCACGTGAGCATTTTGCCGCCAAGGGCGTGCACGTCGACCTGATCAAGCTGTACGGTTCGATGGAACTGGCGCCGCTGGTCGGCCTCGCCGACGCAATCGTCGACCTGGTGAGCTCGGGCAATACCTTGCGCGCCAACAATCTTGTCGAGGTGGAAGAGATCATGCAGATTTCGTCGCGCCTCGTTGTGAACCAGGCCGCGCTGAAGCTCAAGCGCGCGGCGCTGCGGCCGATCCTCGATGCGTTCGAACGCGCGTCGAAGGCCGGTGCCGCGGCCTGAAAAGTTTGACCACGCTCGTTTGACCACGCTTTAGCGCGCCTTACCGAAACGGATACCCGTATGTCTATCAAGATTCGCAAACTCGATTCCAGCGCTCCCGACTTCCAGAAGTCGCTGCACGCGGTGCTCGCGTTCGAGGCGAGCGAAGACGAAGCAATCGAGCGCTCGGTCGCGCAGATTCTGAACGACGTGAAGACACGCGGCGACGCTGCGGTGCTCGAGTACACGAACCGCTTCGACCGCGTCGAGGCGAAGAGCGTCGCGGCACTCGAGTTGCCGATGTCCGAACTGGAAGCGGCGCTCGAGGGCCTGGAGCCGAAGCGCCGTGCGGCGCTCGAGGCAGCGGCGGCGCGCGTGCGCGGTTACCACGAGAAGCAGAAGATCGAGTGCGGCAGCCATAGCTGGCAGTACACGGAAGCCGACGGCACCGTGCTCGGCCAGAAGGTCACGCCGCTGGATCGCGCGGGTATCTATGTGCCGGGTGGCAAGGCGGCGTATCCGTCGTCGGTGCTGATGAACGCGATTCCGGCGCGGGTGGCCGGTGTGCGCGAAATCGTCATGGTCGTGCCCACGCCGGACGGCGTGAAGAATCCGCTGGTGCTGGCGGCCGCCTTGCTGGGCGGCGTGGATCGCGTGTTCACGATCGGCGGCGCGCAGGCGGTGGGCGCACTGGCGTACGGCACGGAAACGGTGCCCGCGGTGGACAAGATCTGTGGCCCCGGCAATGCCTATGTCGCGTCGGCCAAGCGCCGGGTGTTCGGCACGGTCGGCATCGACATGATCGCCGGGCCGTCGGAAATTCTCGTGCTGTGCGACGGCACGACGGACCCGCGCTGGATCGCGATGGACCTGTTCTCGCAAGCCGAGCACGACGAACTCGCGCAATCCATCCTGCTGTGCCCCGACGATGCGTTCATCGCCCGCGTACGTGACGCGATCAACGAACTGCTGCCGACCATGCCGCGCCAGGACGTGATCCGCGCGTCGCTCGAAGGCCGCGGCGCGTTGATCAAGGTGCGCGATATGGCCGAAGCCTGCGCTATCGCCAACGACATCGCCCCGGAACACCTCGAAATCTCCGCGCTGGAACCGCATCAATGGGGCCAGCTGATCCGCCATGCCGGCGCGATCTTCCTCGGCCGCTACACCAGTGAAAGTCTCGGCGACTACTGCGCGGGGCCGAATCACGTGCTGCCTACGTCGCGTACCGCACGGTTCTCGTCACCGCTGGGCGTCTACGATTTCTTCAAGCGTTCGAGCGTGATCGAGGTCAGTGCGGAAGGCGCACAGACGCTTGGCGAGATCGCCGCCGAGCTCGCGTACGGTGAAGGCCTGCAGGCGCATGCCCGCAGCGCCGAATACCGGATGCGGCAGAACGGCTAAGCGCGGCTGACCGCGGCGGGCCGGAATACGGAGCAGACGGGCATCGAACCGGTGTCCGCGAACTCTGCCGACGGATTACGCGCGGTTTCCCGTTAAATAACGACAATACAGACCAACCTGGGGCAGTCCGCAAGCCGCCGATTCCCGGCCGGCGTATCCCGTGCGGCCCGGTCCACTGACTTATGACGACACCTCAAGACATCATCCGCCGCGACGTGCTCGCGATGACGAGCTACCCGGTTCCGGACGCCACGGGCTACATCAAGCTCGATGCGATGGAGAATCCGTTCTCGCTGCCACCGGTGCTCGCCGCCCATCTGGGCGAGCATCTGGCCGGCGTTGCGCTGAACCGCTACCCGGCGCCGCGCCCGGAAGCGCTGATCGAAAAGATCAAGCGCGTGATGGGTGTGCCAGCGGGTTGCGACGTGCTGCTCGGCAACGGCTCGGATGAAATCATCAGCATGGTGTCGGTGGCGTGCGCGAAGCCGGGCGCCAAGGTGCTCGCGCCGATGCCGGGGTTCGTCATGTATCAGATGTCGGCGAAGCTGGCGAATCTGGAATTCATCGGCGTGCCGCTGAAGCCCGATTTCACGCTCGACACCGAAGCGATGCTGGCGGCGATCGCCGAGCATGAACCGGCGGTCATCTATCTGGCCTATCCGAACAACCCGACCGGCACGCTGTACGACGACGCGGATATGGAGCGCATCATCGCCGCGGCGAACAAAAGCCTGGTGGTGATAGACGAGGCTTATCAACCGTTTGCGCAGCAAAGCTGGCTGCCGCGCGCCGATGCGTTCGACAACGTCGTCGTCATGCGTACGGTGTCCAAGCTCGGTCTGGCCGGCATCCGCCTGGGTTATCTGGTCGGCAAGCCCGCCTGGCTCACCGAATTCGACAAGGTGCGGCCGCCCTACAACACCAACGTGCTGACGCAAGCCGCCGCCGATTTCCTGCTCGACCACGTCGATGTGCTCGACGCCCAGGCCGAGCAACTGCGCGAAGAACGCACGAAACTCGCGCAGGCCGTGGCCCAATTGCCGGGCGCCGAAGTGTTCCCGAGCGCTGGCAACTTCCTGCTGGTGCGGGTGCCTGACGCATCCGTTATGTTCGAAACGCTGCTGGCAGCGCGGGTTTTGATCAAAAACGTGAGTAAAATGCATCCATTGCTGGTCAATTGCGTGCGTTTGACCGTCGGTTCGCCCGAAGAAAACGCCCAATTGGTCGCTGGACTGAAACTCGTGCTGCACTGAACGGCGAGCTGAATGGCCGCGTGAGCGCTTTTCCATACTGCGAAAAGCGCGCGCGGCCCGCCTTCCCATCCCACACTACTATCGCTTTCTAGCTAGATTCGAGGAATTACCATGCGCCTTGCGGAAGTCGTTCGCAACACCAGCGAAACGCAGATCCGTGTGAAGATCAATCTGGACGGCACCGGTCAGCAGAAGCTGGCCACCGGTGTGCCGTTTCTTGATCACATGCTCGACCAGATCGCACGACACGGCTTGTTCGATCTCGACATCGAAGCGCATGGCGACCTCGAAATCGACGACCACCACACGGTCGAAGACGTCGGCATCACGCTTGGCCAGGCTGTCGCGAAGGCAATTGGCGACCGCAAGGGCATCCGCCGCTACGGTCATTCTTACGTGCCGCTCGACGAAGCGCTGTCGCGCGTTGTGATCGATTTTTCCGGACGTCCGGGTCTCGAATTCCATGTGCCGTTCACGCGCGCGCGCATCGGCACGTTCGACGTCGATCTCTCCATCGAATTTTTCCGCGGCTTCGTCAATCACGCCGGCGTCACGCTGCATATCGACAACCTGCGCGGCCTGAACGCCCATCACCAGATGGAAACGGTGTTCAAGGCGTTCGGACGTGCATTGCGCATGGCCGTCGAGATGGACGAACGCGCGGCGGGACAGATTCCGTCGACCAAGGGCAGCCTTTAAGCGCTCATTTACCAGCCTTGTGACCAGGACCGGCTGCGCTTGCCCGCACCCGGTGTGCGATGGATATTCTGAAGTCGTTTATTTCGCTGCTGGCGTTGATCAACCCGGTCGGCGCCATCCCGTTCTTTATGAGCCTGACGGCGCTTCAGAGCGACGCCGAGCGGCGTAGAACAATCCGCATCGCGGCAATTTCGGTGTTCTGCGTGATTGCGGTGACTACGCTGCTCGGGCAGCAGATCATCAGTTTCTTCGGCATTTCGGTCGGCTCGCTCGAAGTGGGCGGCGGGATCATCATGCTGCTGATGGCCATCAACATGCTGAACGCGCAGATCGGCAACAGCCGTTCGACGGCGGAAGAGCGCGACGAGGCCGAGCAGAAAAACAACATCGCGGTTGTACCGCTGGCGATTCCGCTGTTGACCGGCCCGGGCGCGATCAGCACCACGATCATTTATGCGGCCGGCTCGGCGCACTGGTACGACCGGCTGAGCCTTGTCGCGATCGGTGCGGTGCTGGCGGCGATCTGCTTTTTTTCGCTGCGCCTCGCTGAACCGATTGCCCGCTGGGTCGGTCGCACGGGTATCAACATCGGTACGCGGCTCATGGGTTTGATGTTATCGGCGCTGGCGGTGGAATTCATCGTCGATGGATTGAAGGCATTGCTGCCTAACTTGAAATGAAAACTTCGATAGCGATTGTGGATTACGGAATGGGCAACCTGCGCTCGGTTGCTCAGGCATTGCGCAAAGCCGCGCCGGAAGCGGACGTAGCGATCGTCGATCAGCCCGAAGCGATCCGCTCGGCCGACCGAGTGGTGCTGCCCGGCCAGGGCGCCATGCCCGACTGCATGCGCAGTCTGGCCGAATCCGGCCTGCAGGAGGCGGTCATCGAAGCCTCGCGCAGCAAGCCGCTGATGGGCGTGTGCGTCGGCGAGCAGATGCTGTTCGACTGGAGCGCCGAGGGTGATACGCCCGGTCTGGGTCTGTTGCCCGGCAAGGTGCTGCGCTTCGATCTGGAAGGCCAGGTGCAGGACGACGGCTCGCGCTTCAAGGTCCCGCAAATGGGCTGGAACCGCGTGCGCCAGGCGCAGCCGCATCCCTTGTGGGACGGCGTCGCGGATAACGCGTTCTTCTACTTTGTACACAGCTATTACGTCGTGCCGGACAACGCCGCCCATACCTCGGGCGAAACGGTGTACGGTGTGCCCTTTACCTCGGCGGTGGCGCGGGATAACATCTTCGCGACCCAATTCCATCCGGAAAAGAGCGCCGAAGCGGGGCTGCGCGTGTATCGCAACTTCGTGCACTGGAACCCGTGAGCGCCTTTCTTCATTCTGTTGCCCAACGCCGTTCCGCAACACGCGGAGCGTCGGCCGTGCGCCACAACCGCAGCAAGACGATTTCGCTTCACTACGGCGCTCCGCAAGGGCGTCGAAAGAGTTGTACTAAACTAGCGAAACGGCGTTATGGCGGGCTGGCTTGTCAGCCGCTGCCGCCGACCTTCAACCACCTCCCAGACAACACCCGATTGCTATGCTGCTGATTCCCGCCATCGACCTGAAAGATGGTCACTGTGTACGCCTCAAACAGGGCGATATGGACCAGGCGACGATATTTTCCGAGGAACCGGCGGCGATGGCCCGGCATTGGGTCGATCGCGGCGCCCGCCGTCTGCACCTCGTCGACCTGAATGGCGCGTTCGCCGGCAAGCCGAAAAACGAAGACGCGATTCGCGCGATCATCGAGGAAGTGGGTGGTGAGATTCCCGTCCAGTTGGGCGGCGGCATCCGCGATCTGAACACGATCGAGCGCTATCTGGACGACGGTTTGTCGTACGTCATCATCGGCACGGCGGCGGTGAAGAATCCTGGCTTCCTGCAGGATGCGTGCACGGCTTTCGGCGGCCATATCATCGTTGGCCTGGATGCCAAAGACGGCAAGGTCGCGACCGACGGCTGGAGCAAGCTGACCGGCCACGAAGTGGCCGATCTGGCGCGCAAGTTCGAGGATTACGGCTGCGAGTCGATCATCTACACCGACATCGGCCGCGACGGCATGCTCCAGGGCATCAACATCGAAGCCACGGTGCGTCTCGCCCGCGCGGTGAAGATTCCGGTGATCGCGAGCGGCGGTTTGTCGAACCTCGCGGACATCGAGTCGCTGTGCGAGGTCGAGGACGAAGGCATCGAAGGCGTGATCTGCGGCCGGGCGATCTACTCGGGCGATCTGGACTTCGCGGCTGCACAGACCCTCGCAGACCGGTTGCGCGAATCGGACGACGCTTAAGGCTCCAAGCCCGGAGCGTCGCGGTCGGCACGGAATCGACGCAGCAGCGGGCTTCGGACTTTAAAAGCGGACGCAACGGCGTGTCCCGAAAGCGCGTCAAGCCGCCAGCTGGTGTCTTCGGCACATTTCCGGCTTGCGGCTTGCGGCCTGACGCGGCGAGCAGCGCCGGCACAGTGCCGCTCGTAAAGATTCAGGCGAGCGGCCTCATCAGCGGTATTGGCAGAATTGCACGATTATGGCTCTAGCTAAACGCATCATCCCCTGTCTCGACGTCACGGCTGGCCGCGTGGTCAAGGGCGTCAACTTCGTCGAACTGCGTGACGCCGGCGACCCGGTCGAAATCGCGCGCCGCTACGACGATCAGGGCGCCGACGAACTGACCTTCCTCGACATCACCGCCACCTCCGACCAGCGCGATCTGATTCTGCCGATCATCGAAGCGGTCGCCTCCCAAGTGTTCATTCCGCTGACGGTCGGCGGCGGCGTGCGCGCTGTCGAAGATGTGCGGCGGCTGTTGAACGCGGGCGCGGACAAGATCAGCATGAACTCGTCGGCGGTCGCGAATCCGCAACTCGTGCGCGACGCGACGGACAAATACGGCTCGCAATGCATCGTCGTCGCCATCGACGCGAAGCGTGTCTCCGCGGACGGCGAGCCGCCGCGCTGGGAAGTCTTCACGCATGGTGGGCGCAAGGCCACTGGCCTCGAAGCCGTCGAATGGGCGCGCAAGATGGCCGAACTGGGTGCGGGCGAAATCCTGCTGACCAGCATGGACCGCGACGGCACCAAGAGCGGCTTCGATCTCGCGCTCACGCGGGCGGTGTCCGACGCGGTGTCGATTCCGGTGATCGCCTCGGGCGGCGTCGGCTCGCTGCAGCATCTGGCCGACGGCATCAAGAGCGGCCACGCGGACGCAGTGCTGGCCGCCAGCATCTTCCACTACGGCGAACACACCGTGGGCGAGGCCAAGCGCTTCATGGCCGATCAAGGCATTTCGGTGAGGTTGTGACGTGGTGAATTCCTCGGCAGTAGAGTGGCTCGATAAAGTCAGGTGGGACGCGAACGGCCTCGTGCCGGTGATCGCGCAGGAAGCCTCGACCAACGACGTGCTGATGTTCGCGTGGATGAACCGCGAAGCTTTGGCGAAAACTGTCGAAACCGGCCGCGCGGTGTATTTCTCGCGCTCGCGCCAGCGCCTTTGGTTCAAGGGCGAAGAATCCGGCCACGTGCAGCATGTGCATGAAGTGCGGCTCGATTGCGACGAAGACGTCGTGCTGCTGAAGGTCGAGCAGGTGTCGGGCATTGCGTGCCACACCGGCCGCCACTCGTGTTTTTTCCAGAAATTCGAAGGCACGGTTGAAGATGGCGACTGGGTCGCCGTCGATCCCGTGCTGAAAGATCCCGAACACATCTACAAATGACGCAATCCACGCAATCCACCGAATCGGCTTCGTCCACCAAGGACACGCTGCTGCGCCTCGCGGCCATCATCGACAGCCGCAAGGGCGGCGATCCGGACGTCTCGTACGTTTCGCGCCTGTTCCACAAAGGCGATGACGCGATTCTCAAGAAGATCGGCGAAGAGGCCACCGAAGTCGTGCTGGCCGCCAAAGACACTCGCCACGGCGGCGCGCCGAAAGCGTTGGTCGGCGAAGTGGCGGACCTCTGGTTTCACTGTCTCGTGATGCTGTCGCATTTCGACCTGAGCCCGGCTGATGTGCTTGCCGAACTCGAGCGCCGCGAAGGCCTGTCGGGCATCGAAGAAAAGGCGCTGCGCAAGAGCCGCGAGCGCGAAGAGAACGGCGACTGATTGTCGCCGCCTGGTCGTCACCTTGTCGCCGCGTCTTGAAGTGGCGAGCGTCGGCACCCACATTGCACTGAACGAATAGGATCGCATCCTCGGGAGGACGCAAGCATGGAACAGTCGCAAGGAAATTATCCGCCGCCGGTCTACCGCAACGCGATCGAGCCAGAGCGCGAACGCAGTCTGCGCACGCTCACGCATGTGCTGTACGCGCTATATGCGGTTCATTGGCTGACGGGTGGCCTGACGATTCTGATCGCGATCATCATCAACTACGTGAAACGGCCCGATGTGGTGGGCACGCCTTACGAAGCGCATTTCGAGTGGCAGATCCGCTCGTTCTGGATGGCCTTGGCTGGCTATGCGATCGGCGGTGTGCTGCTGTTCGTGGTGATCGGCATTCCGGTCCTGTGGGCCGTCAGCATCTGGATGTTGTACCGTATTATCAAAGGCTGGCTGTATCTGTACGATAACAAGCCGCTCGCGAACCCGCGTGGCTGGTTCTGAGTTGGGTCCGGCCGCGGCCGGACCGGATACGAGCCGTGCCGCATCGCGCTTCGCGCTCTAGCCATACTGTGTCAGGAATACGATGAGCCACGACCCGAACTGCCTTTTCTGCAAGATCGCCGCCGGCGAGATTCCGTCGACCAAAGTCCATGAAGATGACGAATTCGTTGCCTTCCGCGACATCCGTCCGGCCGCTGAAACGCACGTGCTGGTGATTCCCCGCAAACACATCGCCACGCTATCGAATTGCACCGAAAGCGACGCACCGCTGCTTGGTAGAATGCTTGTTCTGGTGGCGCGTCTGGCCGACCAGCTGGGCGTGGCGTACACCGGCGGCGAAACCGGTTTTCGTACGGTCATCAATACGGGGCCGGGCGGCGGACAAGAGGTGTATCACCTGCATGCGCACATCCTCGCCGGGCCGCGTCCGTGGCAGCGCATGGGCTGATAGAGCAGGCTGATTGAGCGGGCTCGTAAATAACCGCTGGCTGCGAGGCGCGCAGCGAGTTTTGGCCGCAGACAATAGCAGGGCCGTTTTTTTGCTGCACTGTAACGACGCCGACGCGATCGTCAGGTCACAATGGCACACCGTGTCGTGGGTTGCATCGAAACAGCTCGCGGCAACATATAGATGGAGCGTACGCGCTTCGATTCACGCCGCAAGGCGCACGAGTTTTGCCGCATCACGTGCGGTGTCGGGGTTAAGGAGAGTAGTCATGGGTTCGTTGAGCATTTGGCATTGGCTGATCGTGTTGCTGATCGTGGCGCTCGTGTTCGGCACGAAGAAGCTGCGCAATATCGGTACCGATCTGGGTGGCGCGGTGAAGGGCTTCAAGGAAGGCATGAAGGAAGCCGAAACGCCCGCAGGCGAAGCGCAACAGCGCGAACTGCCGCGCAATGGCACGGTAGATGTGGATGCGAAGGAAAAGACGCCGCGTTCCGGCGATTACCGCTAAGCCGCGGCCCAACCGCGTTACTGACGGACACTCCACTTCATGCTGGACCTCGGTCTAACCAAGATGGCGCTGATCGGCGTCGTCGCGCTGGTCGTACTCGGGCCTGAGCGCCTGCCTCGCGTCGCCCGCACGGCCGGCGCGCTGTTCGGCCGTGCGCAGCGGTATATCAACGACGTGAAGGCCGAAGTCACCCGCGAAATCGAACTCGACGAATTGCGTCGCATGAAGACCGAGTTCGAAGCGGCGGCGAGCAACGTCGAAACCTCCGTTCAGGACAATCTGCGCAAGCACGAAACCGAACTGAACGACGCGTGGAATAGCGGCACGTCGGTGTCGCCGAGCATTGCCGGCGGCGCGCTTGAAGATGTCAGCAATTCGCCGTGGCAGACCAGCACGCCACCGGCAGGCCCCAAGCGCAAGAACTGGCGCGTCAAGCAGACCGCCATGCCCACCTGGTACAAGCGCGCCACCACGCGCCGCACGCGTGTGCAGTCGGGCGCGGCGCGCGTGGCGCGGCATACGCCGGCCACCATGCGTCGTCCGACGCGGTTCTTCTGATGATCAGAACGACAATCTCTAACCGAGGGCCGGTGTGAGCGACCCCCAGCAAACCCAGGACGAAGGCACTGAAGAGACCTTCATTTCCCACCTCGTTGAATTGCGCGACCGTATCATCCGCGCCGGCCTTGCCGTCATCGTGGTGTTTGTCGGGCTCGTGTATTGGGCGCCGGATATCTTCCGGCTGCTGGCGCGGCCCTTGATGCAGAATCTGCCGAAGGACGGCAAGATGATCGTCACCGACGTCACCGGCTCGTTCTTCGTGCCGATGAAGGTGACCATGCTCGTCGCCTTCGTGATCGCGCTGCCGATCGTGCTGTACCAGATCTGGGCGTTCGTTGCGCCGGGTCTGTATCAGCACGAGAAGAAGCTGGTCGGGCCGCTGGTGGGCAGCAGCTACACGCTGTTCCTGTGCGGCATGGCGTTCGCGTACTTCGTAGTGTTTCCGACCATCTTTCGCGTGATGGCGCACTACAACGCGCCGCTCGGCGCGGAGATGACCACCGATATCGACAACTACCTCAGCTTCGTGCTCACCATGTTCCTTGCGTTCGGCGTGACGTTCGAGGTGCCGATTGTCGTGGTGCTGCTGGTCCGCATGAACGTGCTGACCATCAAGAAGCTCAAGGAAATCCGTCCGTATGTGATCGTGGGCGCGTTTGTGATTTCGGCGGTGGTGACGCCGCCGGACGTGTTCTCGCAGCTGATTCTGGCGATTCCGCTGATCGTGCTGTACGAGGCGGGCATCATCGCGGCGCGGTTGATTGTCGGCAAGCAGAAACCTGTCATTGCGGAAGACAGTCCGCCGGGTTGAACGGCACGGCAGCGCAGAGAGACAAACAAAAAGGGCAGTCCATCATGGACTGCCCTTTTTGTTTTGCGGTGCCCCACAACCACTGGCCGCTATCTATCGCTTCTCAACCGCCGTCGTCGTCCTGCTGATCGCCGCCGCCGTTGTCCTCGGCCGGTTGCTTTGGCGGAGGCGGGCGCTTGCCGATCGTCACTTCCAGATCCATCTCGTGGCTCTTGCGCACCAGATGAACCTTCGCCGCCGTGCCCGGCTTGATCTGCGCGATAACGTTCAACAAACGCGTGGTGTCGGTAATCTCCTGGCCGTTCACGCTGACCAGGATGTCACCCGGCTTGATACCTGCACGGTCGGCCGGGCCATTCTTCAGCACGCCCGCGACAATCGCGCCCGACTTCTGCTCGAGCCCGAACGATTCGGCGATTTCCGGCGTCACGTCCTGCGGCTCCACGCCGATCCAGCCGCGCGTGACCGAGCCCGTCGTGATGATGCTCTCCAGTACGCTGCGCGCGGTCGAGACCGGAATCGCAAAGCCGATGCCGAGCGAGCCGCCCGAGCGCGAATAGATGGCGGTATTGATGCCGAGCAGATTGCCGTTCACGTCCACCAGCGCACCGCCCGAGTTGCCGGGGTTGATGGCCGCGTCGGTTTGAATGAAGTTTTCGAACGTATTGATGCCGAGGTGATTGCGCCCCAGCGCGCTGACAATGCCCATGGTCACCGTCTGGCCGACGCCGAACGGATTGCCGATTGCCAGCACCACGTCGCCCACGCGCGTCTGGTCCATGCGGCCGAGCGTGATGGTGGGCAGGTTGGTCATGTTGACCTTCAGCACGGCCAGATCGGTCTCAGGATCGACGCCGATCACCTTGGCATTGGTGGTGCGGCCGTCGGCGAGCGCGATTTCGATCTGATCGGCGCCGTCCACGACGTGCTGGTTCGTTAGAATGTAACCTTCCGAACTCACTATCACCCCAGAGCCGAGATTCGACGCGGGTTGTTCCTGCTGCTTGCCTTTGTTCTTGTCGCCGAAGAAGTAGCGGAACAGCGGATCTTTCGCGCGTGGATCGGGTGGCAGCGAGCCATCCTTGCTGGAGAACACATTGACGACCGCGGGCATGGCCTTTTGCGCAGCGTCTGCATACGACGCCTGCGCAGGACCCGTGCCGATGCCTGGCGCCACTTCCCGAAGGGCGACGATCGGTTCGGCGAGTTGCTTGCCGAATTGCCCTTGACGCTGGAGCCACTGCGGTTTGAGGGTCGCAATGATGAACATCAGCGCCAACAGCACAGTCACCGCTTGGGCAAAGAACAGCCAAAAGCGTCTAAGCATCTGAAGACTAGAGGTTTATATGGATCGGATCGAACTTGAATTGTACTTGAACAATCTCCTTGAAACCGCGCGCTTCAAGGACTATTGCCCCAATGGATTGCAGGTGGAAGGCCGGCGCAGGATCAATAAGCTCGCGACCGGCGTGACGGCTTCCGTGGCCTTTCTCGAAGCCGCGCTCGACTGGGGGGCGGACGCGGTGCTGGTCCATCACGGCTACTTCTGGCGCAACGAGGCGCCGCAGATCACCGGCCGCAAACACGCGCGGCTCAAGCTGCTGATCGCCAACGACCTGAACCTGTTCGCCTATCACCTGCCGCTCGACGACCATCCCGAGTTCGGCAACAACGCGCAAATCGGCGCGAAGATGGGCTGGATTAGCGACGCGCGCTTCGGCGAGAACGACCTAGGCTGGCTCGCCACGTTTCCGATGCCGATCACGCTCGCGCACTTCACCGCGCAAGTCGAGCAGACGCTCGGCCGCACACCGCTCGTGTTCGGCGATCCGGATCGCGAACTGCGTCGCGTGGGCTGGTGCACCGGCGCTGCGCAAGGCATGTTCGACGCGGCCATCAATGCCGGCGCGGATGTCTACCTGACCGGCGAAGTGTCGGAGTCGGTGATGCACACCTCGGCCGAAAGCGGCGTGGCGTTCCTCGCGGCCGGCCATCACGCCACCGAGCGTTTCGGCGTCCAGGCGGTGGGCAAGCATCTGTCCGAGCAGTTCGATATCGAACACGTGTTTATCGATATCCCTAATCCCGTCTGAATTGAAAATCGGCATTAGATAAGAAAAAGGCACGAATAACGTAGAGGGCGCTTAAAAGGAGGTGCGAAAAAGTTTGCGATCCGTACGGAGAAACCCTGACTTATCAAGGGCTTCGCACGGTTTTTGGCAATGGGGCCTTGTAAATGCCGACTCCATTCGCGCAAACTAGCGGCGGTAGAAGCGACGTGAAGGAAAAATCCAACTCAGAAGTGGGGCGTGTAATGCGAGACAAGGAAGATGAACGCGTCGACGGCGGCCGCCGTACCTGGCTGATAGCGACGACCGTAGCAGGTGGCATAGGAGGCGTTGCCACTGTCGTACCCTTTGTTAGTTCGTTTGCACCATCTGAAAAGGCCAAGGCGGCAGGCGCCCCGGTCGAAGTCGATATCAGTGATCTCAAGCCCGGCGACATGAAGACGGTCGCCTGGCGCGGTAAGCCGGTGTGGATCATCAACCGCACCGACAGAATGCTGGCCGATGTCCAGAAAGCCGATAACGAAGTAGCGGATCCCCACACCAAGAATCCTTTTTCGATGCCGTTGCCGGAGTACTGCAACAACGAATTCCGTTCGCGCACCGATCACAAGAATCTTTTCGTCGCCGTCGCCGTGTGCACCCATCTGGGCTGCACGCCGACGCCGCGCTTCCAGGAGGGCGCGCAGCCCAATCTTCCCGACGACTGGCCAGGCGGCTTCCTGTGCCCGTGCCACGGCTCGACCTATGACATGGCCGGCCGCGTCTTCAAGAACAAACCTGCGCCGCAGAACCTCGACATCCCGCCTTACATGTTCACGTCGGCCACCGGCCTCGTGATCGGCAAGGACGAGAAAGGAGAAGCGTAATGGCGATCGAACATGAAGTGGAGACGACCGGGCTGGTCGGCTGGATCGACCGGCGCTTTCCCCTGACGTCTACCTGGAAGAAGCACGTTTCCGAGTACTACGCGCCGAAGAACTTCAACTTCTGGTACTTCTTCGGTTCGCTCGCGTTGCTGGTGCTGGTCAATCAGATCGTCACCGGCATCTTCCTCACGATGAACTACAAGCCCGACGCGACGCTCGCGTTCTCGTCGGTCGAGTACATCATGCGCGAGGTGCCGTGGGGCTGGCTGATCCGCTATATGCACTCCACGGGCGCGTCGATGTTCTTCGTCGTCGTGTATCTGCATATGTTCCGGGGGCTGCTGTACGGCTCGTACCGCAAGCCGCGCGAACTGGTGTGGGTGTTCGGCTGCGCGATCTTTCTGTGCCTGATGGCCGAGGCGTTCTTCGGCTACCTGCTGCCGTGGGGCCAGATGTCGTTCTGGGGCGCGCAGGTGATCGTGAACCTGTTCTCGGCGATCCCGTTTATCGGACCGGATCTGTCGCTGTGGATTCGCGGCGATTACGTCGTCTCGGACGTCACGCTGAACCGCTTCTTCGCGTTTCACGTGATCGCGATTCCGCTGGTGCTGATCGGGCTGGTGGTCGCGCACCTGGTGGCGCTCCACGAAGTGGGTTCGAACAACCCTGACGGCATCGAGATCAAGGCGAAGAAGGACCCGGACGGCATTCCGCTCGACGGCATCCCGTTTCACCCGTACTACTCGGTGCACGACTTCATGGGGGTGACGGTATTCCTGATCATCTTCGCGGCGATCATCTTCTTCGCGCCGGAGATGGGTGGGTACTTTCTTGAAGCGAATAACTTCATTCCCGCCAATCCGCTGCAAACACCGCAGGAAATTGCGCCAGTGTGGTACTTCACGGCGTTCTATGCGATGTTGCGCGCCACCACCGATCCATTCAAGATCGTGTTGATGATCATCGTCGCGCTGCTCGGCCTGTTCGCGCTGGTGCGCGCACGCGGCAAATGGAAGCTCGGCTTGCCGGTGCTCGCGGTGCTTGTGGTTCTGGCCATGGCGTTCACCGAATCGAAGTTCTGGGGCGTGGTGGTGATGGGCGGCGCGGTGATCTCGCTGTTCTTCCTGCCGTGGCTCGATCGCTCGCCGGTGAAGTCGATTCGTTACCGGCCGTTTTTTCACAAGGTGTTCTACGGGATCTTCGTGCTCGCTTTCCTGACGTTGGGCTTCCTCGGCACCAAACCGCCGTCGCCTGCCTCGACGTTGATTGCCCAGATCTGCGCGCTGATCTACTTCGCGTTTTTCCTCGGTATGCCCGTCTGGACGCGGCTTGGCACGTTCAAGCAGCCGCCCGAGCGGGTGCGGTTCAAGCCCCACTAATCGCGAGCCCGGAGAACACGAAATGAAAAAACTGCTTTCGACGTGCGCGCTGATCGGCGCGACACTGCTCGCGGTGCTGGCCGGACCGGCGCACGCGGACGAGAATTTCCCTCTCGACCGCGCGCCCGATAACGCGGAGAATTTTGCTTCGTTGCAGCACGGCGCCCAATTGTTTGTAAACTACTGCCTGAATTGCCATAGCGCGAATCTGATGCGCTATAGCCGGCTGACCGACCTCGGCATCAAGCCAAGCGAAATCCAGTCGAACCTGCTGTTCACCACGGATAAAATCGGCAACACCATGACCGTGGCGATGCGCCCGGACGACGCGAAAGCGTGGTTCGGCGCGAGTCCGCCGGATTTGTCGGTGGAAGCGCGGGCGCGCGGCAAGGACTGGCTGTACACGTACCTGCGCAGCTTCTATCGCGACAATACGCGGCCGACCGGTTGGAACAATCTGGTGTATGAGAACGTGAGCATGCCTCACGTGCTGTGGCAGCTTCAGGGGCAACGTACCGCGAAGTTCGGTGACGAAGTCGACGAAAAAACAGGCGAAACGGTGCACAAATTCGTCGGCTATCAACAGGTCACGCCGGGGACGATGTCGCCGGTAGATTATGATTCTGCTGTGGCCGACCTCGTGTCGTACCTGTCATGGATGTCCGAACCGACGCAGAAAACCCGCAAACAGCTTGGCGTGTGGGTGCTGCTGTTCCTCGGCATTCTGAGCTTTTTCGCCTGGCGACTGAACGCCGCGTACTGGAAACATATCAAATAATCACGCCGTCACCCGGCGTGGGGCCGGCGCCAGGAAAAACCTGTTGAACGGTTTTTCCGCGCGCTGGCCTTTCAGCTTTTTGAGGAAACGTAAACATGATGGTTCTGTATTCCGGCACAACTTGCCCGTTCTCCCAGCGCTGCCGGCTGGTGTTGTTCGAAAAGGGCATGGACTTCGAGATCCGCGACGTCGACCTGTTTAACAAGCCGGAAGACATCGCTGTGATGAATCCGTATGGTCAGGTGCCGATTCTTGTCGAACGGGACCTGATTCTGTATGAATCGAACATCATCAACGAGTACATCGACGAGCGCTTCCCGCACCCGCAACTGATGCCGGCCGATCCGGTTCAGCGCGCCCGCGCCCGTCTGTTCCTGCTGAACTTCGAAAAAGAACTGTTCGTTCACGTCGGCACGCTCGAAAACGAAAAGGGCAAGGCCGCTGAGAAGAATCACGAGAAGGCACGTCTCGCGATCCGCGACCGCCTCACGCAGCTCGCACCGATCTTCCTGAAGAACAAGTACATGCTCGGCGAAGAGTTCTCGATGCTGGACGTTGCGATCGCACCGTTGTTGTGGCGTCTGGACCACTACGGCATCGAGCTGTCGAAGAATGCTGCACCGCTGATGAAGTACGCCGAGCGCATTTTCAGCCGCCCGGCTTATATCGAAGCGCTGACACCTTCGGAAAAGGTGATGCGTCGTTGAGTTTGGCTTTGGGGTGAGGGCGCCGCGTCTCGATTGTTTTCCGTGCGCGCCCAAACCCGGTAAGAGGACTGTTGATGCAAGAGATTTCCACCAAGCCTTATCTGCTGCGCGCGCTGTACGAGTGGTGCACGGATAACGGCTACACGCCGCATATCGCCGTCCGGGTCGACAATCAGACGCGCGTGCCGCGGCAGTTCGTGCGCGATAACGAGATCGTATTGAACATCAGCTTCGAGGCGACCAGCCAGTTGCAGATGGGCAATGAATGGATCGAGTTCAGCGCGCGCTTCTCCGGCAAGTCGCACAAGATCGAAGTGCCGATCGCCAATATTCTCGCGATCTACGCGCGGGAAAACGGGCAGGGCATGGCGTTCCCGGTCGAGTCGGCAGGCGGCGAAGCGCAGGATTCTGGCGCCGATGCGGAACTGGCGGACGAGACCGAAGCACCGGCCGCGCCCGTCAACGCGGCGCCGCGTGCGGTCGAAACGTCGTCCGCCGCGGATGCCGCCAAAGCGGAAAGCG
Organism: Paraburkholderia nemoris; assembly: GCF_905221015.1. Classification (NCBI taxonomy): domain Bacteria; kingdom Pseudomonadati; phylum Pseudomonadota; class Betaproteobacteria; order Burkholderiales; family Burkholderiaceae; genus Paraburkholderia; species Paraburkholderia nemoris. The sequence goes on along the minus strand of NZ_CAJNBO010000019.1, from coordinate 58,589 downwards.
CGACGGATGGCCCGCAGCCTGACGATGATGGATCGAAAGGTGGCGGAAGGGCTCGCCTCAAGATCGTGAAATGAAGTAGAATCACGGCCTCATGCCGGCTTAGCTCATCAGGTAGAGCGCTTGACTTGTAATCATGAGGTGGCGGGTTCGAGTCCTGCAGCCGGCACCAGTAGTGCGAAAGCGGGTTTCTGAATAACTTCAGAAACCCGCTTTTTTTATTTGGGGCGGGGATTTCGCGGGTTGGACGAGAGGCGGGAACGGCTCATTTTTGCCAGATCTCATTCACCTTGTCGATTGTGGACATTTTAGTCTACGAACTGCTAGCAGACCGCCGCAAAGGGCGGTGGTGTCAGCCTTCTTCAGACGGCCGCCCTCAGATACCGCCCCGCGAACCCGACTGGGAGAGGTACTATTCGGGCGTCAGTCGGCATCAAGATCAGTCACTCCGGCGGGCAACGCCCCCCGAGACGCGCGTTTTCACCGCGTCACTCCCGCAACACAGACCCCACCTTCATCATGACCAGCCCCGCAACCATCACCTGGCCCGAAGCCGACGGCCCCCGCACTGCGCGTTGGCGCTCCGAAGCCGCGGTGCCGCCGCCCAAGCGCGTTGTCGTCGCCGATGACCGCACCACCGCCGACTCCGCCTACCGTCTCGCGTGCGAAGGCACCGCGTTGCTCTGGAACGGCGACTTTCAGAACGCCCGCCAATTGCTGCAGGCGGTCACGCGCCGGCTGGAGCGCAAACCGCGCAAGCATGGCGAAACGCCGATCGACGCGTTCAACCTGCATCGTCAGGCACAGTCGCAACGCGCCCGTACGCTCGGCATGATCCTGATTCCGCTCGACGCCGCGTACGCAATTCCGCTGCGTCGCGCGCCTGAAGTGCAGCAGGCCTGTATCGAAACCTATGGTCCGTCTACCGACGAGCCCTCGGTCGTGTCGCTTCGTGAATTGCTCGGTCTGATCGGTGCGCACGAGTGGCGCAAGAAGGGCGTGGACATTCCCGCGCTGGGCGAGCGCATCCATCCGCACTACGGCGTGTTTTCGCCGGTGCGCGGTGAATATGTGGATCTGGTCGCGCGCACGCCGTTGCCGTCGTTGAACAAGGCGTTCGATATCGGCACCGGTACGGGCGTGCTGGCTGCGCTGCTCGCCAAACGCGGCGTGAAGAAAATCGTCGCAACCGATCAGGACCCGCGAGCGCTGGCCTGCGCACGCGAAAACCTCACGCGTCTTGGCTACGATCAGCAAGTCGACGTCGTGCAGGCTGATCTGTTTCCGGAAGGCCGTGCGCCGCTGGTGATCTGCAATCCGCCGTGGGTGCCGGCGCGCCCCGCCTCACCGATTGAATACGCGATCTACGATTCGGAAAGCCGCATGCTGCTCGGTTTTCTGGACGGGCTGGCGGAGCATTTGTCGCCGGGTGGAGAAGGCTGGCTGATCATGTCGGACTTCGCCGAGCACCTCGGATTGCGTACGCGCGAGTGGTTGCTTGCCGCCATTGAAAAGGCGGGGCTGACCGTGGTGGGTCGTGAGGATATTCGTCCTCGGCACCCGAAGTCGACCGATGAAACCGACGCGCTACATACGGCGCGCAAGGCTGAAGTGACGTCGCTCTGGCGTCTGAAGGCGAGCTAAACGGTCGCGTTCAAGGGGAGAGCAATTAAGCGTAAAGACGCGCCACTGAAGAACGGCGTGTCAGACCGGCACGCCGCGCGCCTTGAGATACGCTAAAGCGCCGCGTCCGGCTGCCAAGCCGCTTGCGAAGCAGGCGGTGAGCAGATAACCGCCGGTCGGCGCTTCCCAGTCGAGCATTTCACCCGCGCAGAACGCGCCGGGCAGACGCTCGATCATCAAATGTCGATCCAGCGCTTCGAAGGGGATGCCGCCCGCGGTGCTGATCGCTTCCGCGATAGGCCGGGCGCGCGTAAGTCGCACTGGCAGTGCTTTGATCGCGTGCGCGAGACCATTCGCATCGGCGAAGGCTTCCTTCGACAGAATCTCGTGCAATAAGGCCAGTTTTACGCCGCCAATGCCGACTCTGCCATGCAGGTGAGTCGACATGGAGCGCGAGCCGCGCGGTCGCGTGACCTCAGCCACGACACGCTCCAACGTCAAGCCTGGCGCCAGGTCCAGCGCGATCGTGACGTCGCCGTCGGCGAGAATCCGCTCGCGGATGGCTGCCGACAGCGCGTAAATCAGGCTCCCTTCGAGGCCGGTTTCGGTCAGAAGTATTTCACCTTGTCGATTGTGGACTTTATTGTCTACGTCGGTGAGCGTGATGGCTACGGATTTCACCGGCTGACCGGCGAAACGCTCGCGGAGATAAGGGCTCCAGTCCGCATCGAAGCCGCAGTTCGCGGGCCGCAACGGCGTCACCGGCACCTCGCGTGCGCTCAGGAGCGGCACCCAGGCGGCGTCCGATCCGAGCCGCGGCCAGCTTGCGCCACCGAGTGCGAACACCACGGCATCACAGCTCACGCGTTGCTCGCCCTCGGGTGTTTCGAAGCGCAATGTGTGCGCAGCGGTGTCGCCGTCATCGTTATCCCAGCCGGTCCACTTGTGGCGCATGTGAAAGCGCACGCCGGCTTCTCTCAACCGATGCAACCACGCCCGCAGCATCGGCGCCGCTTTCATGTCGGTCGGAAAAACGCGCCCTGAGCTGCCGACGAAGGTTTCGACACCAAGCCCATGCAGCCAGGCCCGCAAGGCGTCGGGACCGAACAGGTCGAGTAGCGGCGCGATCTGTTCGCGGCGCGCGCCGTAGCGGCCGAGAAACGGCTCGAGCGGTTCCGAATGCGTGATGTTCATGCCGCCTTTGCCCGCCATCAGGAATTTGCGGCCAACGGACGGCATCGCGTCGTAGACGTCGACTTGCACGCCGTGCTGGGCGAGCGCCTCGGCGGCCATCAAGCCGGCGGGGCCGCCGCCGATCACGGCGACGCGGGCGGAATCGAAGGAGGATGACATGCGGTCCTGCGGATGAGCGGAAGGCGGCGCGTTGGCCTGATCTGACAATCGGGCGGCGCGAAGGGCGCTATTTTCACACCGCCGGCAACGCAGGGCAACGCGGCGGGCTGCGAACGGCTGAAGAGCTAACGGGCCGGCGCGAGCCAGCGGCCGAAAAGAGCTGGGTTCGGGCGTGTCGCTATCTCTTGCGCTCACGTTCGCTCCTTCGCTATTCACTCGCGCGAACTATACTTTTCAAACACCTTCCACCGGACGCAGTCCGCTTCTTCCCCGCGTCACACTAGCCCACCGCTCTCATTTCGCCCGACACGGCCAATGCAGCCGCGTCGCGGCTGGCGACGTGGTCTGCGGGCCCGCTGTTTGTCTGGATGTTTCGACGTTTGATCTAGGAGATTGCCATGACTCGCAAATACATCGACTGCCGCGAGTTCCCGAGCGAAATGAATTGCACCGTCGCCCTGTCCGCCGACAGCGAGAGCGAATTGCTCGACGCGGCCGTGCAGCATGCGGTCACGGTGCACAAACATACGGACTCGCCGGAACTGCGCTCGCAGCTCAAAGCGCTCTTTCATGAAGGCACGCCGCCTGTCGAGGCGCCGCGCGCATGATTCGTTGTCGTTTTCCTCGAGGATGAAGGCCGGCTAACCAGTACGAGCGGCGGCGCGCCGCTCGCGCTGGTCGCGGCGGTGTCTTAGCGCCCTAGCCGGGATATGCCTCATCCACCTTCAGTCCGGCCAGCTTGAAAATAACCCGCAGCGTTTGCGGTTTGATATCGCGACGTGAAGCGAGCGTCGTCATCACAAAGTCGAGTACTTTCGCGTACTTCAGCATCGTCAGGCACGTTTCCATGTCGACGCTGCCATCGCGCATGAGCTCGGCGAGCCGCAGCATTTCGGTGGAGATGTCGCGTGCCATTTCCAGTTCGAGCTGCTGCTTTTCCGACCACGCAGGGGTGGCAGTGAGCTTCGCCAGCATTTCCTGAAACTTCTGTTCGACGTTTCCGTTGGGTACGGTGTCCATTGCTGCCTCTTCTATTTTCCAGGCGCGCGTCCGTTTGAGATCGCGGCGCGCTGCTGGTTACGTAACGTTCGGTCCGTGTTCCGGGACCGTCCTCCCCACATGCATTCGGTTCGCGTGATCGAAGCCACGGCCGGCAGCTTGTTGTTATGCGCGACACGGCTTACGCCATCGAGTGAGCCGGCCCGCAAGATGCTTTCAAGCCACGTCGGAATACGTCCCGCATATTGCGTTTCGAGCAGGAAGTGTTCCAGGTTTGTGGCATTTCTCGCGCGGTCGACGCGGCTCCTTAGGTGAGCGGGCTGCGCTTTGGGTAAACTGGCAGCAACTTTTCCTTTTTTCCGTCATCTGTCGCACGTTCGCGTTGCAATCGATGACGGTCCACCACGATGTCCAGCAAAACCCACGAAATCCGTCCGAACCAGTCCGTCGAGTTGCTGAAGGAGCTTCATATCCTCACGCGCGACGGCAAGATGAACCAGGACAGCCGCCGCAAGCTGAAGCAGGTCTACCACCTGTTCCAGTTCATCGAGCCGCTGCTGAAAGACCTCAAGGAGCAGCAGGGCGCGGTGACGCTCGTCGACCATGGCGCGGGCAAGTCATACCTAGGTTTTATCCTGTATGACCTTTTCTTCAAGGAGTTTCAGGACGCGGCTGGTGGGGCGTCGCACATATACGGCATCGAAACGCGCGAGGATCTCGTGACGAAATCCGAGGAGCTGGCCGGGCGGCTGGGCTTCAAGGGGATGTCGTTCCTCAATTTGTCGGTGGCGGAGTCGATTACGTCAGATCGTTTGCCGGCGCAGATCGATATCGTGACGGCGCTGCATGCGTGCAATACCGCGACTGACGACGCGCTCCGGTTTGCGCTGGAAAAGCGTGCGAAGTACATCGTGGTAGTGCCGTGTTGCCAGGCCGAGGTGGCGGGGGTTTTACGGCAGAACAAGAGTAAATCGCTGGGAAATGCGTTGACCGAGATATGGCGGCATCCGTTGCATACCCGGGAGTTTGGAAGCCAGATTACCAATGTGCTGCGCTGCCTGCAGCTTGAAGCGCATGGATATCAGGTGAGTGTGACCGAGCTGGTCGGGTGGGAACATTCCATGAAGAATGAACTGATTATTGCGCAGTTCAAGGACCTGCCGAGACGGCGGCCGACCGAGAGGCTGAATGAAGTGATGGAGACGCTCGGGATCGAGGAGCTGAAAGAACGGTTCTTTGTCTCGGCTTGATCCGTGCTGCGGCGGCGGCTTTTTCATAGCCGCCGCGCGAATTACTTTTTCATTAATTCATTCCAGCCTTTAAGACCAATTCGCCGAAGCGTTTCCTGATTCCGCTCATAAATAGCCTCCGCATCGGGGAAAGCCTGAACTGCCCGTTCGATACTATCCTCGCGAAGCAGATGCAAAATCGGATAGGGCGCGCGATTCGTATAGTTTTCGATATCGTCAGGCTCGGTGTCTTCGAACTGATAATGCGGGTGAAAACTGGCAATCTGAATAATACCTTCCAGCCGAAATTGTTTAATCATCCTCTCGGCAAAAAACAGGCAGTCGTTATAGTCGAGAAAATCGCTGAGCGCGCCCGGTATAACCAGAAGCGTAGTATCTACCGCGTCAGGACTCGCCCCGACGAGCGCCTGAATCTCGGTTTCGAGATCGGCCAACACCCCTTCCATATCCACGGCGTCGCTCACGGCATACCGAATCTGCCCTTTCACATGCACGGCTTTGGCGAAGGGGCACAAATTGAGCCCGATCACGGCCGCCGTCAGCCAATGACGAGTTGCGGCGATAACGGCATCATGAGATTCGGCGGGCGACGACATGGCAGGCAGCAAAAGAGGAAAGTGCCATTCTAACGGCGCGGAACAGCACCGATCCGCACCCTGCCGCAACAGGACCGCTAGAACCTCAGCCCGCCTGCGTCCCGCTGCATGCCGCGGCGATCAACTGCGCCGCTACCTTCGGTGCGGCAAGAATCGGCCCGCAGCCCGGGCCGTAGGTCTGGCTGGCCGCGTACACGCCTTCGATCATCAAACCCAGTCCGTTGGCCAAGGCCACCGGATCGTCGGCGCCTGCCGCGGTTGTCAGTTCCAGAAGCCGCGCCATCAGCCGTTCCTTGTTGCGAAACACGAATTGCCGCGCCGGATGCGTCGTGTCGGAAAACTCCACCGACACATTCACGAAAGGACAGCCGCGGTAGTCCTCGACCGATGCACGCACCGCCAGGTCGTCGAAATATTGCTGAAGCTGCCTGGCCGGTTCGCCTGGATGCTTCGCAAAGCTCTTCTCCACATAGCCGAAAAACTGCTCGTCCTTGCGCTCCAGATAGGCCATCACCAAGTCGTCCTTCGACGAGAACTGGCGGTACAAGCTCATCTTGTTCACGCCCGCGCGCTCCACCACCGCGTCGACGCCGACCGACCGCACACCCTCGCGATAGAACAGTTCGTCCGCGGCGCGCAGCAGATGCTGCCGCGCCTCCGGGCCGGCCGTCTGCGTGCCGCGTGCTCGCCGTGTGCTGCCTGGCTTGAGGGTTTCACTATCGGACATGGATCCCACCTGAATTGAATTGATGCCTTGACATGTTACCGACCAGTAACTAACATCGCAACACCATTGTGACAGATCTGTCACAAGTCCTTTACCGAAGTTGTAACAATGCGAGCGGCGCGGCCTGCGGGGCAGGCGCCGATTGGAGAATCAATGAACTGGGCAGCGAGACTGATTGGCGGGCGTTTCCACTACGGCTGGTTGGCCGTGGCGGTGGTGTTTCTGGTGCTGCTGGCGGCGGCCGGCACGCGTGCCACGCCGAGCGTGATGATGGTGCCGTTGGAGCATCAATTCGGCTGGAGCCGTGCGACGATTTCGCTCGCCATCTCCGTGAACATCGCGCTCTTCGGGCTGATGGGGCCGTTCGCGGCCGCGGCGATGCAGCGCTTTGGCGTGCGTCCTACTCTGCTGATCGCGCTTGGCACGATGGCCGCAGGTGTGGCGTTGTCCTCGCTGATGACGCGTCCGTGGCAGATGGTTCTGATCTGGGGCGTGATGGTCGGAGGTTCGACCGGGGTGGCGGCGCTGTCATTGTCCGCGACGGTGGTGACTCGCTGGTTCACCACCCATCGTGGTCTCGTGATGGGGATTCTCACGGCCAGTTCGGCGACCGGCCAACTGGTGTTCCTGCCGATGCTCGCGGCCATCGCCGAGCATTACGGCTGGCGTCAGGTGGTGTGGGTCGTCGCGGGCGCGGCAGCAGTTGTCCTGCCGCTGGTCGCGTTCCTGTTGCCGGAGCGGCCTGCGGATATGAAGCTGCGCCCGTTCGGCGAACCGGCCGACTCGCCGATCTCTACCTCCGTGACCAAGCAGAATCCGCTGGCCATCGCCTTCGGCACGCTCGCCATGGCGAGCAAGACGCGCGATTTCTGGCTGCTGTTCTTCAGCTTCTTTATCTGCGGCGCGAGCACCAACGGTTACGTCGGCACGCATCTGATCGCAATGTGCGGCGACTACGGCATGAGCGAAGTGCAGGGCGCATCGTTGCTCGCCGCCATGGGCATCTTCGATCTGTTTGGCACGACGCTGTCGGGCTGGTTGTCGGACCGCTTCAATAGCCGTGTGCTGCTGTTCTGGTATTACGGTCTGCGCGGTTTGTCGTTGATGTATCTGCCGCACGCTTTCGGCATCGATTTCTTCGGGCTGCCGTTGTTCGCGGTGTTCTACGGACTGGATTGGATCGCCACCGTGCCGCCCACGGTGCGTCTCGCAACCGATGTCTACGGCAAGGAAGCGGCGCCGGTCGTGTTCGGCTGGGTGGTCGCGGGCCACCAGCTCGGTGCGGCCTTCGCGGCGCTCGGCGCCGGCATGCTGCGCGCGAGTCTCGGCACGTACACGGTGGCGTCGATGATTTCCGGCGGACTGTGCCTGGTTGCCGCCGTGATCGTGCTGCGGATCAACCGGCCGGCCAAGGTGCCGGAGCCGCAAGCGGCATAAAGCTGCGGCCTTGCGCGCGGCGAACACAGCGCACTTGAGCAAACGGCCTCATATGAGGCCGTTTGCCATTGCAGCTGAGATGAAAACTAAGTGTGCACTTGTCGGAGCGCGAGCGGCTCAGCCCGGTTATGCTATGAAGCCCCGGGCAGCCGCCCGTCGTTCATGAATTTCGACCGAGAGAAGCGCATGACCAACAAACCCGCCCCTACCGCAGTTGCCATTCACGAGCTGATTGCAGGTCGCTGGAGCCCGCGCGCGTATTCGAGCGAGCCGGTCAGCCGCGAGGATCTGCATTCGGTGCTCGAAGCGGCACGCTGGGCGCCGTCTTCGTATAACGCGCAACCGTGGCGTTTCCTCGTATTCGACCGCAGCGTCGATGAAGTCTCGTTCAAGCAGGCTTTCGCCACGCTGGTGCCGTTCAACCAGGGTTGGAATGCGCCGGCGCCGGTGCTGATCGCGGTGACCACGCACACGCTCACCAACAAGGGCGAAGTGAACCGCTGCGCGCCGTACGACGCGGGTGCCGCGGCGATGGCGCTGGTGCTGCAGGCGCATGCGCTCGGTCTGGCCGCGCATCAGATGAGCGGCTTCGATCCGAACGCGTTCCGCGCGGCATTCAAGCTGCCGACCGACGTCGACGTGATCGCTATCATTTCGCTCGGTCACTACGGCGATGTCGACAAACTCGATCCGGTGCTGCGTGAGCGCGAGAAGTCGGTGCGTCAGCGTTTGCCGCTTGCTGAAATCGCTTATGGAGGCGGCTGGAAGAAGGCGTTCTGAGTCCTTCGCGACTTTGGTGGTGACAAAAACGCGCGGCGCTGACCGCGCGTTTTTTATTCTGCATTGTCCGCGACGCTTTAGGGCGCGTGCTTCATTCCTCACCGTCCGCGACGCTCGAAAGTGGCGTGGCGACATTCTCGAGCGACTTGCGCTCTGCATCCACGCCCCAGATCGCGGCGATCACCGCGGCGGCGAGCATCAACCCCGAGCCGACCAGATAGCCCACAAACACTTCGCTGCGCTGATGCGTATCGATCAGCCGGCCGAAAAACGCCGGCCCGATGATGCCGCCCAGCGCCGTGCCGAACGCGTAGAACACCGCGATCGCCAACGCGCGAATTTCCAGCGGAAATGATTCGCTGACGGTCAGATACGCCGAACTCGCCGCCGCCGAGGCGAAGAAGAAGACCACCATCCACGCGATCGTCTGGGTCACGACGGTAAGCATGTGCTGCTCGAACAGATAGCCGCTGAGCGTCAGCAGGATGCCGGACAGCGCGTAAGTTGTGGCGATCATCTTGCGTCGCCCGATGACGTCGAAGAGCCGGCCGAGCACCAGCGGTCCAAGGAAGTTGCCGAGCGCGAACGGCAACAGATACCAGCCGATATGGTCGCCCGGCACCTGATAGAACTCGGTCAGCACCAGCGCATAGGTGAAAAAGATCGCGTTGTAGAAGAACGCCTGCGCGGTCATCAACGATAGGCCGACCAGCGCGCGCCGTCGGTGCACGTTGAACAGCGTGTGAAACACCTCGCGCAGCGGCGTATGTCCGCGTGCTCGCAGTCTTAGCCGCGTGAGATCGTCGTCGGCGAGTGCATGGCCTTCGCTGCGAAAGCGCGTTTCGATACCGTCGACGATCGAGCGTGCATCGCGTTCGCCGCCGTGTGTCAGCAGCCAGCGGGGACTTTCGGGCACCCAGATGCGCATCGGCAGAATCCCCAGCGCCAGCACCGCGCCGATGAAGAAACAGGCGCGCCAGCCCCAGTCGCCCGGCAGCAGATTCGGGTCGAGCAGGATCAGGGAGCCCGCCGCGCCGAGCCCCGCGCCCACCCAGAAGGTGCCGTTGATGCCGAGATCAGTCCAGCCGCGCACCCGCGCGGGCGTGAATTCCTGGATCGTCGAATTGATCGCCGTATATTCGCCGCCGATGCCTGCGCCGGTGAGAAAGCGAAACAGCAGAAAACTGGCGAGATTCCACGAAAAAGCGGTCGCCGCGGTAGCGGCCAGATACAGCGCGAGCGTGATGAAAAACAGTTTGCGGCGGCCGAGCCGGTCGGTCAGCCAGCCGAAGCCGAGCGCGCCGAGCACGGCGCCGGCAATGTAAGCGCTGCCGGCGAGGCCCACGTCGGCGTTGGTAAAGCGCAACGATGGGCTAGACTTCAACGCACTTGCGACCGCGCCTGCGAGCGTCACTTCGAGACCATCGAGCAGCCACGTCACGCCCAGCGCGACGACGATCTGCGAGTGAAAGCGTCCCCATGGCAAGCGGTCGAGCCGCGAGGGCAGGTCGGTTTCGATGACGGCGGCGTTTTTCTCGTGGACAGCGGCGGTAGGCGGCGCGCTCATTGCTGCAAGTCTCCTGATTACCGAAAATTGGCGGCGTATCCTGTCGAATTCAGCAATTTTTGTTCCGTCGAGCGGACCTTGGTCAGTATTGCGGGCGTCCCGGAAAGCGTCAGTTGATGCTGATTGGGCTTTCGTGATACAAAGCCGCTCCCCTTTCTGTCCGCGCCAGCCGTGAGCGGCGATTCCTGCCATGAACTATTGCGCGATTGACTTCGGTACTTCCAATTCGGCCGTGGCCGTCCCAGACGGCGCTGCGCTTAGGCTTGCGCCGGTCGAGGGCGCCTACACGACGCTGCCGACCTCCGTCTTTTTCAACACCGACGAGAACACGCGCGAATTCGGGCGTGCGGCGTTGGCGGCGTATATCGACGGTTTCGACGGCCGTCTTATGCGCTCGATGAAAAGTATTCTCGGCTCGCCGCTCGCTGAGAATTCGACCGATCTCGGCGACGGTTCGGCGATCAAGTACACGGATATCATCGCGATTTTCGTCGACCATCTGAAGCGCTCGGCCGAGAAGAGCACTGGCGGCCCGATCAGCCGCGCCGTGCTGGGCCGTCCCGTGTTCTTCGTCGACGACGATCCGCGCGCCGACCAGATGGCTCAGCAGCAGCTCGAAGCCGCGGCGCGGTCAGTGGGTTTGCGGGAGATTCACTTTCAGTATGAGCCGATCGCAGCCGCGTTCGACTACGAATCGCATCTGACGGAAGAGGGACTCGTGCTGGTGGCCGACATAGGCGGCGGTACGTCGGACTTTTCGCTGGTGCGGGTAGGGCCGGAGCGGGTGAAGCGCGTCGAGCGCAAAGACGACGTGCTGGCCCACCACGGTGTGCACGTTGCGGGTACGGACTTCGACCGCCGTGTCGAACTGGTGACGATCCTGCGCGAACTTGGCTATCAGACGCTCGACCCCGAAGGCCGTGAGATTCCGAACCGCATCTATTTCGATCTGGCCACCTGGCACCTGATCAATACCGTCTATGCCCCGAAGCGCGTCAGCGAACTCGCGCTCATGCGGCATCTGTTCCTCCAGACCAAACATCACGACCGCCTGATGCGCGTTGTGGACCGCCGCCTGGGGCATGCGCTGGCGGCTCACGCGGAAGAAGCGAAGATCGGCGTGGCGGCGGGTGGCGAGACCGTGATCGACCTCGACGAGGTAGAAGGCGACCTGCGCCTCGCATTTGACGAAGCGCAACTCATCAAGGCCGGTCAGGACGAGACGCAGCGCATCGTGCAGGCGGCGCGCGATACCGTGCAGGCGGCCGGTGTGGCTCCGCGCGACGTCAACGCGATTTACTTCACGGGCGGCTCGACCGGATTAGCGTTTCTATCGGGCGCATTGGCCGCGGCATTTCCGGATGCCAAAGCGGTATTCGGCGACCGTCTCGCCAGTGTCGCGACAGGTCTCGGTATTCACGCGCGGCGTTTGTTCGGATAACCAAATTGATCAAACGCATACTGCGGAGATAATCGCCGAATACAGTTACGACGAATATAAAAAAACCCCGCCGAGGCGGGGTTTTTTGCGTCCAGAAGGAAGCGTGCTTGCTTACACCGGCTTGATGTTGGCAGCTTGCTTGCCCTTCGGGCCCGTCTTCACTTCAAACGTAACCTTTTGGTTTTCTTGCAGCGTCTTGAAGCCTTCCGTGCGGATTTCCGAGAAATGCGCGAACAGATCTTCGCCGCCGCCGTCCGGCGTGATGAAGCCAAAGCCCTTTGCGTCATTGAACCACTTGACGGTACCGGTTTCCATATTACTTGTTCCTAAAGATGGTAAATAAGGCCGAAGCCCAATGGGTGCGCATGAAAATCAAGGAAGGGGGTAATGGGACCAACCGGAGTACCGTTGATGGGCGAACTACGAAAGACCAATTCACTCGCCGCTTGAAATCCTGCCCGAACGTTATACGGCGATTTCGGGCGAAGGTCAACACTCTCGTCCTAACTTTGCAAGATTTTGACGGATTGGCGTAGAAATTGCTTACAAAGCTTGCTATTCATCTGAGAATTTTGCTAGGGACAACCCTTAGTTTCGCTGCAACGGCGGGGTGCAACCGTTAAACTACGCGCCGCGCGTCGGTTGCACCTGGTTGGGGACCGCCGCGCACGCATGGGCGTCACCCCGTCCGCAACGCCATAAGCGATGTGACGCGGTGCCGACATGGTTCTGACGCAATCTGCATGGGACCGGCGCCAGTGCTTTGCATGCGGCCAGAGTAAGCGTTAAAGCGCTAACTCTGGCCGACAGCTAAAGCGCTAACTCTGGTCGACACAGGAGAAGATGTGAAAAGTTCTATACAACGGAACATCGGACCGGTCGCGCTACTGCTGACCGGCTTGGGTTCGATCATCGGATCGGGCTGGCTGTTCGGCGCGTGGAAGGCTGCAAAAATTGCCGGGCCGGCTGCCATTTGTGCATGGGTCATCGGCGCGGTGGTGATTCTCGCGATTGCCTTGACCTACGCAGAACTCGGCGCGATGTTCCCGGAGTCCGGCGGCATGGTGCGTTACGCGCGCTATTCGCACGGCGCACTGGTTGGGTTCATCAGCGCGTGGGCCAACTGGATCGCCATTGTTTCGGTGATTCCAATCGAGGCTGAAGCATCCATTCAATATATGAGTACCTGGCCGTACCCATGGGCGCATGCGCTATTCGTGGATGGGTCATTAACCACGAATGGGCTATTGCTGTCCGCGGCCCTCGTGATTATTTACTTCCTGCTGAATTACTGGGGTGTGAAGCTGTTCGCGCGCGCCAATTCGGCGATCACGGTCTTCAAGTTCCTGATTCCGGGTGCGACGATCGCCGGTCTGATGCTGTCGGGCTTCCACAAGGAAAACTTCGGCGAAGTGAGCACCTTTGCGCCGTACGGCTGGTCGGCTGTGCTGACCGCAGTGTCGACGAGCGGCATCGTGTTCGCCTTCAACGGCTTCCAGAGCCCGATCAACCTCGCGGGTGAAGCGCGCAATCCGGCGAGGAGCGTGCCGTTCGCGGTGATCGGCTCGATCCTGCTGGCGCTGGTGATCTACGTGTTGCTGCAGATCGCGTACATCGGCGCGGTGAATCCGGCCGACGTCATGAAGGGCTGGAGCCACTTCAACTTCGCTTCGCCGTTTGCCGAACTGGCCATCGCGCTGAACCTGAACTGGCTGGCTATCCTGCTTTACGTCGACGCGTTCGTCAGCCCGAGCGGCACCGGCACGACTTACATGGCGACCACCACCCGCATGATCTACGCGATGGAGCGCAACAACACGATGCCGAAGATGTTCGGCAACGTGCACCCGTTCTACGGCGTGCCGCGTCAGGCGATGTGGTTCAACCTGCTGGTGTCGTTCATTTTCCTGTTCTTCTTCCGCGGCTGGAGCTCGTTGGCGGCGGTGATCTCGGTCGCGACCGTGATCTCGTACCTGACTGGCCCGATCAGCCTGATGGCGCTGCGCCGCGCGGCAACGGATCTGGAGCGCCCGCTGCACATTCCGGGCATGAAATTCATTGCGCCGTTCGCTTTCGTTTGCGCGTCGCTGATTCTGTACTGGGCGAAGTGGCCGCTGACCGGCGAAATCATTCTTCTGATGGTCGTCGCGCTGCCGGTCTACTTCTATTTCCAGGCGAAGTCGGGTTTTGGCGGCTGGGGGCGTGACCTGAAGGCTGCATGGTGGCTCGTGGCCTACCTGCCGGTGATGGCGATTCTGTCGCTGATCGGCAGCAAGGAGTTTGGCGGGCACGGCCTCCTGCCGTACGGCTGGGACATGCTGGTGGTGGCCGTATTCTCGCTGGTGTTCTACTACTGGGGCGTGCATAGCGGCTACCGTTCGGAATACCTCGAAGAACGTCAGACTCACGACGAAGTGCTTGAGGGCATCGGCGCACACTAAGTTGCTGCGCTGAGCTCTTCGCCGGACCGCCGGACCGCCGGACCGCCGGATCGCCGGATCGCCGGATCGCCGGATCGTCATGATCCGCCCGGTATGAAAAAAGCCCGCCTGAGTTGCTCAGGCGGGCTTTTTTGTTGGCGGCGCTTTGGCCTTGGTTCGGCGTCGCGCTGGCGTTGAATCAGGCGGCGGTGCCGAACACGTAATTCGTCATGGCGAGCGAACGCTGGTAGGTTCCGAGCGATTGAATCGCCAGCGAATATTCGTCGTCCGCCGCGCCGAGGGCCGCGAACACGGGCAGCAGGTGCTCGTCGGTCGGATGCATCAGCACCGCGTGCGGCGCTTGGCGGCGGTAGTCGAGCAATGCGTCGATGTCGTGCGCGGCGAGCCTGGCCTCGAACCAGTCGGTGAATTCGGCCACGCGCGGATCGGCATCGCCCGGGCGCGCGGAAAAATCCGCAGCGCGCAGGTTGTGCGTGATCTGGCCCGAGCCGATCACCATCACGCCGTCATCTTTCAGAGAGCGCAGCGCGCGACCCACCCGGAAGTGATGGGCGGCGTCCATGTGCGGCTGGATCGACAGTTGCGCGACCGGTATGTCGGCTTCCGGGAACATCAGCAGCATCGGCACCCACGCGCCGTGATCGAGCCCGTGCGGCTGGGCATCCGTGAGGATGCCGTGTTCGCCGAGGAGCACTGCGGCACGGCGCGCCACATCGGGCGCGCCGGGAGCCGGGTACTGAATTTCATACAACTGACGCGGGAAGCCGTAGAAATCGTGGATGGTCTCAGGCGCCGTGGATGTGCTCACCACCGGTTGCGCCGTGCCCCAATGGGCCGACAGCATCAGCACGCTCTCAGGGCGCGGCAATTGCGCCGACAGCGCGCCGAATTCGGCGGACGGCAGGGAAGGGTCGATTGGCAGCGTAGGGGCGCCGTGGGAGAGGTAGAGCGACGGTAAGCGATTCATGGCAGCAACGCCGCCGCGGGACGCGGCGCGGAAGTAGGGTTGCTATCAATATAGGTCCCCACCGGCGTTTGATAAACGGGTGAAAACGGAATTGATTGTGTCGCCGGTGTTGTTAATGGCGATGGAGTGGTTGCATCGCGCCGCTCGTCAGGCCTTGGCAATGCATGGCGCTTGCCTTCGCGCCACACGCGGTGGTGGCACGTCGTTCTGCAAATTATTCCTGCGCGCCGCGCAAACCTTGCCACGCCGGCGACATGGCCGGCCCCAACGCGAACAGATCCAAAACGCGCGCCACCGTGTGATCGACCATTTCGTCGATCGTCGTGGGCTGGTTGTAGAAGGCAGGCAGGGGCGGAAAGATCACGCCGCCCATTTCGGTGACGGCCGTCATATTGCGCAGATGCGCGAGGTTTAACGGCGTTTCGCGCACGAGCAGCACGAGCCGGCGGCGCTCTTTGAGCGTGACGTCGGCGGCGCGGGTGATCAGGTTGTCGGAAAAACCGTGTGCGACGCTTGCCAACGTTTTCATCGAGCACGGCGCGACCACCATGCCATCGGTTGCAAACGAGCCGGACGCGATACTCGCGCCGACGTCGCGCACCGAATGGACAACATCCGCGAGCGGATGCACGTCTTCTTTGCTCAACTGGAGTTCGTGCTGGATATTGAGCCACCCAGCGCTCGAAATCAGCAGATGGCTTTCAACGCCGCCCAGCCTGCGCAACGTCTCGAGCAGCCGGATGCCGTAGATGGCGCCGGTCGCGCCGGTAATCGCAATGATCAGCCGGCGTGGCGCCGCAGCACGTGTTTCCATGGCTTGCGGCGCCTTATCGGAGGACAACGAAGGTTCGGACAGCGGCCGCTTAAGCCGCAGCGAACAGTTGCTGCAGTTCGCCCGATTCGTACATTTCCATCATGATGTCCGAGCCGCCGACGAATTCGCCCTTCACGTAGAGCTGCGGAATGGTCGGCCAGTTCGAGAACTGCTTGATGCCCTGGCGGACTTCGTCGTCTTCGAGCACGTTGACGGTTTTGATTTCGCCGACGCCGCATGCCTTCAGGATCTGGATGGCGCGGCCGGAAAAGCCGCACATCGGGAACTGGGCGGTGCCCTTCATGAAGAGCACGACGTTGTTTTCGTCGACGATTTGCTTGATGCGTTGTTGCGTATCCATGACTGACCTTGCGGTTCCGTTATGTGTAGGGAATAGGCTGAAATGATAGCGGATTTCGGTAAGACCGGCCGAGGGCCGCTTTGCCACCTCGGCGATTAGGGCCATTCATCAATGGTTAGCCGGGCCAGCGTCCGCCGCTGATTCGCTCGATGCCGGCGAGATCGTGCTCCGAGCGCACTTGCATAAAACCCTGAGCCGTCAGCAGAGCGCGCACGGCTTCCGCCTGATCGTAGCCATGTTCGAGCCACAATACGCCGTTGGCGGTCAAACGTGTGGGCGCGCCCGCGACAATCTTGCGGATCGCGCTGAGTCCGTCGGCTTCGTCGGTGAGCGCGCCGCGCGGCTCGAAGCGCAGATCGCCTTCCGACAGATGCGGATCGCCGCTCGCGATATACGGCGGATTGCTGACGATCACATCAAAGCGCAATGCGGCGTCGAGCGAGTTGTACCAGTCGCTTTGCTGCAAGCCCACGGCGCCGCCGGGGCGTTTGGCATCCAGCAGACGCTTGGCGTTGCGCGTGGCCACCGCCAGTGCTTCGGCGGAACGGTCCAGCGCCCAGACTTGCGCATCGGGCCGCATCGACGCAATGGCCACGGCAATGGCGCCGGTGCCGGTGCCGAGATCAAGTACGCGCGGCCGCGAGATGTTTTCCATCGCCGCCAACGCCGTTTCGACCAGCAATTCGGTTTCAGGACGCGGAATCAGCACGTCCGGCGTCACTTCGAAATCAAGCCCGAAAAATTCGCGCGCGCCGACCAGTTGCGCCACCGGCTCACCGGCGACACGCCGAGCTTCCAGAGCCCGGTATCGTTCGACTACCGGGCCGTCGAGCGCCTCATCGCTGCGCGTAATCAATTGCGTATGCCGCCAGCCGAGCACGTGCGTCAGCAGAATCCGCGCTTCGAGTGACGGTAGTGGCGAGGCGCGCAACAACGCGGCGGGCGTGACCGGATCCATTCGCGCTTAGTCCGCGTCGCCCAGCGATGCCAGCAACTCGGCCTGATGCTCGCTGACGAGCGCCGCGATCAATTCGTCGAGATCGCCGTCCATGATCGCGTCGAGACGATACAGCGTCAGATTGATCCGGTGATCCGTCAGACGCCCTTGCGGGAAGTTGTAGGTGCGAATCCGCTCCGAGCGATCGCCCGAACCGATCAGGCTCTTACGGGTTGCGGCTTCCTTCTGCTGCTGCTCGTGCGATTGCTTGTCCTTGATGCGTGCGGCCAACACCTTCAGCGCACGATCCTTGTTCTTGTGCTGCGACCGGTCGTCCTGACATTCGACGACGATGCCCGTCGGCAAGTGCGTCACCCGCACGGCCGAGTCTGTCTTGTTGATGTGCTGACCGCCCGCGCCGGACGCGCGGAACGTGTCGATGCGCAGATCGGCCGGATTGATTTCGACTTCGCCGATTTCGTCCGCTTCCGGCATCACCGCGACCGTGCACGCCGACGTGTGAATGCGGCCCTGCGTCTCGGTGGCCGGCACGCGTTGCACGCGATGACCGCCCGACTCGAACTTGAGCTTGGAGTAGGCCGCTTCGCCGGCAATCCGCACGATCACTTCCTTATAGCCGCCGAGGTCCGATTCGCTCGCCGACATCATCTCCACTTGCCAGCGATTGCGCTCGGCAAAGCGCAGGTACATGCGCAGCAAATCGCCCGCGAACAGCGCGGATTCGTCGCCGCCGGTACCGGCACGGATTTCGAGGAAGATGTTGCGATCGTCGTTCGGGTCCTTCGGCAGCAGCATTTTCTGCAATTCCGCGCCGAGTTTTTCCATCCGCTCGCGCGCCGCGCGAATTTCTTCTTCCGCAAAGTCGCGCATCGACACGTCCGCCAGCAGTTCCTGCGCGGTCGCCGCGTCGTTCATCGCAAGGCGCCACAGTGCGTAATGCTCCACAACCGGCCCGAGCTCGGCGTGTTCACGCGTGAGCTTGCGGTATTGGTCGAGATTCGAGGTGATGTCCTCGCGGCTCAACAGGTCGTTCAGTTCGGCCAGCCGGGTAGTGAGCTGGTCGAGCTTGCGTTGCATGCTCGTTTTCATCGGACGGGTATCGGAGCGGACTCCGGCAAAGACGACGACTAGGGAAGTGGGCAGATGCCCTGGTCAGAAGCGTGTCGCGGGCCACTCAGTGTGGCGCGGACGGTGCGGCGGTGGCTGCGCCGCTAACGCTCCGTAGAACCGGAGTGTTTGTAGAAACCGCTCATCAATTCGATAAGCGTGTCACGGTTCTCGCTGCTCGCGCGATTGAGCGCGTGCGTGGGGCCGTGGATCAGTTTGTTGGTGAGCGATTGCGACAACGCTTCGAGCACCGCTGCCGGGTCCTCGCCGCGTGCGAGCATTTTCTGCGCGCGTTCGACTTCGGCGCGACGCAGAACGTCGGCCTGTGTATGCATGTGGCGGATCACCGGCACGATGCTGCGTGCGTCGAGCCATTGCATGAAGTTCTGCACGCGCGTTTCGATGATCGCCTCGGCCTGCGCGACCGCGGCTTGCCGCGAGGCATTGCCTTCGCGCACGATCGCGCCGAGATCGTCGACGGTGTACAGGAAAACGTCTTCGAGCTTGCCGACTTCGGGTTCGATATCGCGCGGCACGGCCAGATCGACCATGAAAATCGGCCGGTGACGGCGTGCTTTCACGGCTCGCTCGACGGCGCCCAGCCCGATGATCGGCAAGGTGGACGCGGTGCACGACACGATGATGTCGAACTCATGCATGCGGGCGGGCAGTTCCGAGAGCGGAATGGCCCGGCCGTTGAAGCGCTCAGCGAGTCGGGTGCCGCGCTCGGCCGTGCGATTAGCGACCACGAGTTCGCGTGGCTGCTGCGCCGCGAAGTGCGTAGCGCACAACTCGATCATTTCACCCGCGCCGATGAACAACACGCGCTGGTTTGAAATCTTGTCGAAAATCCGCTGTGCGAGCCGCACGGCGGCTGCCGCCATGGAAACCGACTGCGCGCCGATTTCGGTCGTGCTGCGCACTTCTTTCGCGACGGCGAAGGTGCGCTGGAACAACTGGTTCAGATAGGTGCCGAGCGCGCCGGCCTCGGACGCCGTGCGCACCGCGTCCTTCATTTGTCCGACGATTTGCGTCTCGCCCAGCACCATCGAATCGAGCCCTGAGGCGACGCGGAACGCGTGGCGCACGGCTTCCGACTGCGGTAGCGCGTAGACGTGTGGTGCGAGTTCGTCGACGGGAAGGTTGTGGTACTTCGAGAACCACTGGATCGCGGCTTCACGCGCGGCCTGGTCGTCGGTCGCGCAGTAGAGTTCGGTGCGGTTACAGGTGGACAGAATCGCTGCTTCCGGCGCCGTGCGGGCGGTGCGGCCGAGCCAGACGCTCTTGAAGGTGTCCAATGCAGGCTTGATCTGTTCGAGCGGAAACGCCACGCGTTCGCGCAAGGCGACAGGCGCAGTGTGGTGATTGATTCCGATCGTTAGAAGCTGCATATGGGGAGCTATGGTTTAGCTCAATATTATAGCGTTTCCACGATTCTTACATTGTGGATGCGTCACCCGGCCCCCACAATGGCGTCCGGCGCAATGGCATCGAGTTGGTAGCCATAGCCGTAAAGCGGTGTCAGGCAGTAGCCGTGCTCGGGCCGCAACTGCAGCTTGGTCCGCACGCGCGATGCATGGGTGTCGACGGTGCGCGACTGTACGTCGCGGCGGCGAGTCCAGACCGTTTCGAGAATATGCGCGCGCGACACCGGCCGTGACAGATTGGAAAAGAGCAGCAGCGCAAAGCGGAATTCCTTCGGCGTCAGGGCGACCGTCTGGTTGCGGAAGGTGACGGCGAACTGAGCCGCATCGAACGCATAGCCGCCGATCGTGTCGCGCCGCCGGTTGGACGGCCGCCGCAGGCCCGCGCGCCGCAGCAGCGCGTCCACCCGGGCCAGCATTTCCGGGCCGCGGACCGGTTTGGTCAGGCAGTCGTCGGCGCCGGCATGCAGTGCGGCGACAATCTGGCTCTCGCGTGGCTCCGACAGCAGCACGATCACCGGCAAGTTCGGCAGGATCGCGCGGGCGCGTGGAATCAGGTCTTCGGCGCAATGGTCGCCGGCCCAGTTTTCGGTGATGAGAAGATCGAAGAATTCGTCGGCGGCGCGATGCAGAAACGGTGCGCTCGCTGTGAAGTGCTGGCACGCATGGCCGCCGGCAAAGATCAGCCGGCCGACCAGGGTGGCGTGCCGTAAGTCCGGCTCGATAAGGGCAATTCGCATGGCGCGCTTTCAGCTTGGCAATTACCCGGACTAGGTTTCTCCGTAAGGCTTACAGCTTGCCTAACATCACCCCGACCCCTAAACTCAACCGCTATGCGGAAAGCGCCGTGCTGAACCTCTATAGTTAATGAGACAAAAATGCTATCTGTGTTGGCTCCTTGCGCCCATGAGACGAATCTGAAACTGCGCGAGACCTGCCGCTAATGGGGTGGCCCGGAATCCTGGTGCTGGGTGCGGTGATCGGTCTCGCAGGCTGGTGGTTGCATCCGCTGCGCCGTTCGAGCCGTGCCGCCTGGTGGGTGGCGCTACTGGTCGGCGTGCTGGGCGCATGGCCGGCAACGTGGTGGGTCTTTTTCATGATGGCGATACGCTCGAATGGCCAGTATGTACCGCCATCGCGCTGGTCGCCGTTGCCGTGACGGTCGGCTTGCTTTCCCGTCGATGAATACTTGCAGGTGACTCTGATGAATGCCCGACTCCCCGAAACTTCCTCCATCCCCGAACGGCTCGCGACATTGCGCAATGCGATGGCGCACGAAGGTGTAGCCGCCTATCTTGTGCCGTCCTCAGATCCGCATCTTTCCGAATATCTACCTGGGCGCTGGCAAGGCCGGCAGTGGTTGTCGGGCTTCACCGGCTCGGCCGGCACGCTCGTCGTGACCGCCGATTTCGCCGGCGTGTGGACCGACAGCCGCTATTGGGAACAAGCCAACGCGCAATTGGCCGGCACCGGCGTTCAGTTGATGAAAATGACCGGCGGCCAGCAGACCGCGCCGCATTTTGAATGGCTTGCGCAGAACGTCGCGACCGGCGATACGGTCGGTGTGGACGGTGCCGTGCTGGGTGTGTCGGCGGCGCGCGCTTTGAGCCAGGCGCTTTCCGCGCACGGCGTGAAGGTGCGCACGGACGTCGATCTGTTCGACGCGATCTGGCCGCAGCGCCCGTCGCTGCCTGTCGCCGCCGTGTTCGAACATGCCGCGCCGCACGCGAGCGTCGCCCGCTCGGAAAAGCTCGCGCAGATTCGCCGTGCGATGGCGGAGAAGGGCGCGCAGTGGCACTTCATTTCCACGCTCGACGACCTCGCATGGCTTTTGAATCTGCGCGGCGCCGACGTCAGCTATAACCCGGTGTTCGTGGCGCACGCGCTGATCGGTCCGGAAAGCGCGTCGCTCTTCGTTGCCGACGGCAAGGTGCCGCAAGCATTGGCCGATGCGCTCGCACGCGACGGCATCAGCGTCGAGCCCTACGCGAAGGCGGCAGAAGCGCTGGCCGCGCTGCCGGCCGGCAGCACGCTGCTGATCGACCCACGCCGCATTACCTATGGCTCGCTGCAGTCGGTGCCGTCCACGGTGAACGTCGTCGAGGCGGTCAATCCGTCCACGTTCTTCAAGTCGCGCAAGACCGAGGCAGAAGCGGAGCATGTGCGCGAGACGATGGAACAGGACGGCGCGGCGCTCGCTGAATTCTTCGCGTGGTTCGAAGGCGCGCTGGGTCGCGAAACGATCACCGAACTGACGATCGACGAGCGCCTGACTGCAGCACGCGCGCGCCGTCCGGGTTTCGTGTCGTTGAGCTTTGCGACGATCGCCGGCTTCAACGCGAACGGCGCGATGCCGCACTACCGCGCAACCGATGAAGCGCATTCGGTGATCGAGGGCAATGGCCTGTTGTTGATCGATTCGGGCGCGCAGTATCTGAGCGGCACGACCGACATCACCCGCGTCGTGCCGGTCGGCACCATCAGCGAGGCGCAGCGGCGCGATTTCACGATCGTGCTGAAGGGCACCATGGCGCTATCGCGCGCGAAATTCCCGCGCGGCATCCGTTCGCCGATGCTCGACGCGATCGCCCGCGCACCGATCTGGGAAGCCGGTGCCGATTACGGTCATGGCACCGGTCACGGTGTGGGCTATTTCCTGAACGTGCACGAAGGCCCGCAGGTGATCTCGCACTACGCGCCGGCCGAGCCGTGGACCGCGATGGAAGAGGGCATGATCACGTCGGTCGAGCCGGGTATCTACCGGCCGGGCAAGTGGGGCGTGCGGATCGAGAACCTGGTGCTGAACGTGCCGGCGGAGAAAACCGAGTTCGGCGATTTCCTCAAGTTCGAGACGCTGACCCTGTGCCCGATCGATACACGCTGCCTCGACCTGTCGCTGTTGCGTGACGACGAGCGCGCGTGGCTCAACGCGTATCACGAGATGGTGCGCACGCGCCTGTCGCCGCATGTGTCGGGCGAGGCCAAGGCTTGGCTCGAGTTGCGCACGCAAGCTATCTGATCTTATCGCCACGACCTTACTGACGGAGCGTGCATGGCCATCAAGGCAGTCGTGTTCGATTTCGGCGGCGTGCTGATCGACTGGAGCCCCGAGTATCTGTATCGCCAGTTGATTCCTGACGAAACGGAGCGCCGCTGGTTTCTGACGCACGTTTGTTCGATGGATTGGGTGATCCGTCAGGACGGTGGTCAGCCGATCGCTGAGGGGACAAACGAGCTGATCGCGAAGTTTCCCGATCACGCCCCACTGATCTGCGCGTTTTACGAGCGCTGGCACGAGATGGTGCCCGGCGTGCTGGAAGAGGGCGTGGCGCTCATGGAAAAGCTCGAAGGGGCCAATGTGCCGCTCTTCGGGCTGACGAACTGGTCGGCGGAGACGTTTCCGTATGCGTGGGAACATTTCCCCGTGCTGCGGCGCTTCCGCGACATCGTCGTGTCGGGCAGGGTGAAGCTAGTGAAGCCCGATCCGGCGATCTTCGCGGAAATGCGTCAACGGATCGAGGCGCAACTGCCGGGCATCCAGCCGGGCGAACTCGTCTTCATTGATGACAATCTGAAAAACGCCGAGGCCGCGACGGCACTCGGCTGGCATGGTGTGCACCACACGAGCGCCGCAAAAACGGAAGCAGGACTGCGCGAATTGGGTTTGCCGGTCTAGGCGCGAGGTGCCTAGACCGGGGATGCCGGTTAAAGCGGCGACGTGGCGCGTCTTCGCATTGATGGCGCCGCCTGCGTCGGCCCAAGCCCGCCTACTGACCGAGCAGATTTTTCAACGCGTTACCTAGTCCTTTCACGGTCTCCCCGGCACCCTTCGCCACGCCTTCGACGCTCACGCCCATCGCCTTCGCAAAACCGGTGCCAAGGCGGGTCATCAGACTTTCCTGCACCGAAAACTTCGGATCGCGCAAATTCCCATCCAGTACAAAATGTACCGTGATGTCGCCGTTGTGCGTCTTGAGCGCGGCGATGGCGGCTTTAGTCGGAATCGACATGAAGGTGTCGAGCGGGTTGTCGTTGTCGGCGAGTTGCAGATGGTGGATCGTCACCGTGCCGGGTGCATGCAGCTGATAGTTACGCACCGTCGAGTCGACCGTCAGGTCGACCGTGCCACCCGTCACTTGCGCCTTCGCGCCGGTTTTTTTCAGCAGGTACGGATCGAGCATCACGACATCGACGCCGCGCAATGTGCTGGTGGTCTGCGAATCCTTGCTGGCGATCTTGATCCACCCGCCGAACGAAACGGTGCCCGTATGCGTCGGGCCCTTGATCGAGCCAGTGACGCTGACGTTGGTCGGTTCGGTGAGCGCGGGCAGATGCAGGTGATCGACAGTCGCGTTTGCGTTGCTGACCGTGACTTTGAATGCCGGCGGGCCGACCGTCATGTCGTAGAAATGGAAGTTGCCTTGCTCGAAGCTAACGTGATCGACCAGCTTTTCGCGGGAACTGGGTGTTGCGGCGCCGCTGGCTTCGTCGTCTGAGCCGTTGATCGGGCCGTCAATCGATTGCCGCAGATTCGGCATCAGGCGGATCGCACCGTCCTTGCTTCGCAGCACGGCGATGTCGAAGCCGCGCACCACCACGCTGCGAATATGCATGCGCCGCGCGAGCAGATCGCGGATATCGGGCGTGATGGTGATTTCGTCGGCACGTAGCGGATCGCCGGCGGGCCAGTTCGGCGGCGCCTTGAGCAGAACGTTGGTGAGATGGACTGAAGTGAGGCCGACGCGGATGCTTTCGGCGCTGCCTAATGGCCCGAGCGCCGCAATGATGCGCTCCTTGACTTCGCGTTGCGCGAACTGCAGCGCACCGACCGCGACGACGATCAGCACAAGCAGCACGCCACCTGCGGCGATCGCCCAGCGCTTGCCCTTCGACATCGCCATGCTTGCCTCCTCGTCGCCGCGCTGGGCGCGGTGTGGGTGTGATCTGCCGGTGTGCGCGCCCGTTGGACGCTCAATTATTTGATACGGCGGAGTTCCTGCATGCCGCCGGGACGACGTGTATTACGCCGTGGCACGCAAAGCGTGTGCCCTACCGCCTGTCCGGCAAACGCGCGGCAAACGCACGGCAATTTTGGCCTGCAACGGTGAACAGAATGACCGGACAATCGGCCGGCAAAATGCGCCGACCAGGCAGTCAGCCAAGCGGTCCACGAAGCGCCAGCAAAAAACCGACCCGCAAGACAGCCCGCTTTTCAACCAACGAGCGGGCCGCCAGGCCAGCGATTTATCGCGCGATCGGCTTGTAACGCAGACGCTTCGGACGTGCAGCTTCTTCCCCGAGGCGGGCGCGCTTATCCGCTTCGTATTCCTGGTAGTTGCCGTCGAAGAACGTGATTTGCGAATCGCCTTCGAACGCCAGGATGTGTGTCGCGATCCGGTCGAGGAACCAGCGATCGTGCGAGATCACCATGACGGAGCCGGCGAATTCGAGGAGTGCGTCTTCCAGCGCGCGCAGCGTTTCGACGTCCAGGTCGTTCGACGGTTCGTCCAGCAGCAGCACATTGCCGCCTGCGATCAGCGTCTTCGCCAGATGCAGCCGGCCGCGCTCACCGCCCGACAGATTGCCAACGGTCTTCTGCTGATCGCCGCCCTTGAAGTTGAAGCGGCCGATGTACGCACGAGAAGGCGTTTCGTACTTGCCGACCGTCAGCACGTCCGCACCGCCGGAGATTTCTTCGAACACGGTCTTCGAGCCGTCGAGCGCGTCGCGGCTTTGATCCACGTACGCGAGCTTGACTGTCGGGCCTTGCACGATCTCGCCCGAATCCGGTTGTTCACGGCCGGTGAGCATGCGGAACAGCGTCGACTTACCGGCGCCGTTCGGCCCGATGATGCCGACGATCGCGCCCGCGGGAATCTTGAAGCTGACGTCGTCGAGCAGCAGACGATCGCCGTACGACTTGCTGACGTTCTTGAACTCGATAACTTCATTACCCAGACGGTCGCCGACCGGGATGAAGATTTCCGAGGTCTCGTTGCGCTTCTGGTAGTCCTGGCTGTTCAGTTCCTCGAAGCGGGCGATACGCGCCTTCGACTTCGCCTGACGGCCCTTCGGGTTCTGGCGCACCCACTCCAGCTCCTTCTTGATCGCCTTCTGACGCGCCGATTCCGACGACTCTTCCTGCTTCAGGCGCTCTTCCTTCTGGTCGAGCCAACTGCTGTAGTTGCCCTTCCAGGGGATGCCGTGGCCGCGGTCGAGTTCGAGAATCCACTCGGCGGCGTTATCGAGGAAGTAGCGATCGTGGGTGACGGCGACGACCGTGCCCGGGAAGCGCGTGAGGAACTGTTCGAGCCAGTCGACCGATTCCGCGTCCAGGTGGTTGGTCGGTTCGTCGAGCAGCAGCATGTCCGGCTTTTCGAGCAGCAGTTTGCAGAGTGCGACGCGGCGTTTTTCGCCGCCAGACAGATGCTCGATCTTCGCGTCCCACGCCGGCAGACGCAGCGCGTCGGCGGCAATTTCGATCTGCTGTTCGGCGCTGCCGTCGGTGGTGGCCAGAATCGCTTCGTACTTGGCTTGCTCCGCCGCGAGCGCGTCGAAGTCGGCGTCCGGTTCCGCGTAGGCGGCGTAGATTTCATCGAGCTTCTTTTGCGCGCCGAAAACGTCGCCGAGACCTTCCTCGACCGCTTCACGCACCGTCTTGTTCGGATCGAGTTGCGGTTCCTGCGGCAGGTAGCCGATGTTCAGGTTCGGCATCGGCGTGGCTTCGCCCTCGATGTCCTTGTCCACACCGGCCATGATGCGGATCAGCGTCGACTTGCCCGAGCCGTTCAGGCCGAGCAGGCCGATCTTCGCGCCGGGGAAGAACGACAGCGAGATGTCTTTCAGGATTTGACGCTTGGGCGGCACGATTTTGCCGACCCGGTTCATGGTGAAGACGTATTGGGCCATTTGCTTGCAATAGACGTTGACGACGCCGGCCGCGTGGGGGCGGGCGGTCGTGGGTGGATGGGTAATCGGTGTGTTGGCCGGGCAGTGCGCCCGGCGCCGGCCGGCGCGGCGTCGAGCTCGGCGTCGAACTTCGCGACGCCCCGCGCGCGGGCGGGTTGTGCAGATGGCATTGTACTTCGGGGCGGGGGCGGGGCGGCAACGCGAATGGAAACGGGGCAGCTTGCCGCCCGCCCCATTACAACCAATCCGCTACGCCGCCGTGCCGTGAACAGGTGCCGCTGCGATGCCGGCTGAAACTGTAGGTGCCGTCGCGGCAGCGTGCGGTCGCGCCTTCTGGCGCCTTGCCCGAAAGGGAGCGCGCTGGCGCATGCACCGTGTTGCCGTCGCGACTGGTATAGGTGTTGTGATTGCTGAGGTTCGCTTCGTCGGGCGACGTTCCGGGCGCGACGTACGCGAACGCCGAGGTCGCGGCGAACAGCAGCGCAGCGGTGAGCGCTGCTGTTCGCCGCAAGCAGTGGAAGGCAATGCCTTGCATGGTCCTGAAGTCTTTATTGTTTTGGGTACGTCGGGTTTGGCTGAAGCGGGACGTCAGTTCGCGCGACGTCCACTTGCCGGATCGAAGAAATGCAGATGCTGCGCGGGCAGCGAGACCTGCAGCGCTTCGCCAGCCGGGGGGCGGTGCGTGTGCGGCAGCCGCACGGTCACGTCGTGCTTGCCCCAGCGGCCGTGCGCGAGATTGTCCGCGCCGAGCAGTTCGCAGGAATCGACGGTCAACGTGGCGTTGGATGCGTCTGCTTGACCCGGCGTCATGTGCTCGGGGCGAATGCCGAGCGTCCACTCGCGGCCCTTGGCAACTTCCCGGCCGATCGACGCCACGCCTGTAAGCGGCAGCTTCGGACCGTTACCGGCCACTTCGAACGTCAAGCCGTCATCCGATACCCGGCCTTCCAGCAGATTCATCCCCGGCGATCCGATGAAGCTCGCGACGAACACCGTCGCCGGCCGCTCGTAGACCTCGGTCGGCGCGCCGATCTGTTCCGCGTGGCCCTTGTTCATCACGATCACGCGTTGCGCGAGCGTCATTGCTTCGATCTGATCGTGGGTGACGTACAGGCTGGTCGTGGCAAGCCGTGCATGCAGGCGCTGGATTTCGAGGCGCATCTGCACGCGCAGGCGTGCATCGAGATTGGATAGCGGCTCATCGAACAGAAACACCGCCGGCTCGCGCACGATCGCGCGGCCCATGGCGACGCGTTGTCGCTGCCCGCCGGACAACTCGCGCGGCTTGCGTGCGAGCAGCGGCCCAAGCTCGAGAATCTGCGCCGCAGCGTCCACGCGCTTCGCAATCTGCGCACGGTCGACGCCCGCGATCTTCAGCGCGTAGCCCATGTTCTCGGCGACGCTCATATGCGGATACAGTGCGTAGTTCTGGAACACCATCGCGATGTTGCGATCCTTCGGCTCCAGGCGATTGACCACTTTGCCGGAGATCGAGACGGTGCCGTCGGAAATGCCTTCGAGCCCGGCCACCATCCGCAGCAAGGTCGATTTGCCGCAACCGGACGGGCCGACCATCACGACGAACTCGCCGTCCGCGACGTCCACGTCGATGCCGTGCAACACGAACTGTTTGCCGTCGTAGGTCTTTTTAACGCCTTGCAGAGTCAGTGCAGCCATGCTGTTTTAGCCTTTTCGTTGCTTGCCGCGCATGCCACGCTTTGCGCGATGTTCTTTTTTCCATGTCCAACGCCGAAGCTCGCCCACGCTGCGCGAGTTACTTCTCCGAGTCCACCAGTCCGCGTACGAACCAGCGCTGCATCGTCAGCACGACGGCGAGCGGCGGCAGCATCGCAAGCAGCGTCGCGGCCATCACGAGGTGCCATTCGGTTGCGGTGTCGCCGGACGCGATCATGCTTTTGATGCCGACCACGGCCGTGGTCAGCGATTGCTGGCTCGTAATCAGGATCGGCCACAGATACTGATTCCAGCCGTAAATGAACGTGATAACAAAGAGCGCCGCCATGTTCGTTTTCGACAGTGGCAGCACCACGTCCCAGAAGAAACGCATCGCGCCCGCGCCGTCGATACGCGCCGCTTCCATCAGCTCATCGGGCAGCGTCATGAAGAACTGCCTGAACAGGAACGTGGCAGTGGCCGACGCGATCAGCGGCAAGGTCAAACCGCTGTACGTATTGCTCATATGCAGCGACGACACAACCTGCACGGTCGGAAAGATCCGCACTTCGACCGGCAGCATCAGCGTGATGAAGATCAGCCAGAACGACAGATTGCGAAACGGAAAGCGGAAAAACACGATCGCGTACGCGGAGATCATCGAGATGGCGATCTTGCCGATCGATATCACCAGCGCCATCACGAGGCTGTTGAACAGCATGCGGCCGAACGGCGCCGCCGCATTGCCGCTGCCATGCGACCAGACCGTCGCAATGTTCTCGAACAGATGCGTGCTCGGCACCAGCGACAGCGGCACGCTGAATATCTCATGCTCGCTCATCGTCGCTGCGCAAAACGCGACGTACACCGGAAACACCACCAGCACGACGCCGAGAATCAGCACCGCATGGCAGAAGAGGTCGAAACCGCGGCGGTTCTCGATCATGAGTATTGAACCCTGCGTTCGATGAAGCGGAATTGCACGACCGTCAACGCAACGACGATCACCATCAGGATGACGGACTGCGCGCCCGAACTGCCGATGTCCAGCCCCTGAAAGCCTTCGGCGAAAATCTTGTAGATCAGCGTGCGGGTGGACTGGGCCGGGCCGCCGCCGGTGGCGGCGTCGATCACCGGGAAGGTGTCGAAGAACGCGTAGGTGATATTGATCACCAGCAGGAAGAAGCTGGTCGGCGAAAGCAGCGGCAGGGCGATGCCGAAGAAGCGCCGCACCGGCCCGGCGCCGTCGATGGCCGCTGCTTCGATCAACGAGCGCGGAATCGCTTGCAAGCCGGCATAGAAGAACAAAAAGTTATAACTGACCTGTTTCCACACCGAAGCCAACACCACCAGAAACATCGCCTGGCCCGCATTCAATGCGTGATTCCACACGATGCCGTACTTGGCGAGCGCGTAAGTGACGAGGCCGATGCTCGGATTGAACAGGAACGACCACAGCACCGCGGCGATCGCGGGCGCGACCGCATACGGCCAGATCAGCAGGGTTTGATAAGCCTTGGCGCCGCGTGTCACGCGATCCGCGCAGACTGCCAGCAGAAGCGAAATCACCAATCCGAACACGGTGACGAGCGCACAGAAAATCAGCGTGGTATTGAACGACGACAGGTAAAGCGGATCGGCGAACAACTGCTTGAAATTGGCAAGCCCGACAAACTCGCTCGACGTGCCGAACGCGTCCTGACTCTGCGTGGATTGCCATAGCGCTTCGCCTGCCGGCCAGAGAAAGAACAGCAGCGTGATCAGGAGTTGCGGCGCGACGAGCAGGTAGGGCAGCACGCTGGTGCCGAAGCTGGAGCGCTTTTCCATCGAAGTTTCCTAGGTTTTGCTGCAACAACAGGTTTCGGTGCGGGCGCACCGAAACCTTGCCGGCGGCTGCTTAGTTACCGGCTTTCTCGAAGCGGCGCAGCAACTCGTCGCCACGCGACACCGACGAATCGAGTGCCTGTTGCGGCGTCTTCTTGTCCGCCCATACCTGTTCGAGTTCTTCGTCGATCACGGTGCGGATCTGCGGCATGTTGCCCAGACGCAAGCCCTTCGTGTACGGCAGGGGCGGCTTATTAAGCATCTGCTTGATCGCGGTATCGCTGCCCGGATTTTTCTCGTAGAAGCCTTGCTGCTGGGTCAACTGATACGCGGCGGTCGTGATCGGCAGATAACCGGTGTCCTGGTGCCACTTCGCGGCAACCGGTGCCGACGACAGATAAGACATGAACTTCGCCACGCCCTTGTACACCGCCGGATCTTTACCCGACAGCACCCACAGGCTCGCCCCGCCGATGATCGCGTTCTGCGGCGCGCCCTTCACGTTGGCGTCGTACGGCATCATGCCGGTGCCAAAATTAAACTTCGCGTACTTCTTGATCGTGGCAAGCGAGCCCGACGAGTTCGTGATGATCCCGCAGTCACCGCTATAGAACTTCGATATCGGTTCGTCCTTGCGGCCGACGTACGTGAAGGTGCCTTCCTTCTGCATGTTCTGCAGGAACTGGATGTGCGCGACTTGCAGCGGCTTGTTGAATTCCAACTGCGCGTCGGCGCCGTCGAACCCGTTGTTCTTCGACGCGAACGGCGCGCCATGCCAGGCGCTATAGTTTTCGAGCTGAATCCAGCTCTGCCAGCCCGACGAATAGCCGCACGCCATGCCCGATGCCTTCAGCTTCTGCGCGTCCACCTGCAATTCGGCCCAGGTTTTCGGCGGCTGATTCGGATCGAGCCCGGCTTTCTTGAACGCGTCCTTGTTGTAGTACAGCACTGGCGTCGAGCTGTTGAACGGCATCGAGATCAGTTCGCCGGTCTTGGAGTCGCTGTAATAGCTGGCGATGGTCGGCACGAAGGCCTTTTCATCGAGCGGTACGCCGGCTTGCTTGAACACTTCCGAGACCGGGATCACGGCTTTCTTCGCCTGCATCATTGTCGCGGTGCCGACTTCGTAGACCTGCAGAATGGCCGGCGCGTTGCCGCTGCGATAAGCCGCGATGCCGGCGGCGAGCGTCTGGTCGTAGCTGCCCTTGAACACCGGTACGATCTTGTAGTCGCTTTGCGACGCGTTGAACGCGTTGGCGATGTCGTTCAGACGCTCGCCGAGGGCGGCTTCCATGGCGTGCCAGAACTGGATTTCAGTGGCGGCTTGGGCTGCCTGGCTAATGCCGAGGCTCAACACGGCGGCAACGGAAAGTGAACGGAATAACGGCTTGCAACGCATCGATTTGATCTCCTTTGTCGACCGGAGTTAGCGCTTTAGTGCTTACTCCGGTCCCATGCAATTGATTGCTGACGGAACGGGCGCGGATGGGAATCGCGCGATTCTATTTGTGTTCGATGACAGTCCGGCGTCAGTCGCCTGGCGGAAGCCCGCTTTCGAGAGGCGTCGACTGCCGCAATTTAACATCGGCTGTCACGGAACGGAAACAATGCGCGTCTGAATGCGCTGGTTTGCGCGAGGTCAAGGCAAAACGTCGACCGGCGAACATCGCTGCGAGCGCGCGGTCAAGTTGGACATCGAGAGGGGAAGACGGGTGCCGACGCGATGTTTGAATTGGGCACGCACTAACGTGACGTTCGTTAATCAGGATCCCATATGCTTCGGTCAATGCGATTTGCGCTGTGTGGTGCGGTGATGGGCCTTGTGCTGGCCGGTTGCCCCTTGACGCGCGTGGCGGCGGACAGCGGCGCGCTGCCGGTTACCACGTTGCCGAAGATCGTTGCCCATCGCGGCGGCACGGGCGATGCGCCCGAGAACACGCTCGAAGCGATTCGCCAGTCGATCGCGCATCATGCCGACGCCATGTGGCTCTCCGTCCAGTTGAGCAAGGACGGGGTGCCTGTGCTGTACCGTCCAGCCGACCTGTCGGCGCTGACTGATGCGAAAGGCCCGGTTTCCGGGTACACCGCGGCGCAGCTCGCGGCCGTGAACGCCGGCTGGACTTTCCGTCGCGGCGACGCGTATCCGTATCGCGCCCAGCCGGTGGGCATTCCGACTCTGCGTGACGCGTTGCGTGCAATCCCACCGACCATGCCGGTCGTGCTGGATATGAAGGCAATGCCTGCACAGCCGCAAACCCAGGCGGTGGCCCAGGTGCTGAGCGAGGAGAATGCATGGTCGCGCGTCACGATCTATTCAACCGATGCGCAGTACCAGCAGAGCTTCGGCATTTATACGCAAGCACGGCTTTATGAATCGCGCGACGCAACCCGCCAACGTTTGTTGAGCGTGCTGCTCAACCGGGGATGTGTGGATGCCCCCGCGCAACACACTTCGACAGCGTTCGAGATGCGCCGTACCCTGACGGTGGTTGAGCAGTTCACGTTGGGCGAGGGCCGTTCGGAAGTGATCGCGACCCTGTGGACGCCCGCAACGGTAGCCTGCTTCAGACGGAACCCAGACGTGCGGATTCTTGCGATCGGGGTGAATAACGCGGCCGACTATCAGGCGGCGGCGTGTATGGGGATCGACGCGGTGCTGGCGGATTCACCTTCACAGATGGCCGCGATCAAGTTCGGGACGGTCATGCCGTTGCGGTGCCCAACGCAAAACATAACCGCGGTCCCGCAGTAAAACCAACCTCCGCGGCGAACGCAATGCCGTCCGCTTTGGCGAGCGGCGTTGAGGGTTAGGACTCTCGGCTTCTTTGAGGTTGCGACTATCTTGGCCTTTAAGCGGGCATGCCAAAACCTAAGGTATGAATTAAGGCCCTGAACTTTCCTTCGTTTTCAAGCCGCACTATTAGCTGGCGATTGCCCACAAGCTGGCACAAACCGGCTAATTCCTTATGTCTGGCGATCAAGGTTGCGATTTCCGCATTTTGGCAATCGATCAACAGCCTTGTACCCGAAATTTTCAGCGCCCTACCTTGTTGCTGGATGATTTTCATGAAGGACTCGACCGTCTCGGGCAGGGGTTGGTCCTCCCGGCTCTTAAGGAATACCCGAAGGTCGTCAATATCGTGTCCTCTTTCAACCGCTTCAACGGCCTTTTGACGGTCCAGCCGCCAACTTTTGTCCGTCGCTTCTACGGCCCAAGTGCCGAGCGTCAGAAGTTCTTCCGCCGACAGGTTTCCGCCAACGACATTGATCTGCAGACTGGGCAACACCGAAAGCTTGGCATTGGGTTGGATTGGCGCTGCCGTGTAGTCATCATTCAGTCCGAGGCAATAAGCACCAAGCGGTGTTACACGGAAGTAGATGAGGCCGTCGTAACGACTGAGGAATGCCAGATCATCCGTTCCCCATATGCGGCAAAAGTCAGCGCGCGCCCCAGTCGCCTCGATGTAGGCGACGTCAACGATGCCCAGCGCGGCGGCATACTCAAACAGGAAACAGAGCAAATAGCGCAATTGCAATATGTTCCAGCCGTTGTGGCCTAGGGCGCCGTATTGCGGATCGATGACATAGAGCTTCCATGGATCGTGGGTCACGTCAAACGTGCGACCTGTTGCTTGCATGAATCGGGAAATGTCATCGACATTGATCCACGCTCCGATCGGACAGAGTCGCAGCATTTCGGTGATAGCCGTGCGACGGGGCGCCAGGGGAGTCATCACGCGACCTTTCGATTTCTGCCCCTTGATGACATCGACGCGGCTGAACTCGTCAAACAGACTGGATTTAAGCCACTTGTTCCAGATCGCACTCAATACGCTGGCTGGGGATGAGGCCAGCGCTTTCCGCCCCGCTGCGCTCAACGCCAGTTTGCTGCCGTTCCGTTGCACCAGCCCGGCAGCCTGAAGCAGCAGCGGCCACGAGAACGCCTTGATTGGGCCGCTCTCCTGATCCCATTGATCTTGCGGGGGCTTATGGGCGTAGAAGTCGCCACCGGCGAGGCTCTCTGTCAACAGGCGCAGCGTTGCTGCGCCGGGTAAAGATGTCTTTTCGCTGACCTGGATTTTGCCCTGATCCATCAGACGTAGCAGAACCGACAGATCCACCATGGCATCGCGCTCGGTATGTCGCACCGTCAGCCGATTTTCGTCGATCGACTCCGGAAGTGTTTCGCTAGTGCTCAGCTGGACGGACTCGGGTTCGGGCACGAA
This sequence comes from Paraburkholderia nemoris, assembly GCF_905221015.1. NCBI lineage: Bacteria > Pseudomonadati > Pseudomonadota > Betaproteobacteria > Burkholderiales > Burkholderiaceae > Paraburkholderia > Paraburkholderia nemoris. The sequence continues at coordinate 24,114 of NZ_CAJNBO010000019.1, read as the reverse complement.
GGCTTTTAGTCGCTCGCGCATATCAACCGGCAGGCTGTAATACCCATCCTGGTCGTACAAAAAGAGGCCCAGCGCCGTCGGCGGTCCATAGTACGAATAGCGGCCATTTTCCTTCACAGTGAATTCAGGCAAGCACCCATGTTTCGCATGGAACCGGTTTTTATCAAACAAACCGTCTGGCGCGTATGCGGTCTCCGCCACCGCCGTACGTTGGGTCTCGTCGAGGCGATCCCAGAGGGCGCGCAGCCCGTTGCCCATAAGACTTTGCATAATTTTCCCGACCAGTTGCTCTTTCGTGCCCGTGTGGGCAGCATCAGGAAACCAGCGCATCATCGATTTCAACCGGTTCTTGGTGAGCCGGAAGAGCATTTCGTTTAGCGTGTTCATGGGCGAAATTGGATGCGTTGCTCAGAAAGATGACCCGAATTATCTTCGAAATTGTCGGCGTGCCCTCAGGATTAGCGCATACGTCTCGACCGTCGCGCCAGGCGATTACGCAGCACTGGCCGGCCCCGAGTGTCGGGTTCTTCTGTACCCGGGTTTTTGTCTCGTCCGTCGAACGAAGATGCCTTTTTCGCGCCTGGCTACTTGTTGGATATCGATCGATCCGTTCGGATGGGATTGGCTTGCGTTGCCCGAGCACATTGGACAAACAGGGTGTAAAATAGGTCTAAATTTTGACCTATTTGGTGTTGCCATGGAAAACATCCACAGCGTGCTAACCGTCAGCATCTCGGAATTTAAACAGAATCCGGGCAAAGTGGTTGAAGAGGCGCATGGCCAGCCTGTGGCCGTGCTCAATCACAATCGTCCGGCCTTCTACACGGTATCGCCTGAGCTGATGGCCCAGATGGCCGAGTTATACGACGAGCGTCAGCTGGCGACGCTTGTGCAGTCTCGCCTCAAATCGGTGAGGCGCGCGGTCAAGGTCAACCTCGACGACCTCTGATGGCGCACGAACTCCGATTCGTGCCTGAGGCGCTTGAAGACTGGGCGGACCTTGACGGCTCGGTCAAAGCGCTCTTCAAGAATGCGCTGAAGAAACGCCTGTTAACGCCTAGGTTGCCGGGCGCCGAACTCCGGTCGCCACTCGTCGACTGCTACAAAATCAAGTTGCGGGGAATCGGTTACAGGCTGGTCTATCTGGTCCGCGATAATGAGAATCCGCCGGATATCGTCGTGCTGGCGGTCGGCCGCCGTGATGGCGGCATCTACGAGGCCGCAGCGGCTTCGTGGGCGGAAGCGCGAGCCCATGAACGCGATTGACCAGGCAAGGTAGTCATGCTGGACACCGCACGCAGAAGGGCCAGCATCGGCGCCGAGGCAATCTGACTAGCGCTTGAAGTAGCGGGACGTTCTTGTCGGCCGCTGCAATGGCTATTCGGCGCTAGTTTTCTGCCGCCCCTAACGAACGGGAGCGCGTCTGGCAACGCTGCCTTGCCACCCGGAGGCACCTTGGCTCTCGCACCTGGCCTTGACATTTCGCCCTCGGCGGAAAACCGGACAAGAAGAAGCCCCTGTAGTCTTTGACTAACAGGGGCTATTCCGCCGCACTACGGGGTGGGTTTCAACAGCTTAAGCGACCGGCTTGGTTGGAGAGGTGGGCCTTTTTTTGGTTTCTTGGGTGAGGGTTAGGCCTGATAGCGCTTCCGCTCAAACGTTGAACAGGAAGTTCATCACGTCGCCGTCGTGGACGACGTATTCCTTGCCTTCCGCGCGCATCTTGCCGGCTTCCTTCGCACCTTGTTCACCCTTGTAGGTGATGTAGTCGTTGAAGGCGATCGTCTGCGCGCGAATGAAGCCGCGCTCGAAGTCGGTGTGGATCGCGCCCGCTGCCTGAGGTGCGGTATCGCCGATATGGATCGTCCACGCGCGCACTTCCTTCACGCCGGCCGTGAAGTAGGTCTGCAGGCCCAGCAACTTGAAAGCCGCACGAATCACGCGATTCAGGCCCGGCTCGTCCATGCCCATGTCCTGGAGAAACACTTCCATGTCCGCTTCTTCGAGGTCGGCGATTTCCGCTTCGATCGCTGCGCACACGGCGACGACCGGCGCGCCTTCGGCTGCCGCGAACTTCGTGACTGCGTCGAGGTGCGGATTGTTCTCGAAACCGTCGTCCTTCACGTTGGCGACGTACATGGTCGGCTTGGCGGTGATCAGGCAGAACGGCTTGAGCGTGGCCTTTTCTTCATCCGACAGGTCGAGCGCGCGGACCGGCTTGGCCTGGTCGAGCTGAGCGCGTACCTTTTCCAGCACCGCGGCGTTCTTGATGGCTTCCTTGTCGTTGCCCGACTTGGCAGCCTTTGAATAGCGCGACAGCGCTTTTTCGACGGTCGCGAGGTCAGCCAGCGCCAACTCGGTGTTGATCACTTCGATATCCGACAGCGGATCGACCTTGTTCGCGACGTGAATCACGTTTTCGTCTTCGAAGCAGCGCACCACGTGCGTGATCGCGTCGGTTTCGCGGATGTTCGCGAGGAACTGGTTGCCCAGACCTTCGCCCTTGCTCGCACCGGCCACGAGACCGGCGATGTCGACGAATTCCACCACGGCCGGCAGGATGCGCTCCGGCTTGACGATTTCGGCGAGCGCCTTCAGACGCGCGTCCGGTACTTCGACGATGCCGACGTTCGGCTCGATCGTGCAGAACGGATAGTTTTCGGCGGCAATGCCCGCCTTGGTCAGCGCGTTGAACAGGGTGGACTTGCCGACGTTAGGCAGGCCGACGATGCCGCATTTGAGGCTCATGGAAATCCTTCAGTGAATCAGTAAGTTGCGTGATGCGCTCGACGCTGTGTGCAGGATTCGGAAAGCCTTCGCGTTTGGCGGGGCGAAGCGAGTGCAGCGGAGCGGGACAAGACACCAGATCGGGGCGTTGCCTCGACGATTCTGGGCGAGTTTTGTCACGGAAAGCGCAATTGTAACCCGTTCGGATGGGGTTCTTGATCTGCCTGCGGTAAAGCGGGGCGCTCGATCCGTCCCCCGCAACCCCCGCGGCTATAATGCGCGGATGAACGCACACCACCAGACCTTTGATGCCGCCGTGATCGGTGGCGGGCTCGTCGGCAAGACCGCGGCGCTGGCGCTGACGCAAGGCGGACTGCGCGTGGCGCTGCTCGCGCAACCCTGCGCGGCGCTGGCGGCCGGCGCCACTTTCGACTCGCGGGTCTACGCGCTGTCGTCGAGTTCGCAGGCTCTGCTGGAGCGGTTGCGGGTCTGGCAGGCGCTCGATCTGTCAAAGCTCGGGCCTGTCTACGACATGCGCGTCTATGGTGATGCGCATGCCGAACTCCACTTTTCCGCTTTTCAGGCGTCCGTGCCGCAATTGGCGTGGATCGTCGAATCGTTGGTGATCGAGCGCGCGCTGGATGCCGCGCTGCGATTCCAGCCCAATCTCACCTGGATCGACACGCGTGCACAGGCGCTGGACTTTACCGCGGATGGCGCAAGCGTCGGTCTTGCCAACGGCAACGTGCTCGAGGCCGATCTCGTGGTCGGCGCTGACGGGGCGCATTCGTGGGTACGCGCGCAGATCGGCTCGAAAATGGATCGGCGCGACTATAAGCAAACCGGCGTGGTCGCGAACTTCAAGGCGGAAAAGCCGCACAGCGAAACCGCTTATCAATGGTTCAGGGACGGCGAAATCATCGCGCTACTGCCGATGCCGGACGGCCACGTGTCGCTGGTCTGGTCGGCGCGCACCGAGCATGCCGAGCAACTGCTCGCGCTCGATCCGGCGCAACTCGCGGCTGAAGTCGAACGCGTGACGGGCGAGCAGTTCGGCGCGCTGGAATGCGTGACGCCCGCGCAAGGCTTCCCGCTCGCGCTGCAAACCGTCGATAAGCTCGTGGCGCCGCACGTCGCGTTGGTTGGCGACGCCGCGCATCTGATTCACCCGTTGGCGGGCCAGGGCATGAACCTCGGTTTACGCGATGTCGCGGCGCTTGCCGAAACGGTCGCCGGCAAGGAAGCGTTCCGCGATCTCGGCGACATGGTGCTGCTGCGCCGCTACGAACGCGCCCGTCGCGAAGACATCCGCGCGCTGATGATCGCCACCGACGGCCTGCAAAAACTCTTCTCGGCGCCCGGCCCTTTTGCCAAGGTGCTGCGCAATACCGGCATGGCGTTTGTCGGCGCGCAGCCGTTTATCAAGCGCTGGCTGGTGTCGGCCGCGCTCGGGTAATGCGTCCGAGCCGGCATACCCGGCCGGCGAGACGGGTATTATGAACGGATGGACATCATTCTGGTCAGACCAGAAACGTCCCAAAAAACGCGCCTCGAGCGCGATTGAACTCCAGGAATTCAGCATGAAAAAATCCTTCCGCATCGCGGCCGCCGTGCTCGCGATCGCTGCCGTGGCAATCGGCTGCTCCGCACAGGCCGATCAAGCTACCGACAAGCTCAAAGCCACCCTGCAAACGCGTCTGACGGACGTGACGATCAAGAGCGTGACGAAGTCGCCGATTGCCGGCATCTACGAAGTGAATCTCGGCACGCAGATCATCTATAGCGATGCGAACGGCGATTACCTCATGCTCGGCGACCTGGTCGACGCGAAGACCCGCAAGAATTTGACGGAAGCGCGTCTGGCTGAGACCAACCGGATCGACTTCGCGAGCCTGCCGTTCGCGAACGCGGTGAAGGTCGTAAAGGGCAACGGCGCGCGCAAGATCGCCGTGTTCTCCGATCCGAACTGCCCGTACTGCAAGCAGCTCGAGACCTCGCTCAAGTCGATCGATAACGTCACGGTCTATACCTTCCTGTACCCGGTGCTGTCGCCGGATTCGACTGCCAAGTCGAAGTCGATCTGGTGCTCGACCGACCGCGCGAAGGCATGGGAATCGTGGATGCAGGATCATCAGGCGCCTACGGCAGCCGGCACCTGCGACACCGCTGCGATCGACAAGAACCTGGCGCTCGGCCGCGCGATGAACGTCGACGGCACGCCGACCGTGTTCCTCGCCGACGGCCGCCGCCTGCCCGGCGCCGTGCCGGCCGACCGGCTGGACAAGGAAATGTCCGCCGTGCGCTGAGCACGCAGCACCAGTCGAAGAAAGGAGGCGCGCAGTGCGCCTCCTTTCACATCAAGCCCGAATCTCCCCCCGCCAAAACACTTCTAGTCGCCGCCGATGAAGCCGATCCGCTACACCATCGTTCCGAAGCAACCCGCCGCCCACCTGTTCGAAGTCACTGTGACCGTCGCCGATCCCGATCCGGCCGGCCAGCGTTTCATGCTGCCGGTGTGGATTCCGGGCAGCTATATGGTGCGCGAGTTCGCGCGCAACATCGTCACGTTGCGGGCCACCAATGAAGCGGGCCGCAAGGTGCGCGTCGAAAAGACCGACAAGCACACGTGGCAGGCAGCGCCGGTCAAAGGCGCGCTGACGCTGCGCTACGAGGTATATGCGTGGGATCTGTCGGTGCGCGCCGCGCATCTTGACGACACGACGGGCTTTTTTAACGGCACCAGCGTATTTCTGTCGCCGCTCGGTCACGAGGAGGCGCAGTGCGTGGTCGATATCCAGAAGCCGGAAGGCGCGGCGTATCGCGACTGGCGTGTCGCCACCGCGTTGCCGGAAGCGCGCGGCACGAAGCGCTATGGCTTCGGCGAATATCGCGCGCAGAACTACGACGAGTTGATCGATCATCCGGTGACGTTGGGCGAATTCGCACTTGCGACCTTCAAGGCGCACGGCGTGCCGCACGACATCGTGATCGCGGGTCGCGTGATCGGGCTCGATATGGCCCGTCTGTCCGCCGATCTGAAGCGTATCTGCGAAACACAGATCGCGCTGTTCGAGCCGAAGTCGAAGAAAGCGCCGATGGATCGCTACGTGTTCATGACGCAGGCCGTCACCGATGGCTACGGCGGACTGGAGCATCGCGCCTCGACTGCGCTGATCTGCAACCGCGGCGATCTGCCGGTGGAAGGCCGCGACGCGCCCACCGAGGGCTATCGAACCTACCTCGGTCTGTGCAGCCACGAATACTTCCACACCTGGAACGTGAAGCGTATCAAGCCGGCCGTGTTCGCGCCGTACGACCTGAGCGTCGAAAACTACACGTCGCTGCTGTGGCTGTTCGAAGGCTTCACCTCTTACTACGACGATCTGATCCTCGTGCGCAGCGGCCTGATCTCGCAAGACGACTATTTCGGCCTGCTCGGCAAAGTAGTTGGTGGCGTGCAGCGTGGCAGCGGCCGTCTGAAGCAGACGGTGGCTGAAAGCTCGTTCGACGCCTGGGTCAAATACTATCGTCAGGATGAAAACGCGCCGAATGCGATCGTCAGTTATTACACCAAGGGCTCGCTCGTCGCGCTGGCATTCGATCTGACGATTCGTGCGCAGACTGACAACCGCAAATCGCTCGACGACGTGATGCGCCTGCTGTGGCAGCGCTTCGGGCGCGACTTCTACCGCGGCAAGCCTGTCGGCGTCGAAGAAAGCGAGGTCGAGGCGATTTTTGCCGAAGCGACCGGCGTGCAGCTGGGCGAGTTGTTCGCCGAAGCCGTCCACGGTACACGCGATCTGCCCCTCGACACGCTGCTCGCGCCTTTTGGCGTCACGCTCGCACCCGAGCTCGAGAAGAATGGCAAGCCGTCGCTCGGCGCGCGCGTGCGCGGCGGCACGGATTGCACGCTGGCGGCCGTTCATGACGGCAGCGCGGCGCAGAAGGCCGGCCTCTCGGCGGGCGATGTGCTGATCGCGCTCGACGGTCTGCGTGTCACCGGCTCGAATCTTGATTCGCTGCTATCGCGCTATCTGCCGGGCGCGAAGGTCGAAGTCCACGCTTTCCGCCGCGACGAGCTGCGCACGGCGCAACTCAAGCTGGACGGGCCTGACGTGGCGCGCTACAAGCTGACCGTCACCGACAAACGGCCCGTCACACGCAAGGCGCGGGAGCGTTGGCTGGCAAGCTGATCGTAATCCGGGCTGCCCTTAATCGGCGGTTCAGGGCGGGGGATTGTTCTACCAGTGCAACAATCCTTCGCTGCCGGATGGCTTTTTCCCAGGCGGGTAAAAAATCACAATGCCTCCACTCGCGCAAAACTGCGCGCCCCTACTGGAGTCAACCATGACCACGATCCTGCAAATCAACTCGGCAGCCCGCTCGCAAGGCGCGAACTCGACGCTTCTCGTCAACGAGCTGACCGCAAAGCTGCAACAATCGAATTCGGGCGCGCAAGTCGTCGTCCGTAACCTGCAAGCTGAACCGCTGCCGCACCTGGACGACGCCGTCCTCGGCGCGTTCTTCACGCCGGCTGACCAGCGCACGCCGGAACAAGCCGCGATCGCTGCACGCAGCGAAGCGCTGATCGCCGAACTGCAAGCCGCCGACATCATCGTGATCGGCGCACCGATGTACAACTTCGGCATCTCGTCGCAACTGAAGACGTACTTCGACTTCATCGCACGCGCCGGCATCACGTTCCAATACACGGCGAACGGTCCGGAAGGTCTCGTGAAGGGTAAGAAGGTCCACGTGGTTTCGGCACGCGGCGGCAAGTATCTGGGCACGCCGAACGACAGCCAAACGCCGTACCTGAAGAGCTTCCTCGGCTTCCTCGGCATGACCGATGTGAACTTCATCTACGCCGAAGGCCTGAACATGGGCCCGGACGCTGCTACCGCCGCATTGGCTGGCGCGCGTGAAGCGATCGCTGCTGCGTAAGGTTTGAGGTTTCCCGCGCGGCGTGATCGCGGCGCGGTGGAATGAAAAAACGCCACGGGGTGTGAATTCCGTGGCGTTTTTGTTTTTGCGGTAGTGGTCTTTGGTGGCCGGTGTTGGAGTGCTTCGCGCGACGGGCGTTAGGCCAGCATCTGCGCTTCGTCGGGCAAGCGCCAGTCGATTGGTTCGCGGCCGTGCTTCACGAGATAGTCGTTGGCCGACGCAAAATGCCCGCAGCCGAGAAAGCCGCGATGCGCAGATAGCGGCGAGGGATGCGGCGCTTCCAGCACGTAATGCGACTTGCCGCCAAGCAACGCGCGTTTGGCTTGCGCATGCGCGCCCCACAGCATGAACACGAGGCCGTCATGGCGCATGGCCAGTTCGTGGATCAGCGTGTCGGTGCATTTTTCCCAGCCGCGTTTTGCGTGACTCGCGGCCGAATCGCGCTCGACAGTCAGCACCGTGTTCAGCAGCAGCACGCCCTGTTTGGCCCATGTGTCGAGGCAGCCATGACGCGGCGGCTCGTGGCCGAGGCTCGCGGCGATTTCCTTGAAGATATTGCGCAGCGACGGCGGCGTGCGTACGTTCGGCGCGACTGAAAACGCCAGTCCGTGAGCTTGTGGCGTGCCGCGATCTTCGCCGTGATATGGGTCTTGGCCGAGGATCACGACTTTGACTTCGTCGGGGCTGGTGAGGCGCAGGGCGCGGAAGACGTCGGCGGGATAGACGGTTTTGCCGGCCGCGCGTTCACCGTCGACGAAACGGCACAAGGGCGCGTAGGCGTTGCTTTCGATGAACGGTTTGAGGTGGGCGCGCCAGGCCGGGGGCAGGGCGGCGAATTGGGCTTCGAGCGTTGGCGGCGAGCCAGCGGCTGTTGATGTCTGCGGCTGTGCAGTTGCGTCGACCGGTGTGGCCGAGGCCTCGTCGAATAACGAAGCTTGCGACGATTTGGTGCGGGTGCGGGAGGCTGAGGTCATGGCGGGGAAGTGTCGCAGCAAACGCGGGCTAGCTCAAGGTGTGAGTGCCGCTCGGGCTCTGTGTACCTCTGCTGGCGCGCGTGGGCGGCAGGGTAGCGGTGCTGAGGCGGGGGGGCTTAGCGCGCCCGCAATTGATAGCCGCGCTGAGCTTTGCTGATGTCGTCCGGAGCCAGTCCCTCTACCTGCTTGCCGAGTTCTTTCGCCAGCGCGTGGAGCGCCGCTTCGTCGCCGGACTTCAGTTCCAGTTCGACTTCCGAGATTGGCGCGCGGCGGATCTCACCGTTCACTTCGGCAAGCACATTGCCCTGGTCGATCGCGGCTTCGACTTTCGAGCCGTCCAGCGAGACATTCCACAGCGTGCGCGTGAAATTCGTGCGGAACAGTTCGATCAGTTCAGGCGCGGCCTGACGCAAAGCCTCAGCGGCAGCGGGTTCATCGCATGCGTGCAGCAAGGCGTCGATTTCGAGTTTCTCACCCGCCACCGGCATTTCCCACTCGTGCCGGCTATGCAGCCCGTCCTTCGCGTTGCCCACGGTCTTGAACGTTTGCAGCCAGCCGTCCGGCGTATGCCGTAGACGCAGCGCGCTTTTCGACGCAGCCAGCGCAAGCTTCGGTGTATCGAAGTAGATATTCGCCAACTCGATCGGGCGACCTTCATCGCCAGTGCGCGCGACGAACCACTGCGTCGCTGCTTTCACCTGGCTCACCGGCAGTGCCAGTTTGATTTCACGTTCCATGCCCATCGTGTGCTCCGCAGCGTCCGCTGAATGTTGAAACCGCGCTTAGAAAAACATACGCGCAAGTTCCACACCCGGCTCTTCCGCACGCATGAACGCCTCGCCGACGAGGAACGTATGCACGTCCATCGCCCGCAGACGTTCGACATCCTGACGCGACAGAATGCCCGACTCCGTGACGACGATACGGTCGTCCGGAATCGATTCGAGCATGCCGATGGTCGTCTCGATCGATGTTTCGAAGGTGCGCAAGTTGCGGTTGTTGATGCCGATCAGCGGCGTCTTCAACGTCAGCGATTCCATCAGTTCATGGTGGTCATGCACTTCGACCAGCACCGCGAGGCCCAGCGAATGCGCGAGCGCTTCGAGGTCTTGCATCTGCGAGGTTTCCAGAGCGGCAGCGATCAGCAGGATCGCGTCGGCACCCATCGCGCGGGCTTCGACGATCTGGTACGGATCGACAATGAAGTCTTTGCGCAGCACCGGCAGACTGCAGGCAGCGCGCGCCTCTTCGAGATACGCAACGCTGCCTTGGAAGAACTGGACGTCGGTGAGTACGGACAGGCAGGCCGCACCGTGCTTCTCATACGAACGCGCGATTTCGGCAGGGACGAAGTTTTCGCGCAGCACGCCTTTCGACGGGCTTGCCTTCTTCACTTCGGAGATCACCGCAGCGAGGCCGGCCGCGTGTTTCGCGCGCAATGCGCCGACGAAATCGCGAATGTCGCGCGACGATGCTTCGAGGCGCAGCTCTTCGAGCGGCGCGCTCTGTTCAGCCGCGCGGACTTCTTCGCGTTTGACCGCGATGATGCGGTCGAGGATGTCGCTCATGGGTGTCTCGCTACGTAATTACTGCTTGAATTGCTGGGTGAAGCGGACCAGGTCGTCGACTTTCGCGCGTGCCTTGCCGCTCGCGATCGCTTCGCGCGCCAACTGGATGCCGTCCGCAATCGACGCCGCCACGTTCGCCGAATAGAGCGCCGTGCCCGCATTCAGCGTGACGATCTCACGCGCGACGCCCGGCTTGTTGTCGAGCGCTTCCAGCAGCATCAGTTTGGACTCGGCCGCGTCGGCCACTTTCAGCGTACGGTTCGACACCATCTGCATGCCGAAGTCTTCCGGGTGAATTTCGTACTCGTGGATCTGGCCGTCGCGCAGCTCGCCGACTTGCGTCGCCGCGCCGAGCGAAACCTCGTCCATGCCGTCCATACCGTACACCACCAGCACGTGCTTCGCGCCGAGGCGCTGCATCACGCGCACCTGAATACCGACGAGGTCCCCATGGAACACGCCCATCAGTTGATTGGGCGCGCCGGCCGGATTGGTCAGTGGCCCAAGAATATTGAAGATGGTCCGCACGCCGAGTTCGCGACGTACCGGCGCGATGTTCTTCATGGCCGGATGATGGTTCGGCGCGAACATGAAGCCCATGCCGGTTTCCGCAATCGATGCCGCCACCTGTTCCGGTTGCAGATCGATGTTCACGCCGAGCGCTTCGAGCACGTCTGCGCTACCTGACTTGCTCGACACGCCGCGGCCACCGTGCTTGGCGACTTTGGCGCCCGCTGCTGCCGAAACGAACATCGTCGCCGTGGAAATATTGAAGGTGTGCGATCCGTCGCCGCCGGTGCCGACGATATCGACGAAGTTCGAGTTGTCCTGCACCTCGACGTGCCGGGCAAATTCACGCATCACCGTGGCGGCGGCGGTGATTTCGCCGATGGTCTCTTTTTTGACGCGCAAGCCGGTAATGATCGCCGCCGACATCACGGGCGAGAGTTCGCCGCGCATGATGAGCCGCATCAGATGCAGCATTTCGTCGTGGAAAATTTCGCGGTGCTCGATCGTGCGTTGCAGCGCTTCCTGGGGCGTAATCGACATGATTTCGTCTCTCTTTATCAAGCGGTGCGGTGAGCGGTCTTCGACTGCTTCACGAAGTTTTCGAGCAAGGCGTGGCCGTGTTCGGACAGGATCGATTCCGGATGGAACTGCACGCCTTCAACGGCTAGTTCCTTGTGACGCACGCCCATGATTTCGCCGTCTTCGGTCCATGCGGATACTTCGAGGCAATCCGGCAGCGATTCGCGTTCGATCGCGAGCGAGTGATAACGCGTCACGACGAAATGCTTCGGCAGGTCGGCGAACACGCCTTTGCAATCGGTTTCGATTGTGCTGACCTTGCCGTGCATGATGGTCTGCGCGCGTACCACGCGGCCGCCGAATGCTTCACCGATCGCCTGATGGCCGAGGCATACGCCGAGAATCGGCGTCTTGCCGGCGAATTCGCGCAGCACGTCGAGGGTGATGCCGGCGTGTTGCGGATTGCTCGGACCGGGCGACAGGCAAATGCGCTCCGGGTTGAGTTTCGCGATTTCGTCCAGCGTGATTTCGTCGTTCCGATAGGTGCGCACGTCTTCGCCGAGTTCGCCGAAGTACTGCACCAGGTTGTAGGTGAACGAGTCGTAGTTGTCGATCATAAGCAGCATGGTGTGTCTCCGGTCAGAAGTCGCTATCGAGGCCGTCTTGAACCTGCTCGGCGGCGCGCAGCACAGCGCGCGCCTTGTTCTCGGTCTCTTGCCATTCGGATTCCGGCACCGAATCCGCGACTACACCCGCTGCCGCCTGCACATACAGATTGCCGTTTGCGATCACGCCGGTGCGGATCGTGATCGCCAGATCCATTTCGCCGGTGAACGACAGATAGCCGACGGCGCCGCCGTACAGGCCACGCTTCACGGGCTCCAGTTCGTCGATCAGTTCCATCGCGCGAACCTTCGGCGCGCCGGACAACGTGCCGGCCGGGAAGGTGGCGCGCAGCACGTCGAAATTAGTGGTGCCGGGCTTCAGCTTGCCTTCGACCGAGCTCACGATGTGCTGCACGTGCGAGTACTTCTCGATCACCATCTGATCGGTGACGACCACCGAACCGATCTGCGAAATACGACCTACGTCGTTACGCGCGAGGTCGATCAGCATCACGTGTTCGGCGATTTCCTTCGGATCGTTCAGCAGTTCGGTGGCGAGTTCGGCATCGCGTTCCGGCGTGTTGCCGCGCGGACGGGTGCCGGCAAGCGGCCGGATCGTCACGATGCGGTCTTCGCCACGCTTTTCCTGGCGCACCAGAATTTCCGGCGACGCGCCGACCACGTGGAAGTCGCCGAAGTTGTAGAAATACATATAGGGCGACGGATTCAGCGAGCGCAGCGCGCGATACAGCGACAGCGGATTGTCGCGGTACGGCTTGATCAGACGCTGGCCGACCTGCACCTGCATCAACTCGCCAGCGGCGATGTATTCCTTCGCCTGGCGCACGGCGGCCAGGTAATCGTCTTTGGCGAACTCGCGGTAAGTCTCGGTGCGCACACTGGCCGACGTGACCGGCGGCTGCACGGTCGTGCGCAAACGCTGGCGTAATTCACGCAGACGCTGTTTGGCTTTGGTGTACGCCTCGGGCTGCGTCGGATCGGAGTACACCACCAGGTAGAGCTTGCCCGCGAGGTTGTCGATCACCGCGACTTCTTCGGTAAGCAGCAGCTGAATGTCCGGCAGATTCAGATCGTCTTTCGGTGCGGTGTGCGCGAGCTTTTTCTCGATGTAGCGCACCGCGTCATAGCCGAAGTAGCCAGCGAGGCCGCCCGCGAAACGCGGCAAACCGGGGCGCTGCGCCACTTTGAAGCGGCCCTGGAATTGCTGGATGAACTCGAGCGGATCGCCCTCGTGCGTTTCGACGACTTTGCCGTCGCGCACCACTTCCGATACGCCGTTGCGAGTGCGCAGCAGCGTGCGCGCCGGCAGTCCGATGAATGAATAGCGGCCGAAGCGTTCGCCGCCCACCACCGATTCCAGCAGGAACGAGTTGGCGCCGTTGCGTTCGCTCTGCGCAAGCTTCAGATACAGCGAGAGCGGCGTTTCGAGGTCGGCGAGCGCTTCGGCGATCAGCGGAATGCGGTTGAAACCCTCGTTGGCGAGGGACTGGAATTCGAGTTCGGTCATGTTCCGATCCTGTACGTACGTCAGACGGCACTATGCGTCGGACAAAGCGGGGCGTTACGCAGCCGGTCAGGCGTTCGTTCGACGTTTCGACACGATGATACCGACCGGCGCGAGTTTCCCATCGACGCATGCAAGGGATTTCAGCGCATAGATGTACTTTGCGGGTACACGAACGCCAAATCAACCGATGCAGCGAAACAAGGTGATGGAAAAAACGCGTGAGCGCAGCGAAGTAAAAAACGGTTGCCGAAGACGAGCTTCAGCGTACCTCAGGCGAGGTTAGCGCGACCAGCGACGCCAGGGCCAGGCTCCCCGGTCGATGCTAATCAGACTCCGTTTTTTATTCAGAAACATGAGGATGAAGGACTTTTCAGGTCGTGGAATGGTGCGCTGCGATAGCCTTGGCGGCATCGAGCAGCGAGGCAACTATACCATCGGATTTTATTTCTTGTACAGATCGGCCGTGGTTGTAGCCGTACGGCAGCGTTAGCGTTGCCATGCCCGCCGCGCGGCCTGCCAGCGCATCGTTTTCCGAATCGCCGATGGCGACCGTGGTTTCCGGTGTGACGCCTAGCTGCGCTGCGGCGGTGATCATTGGCAGCGGATCCGGCTTCTTTTTCGGCAGGCTGTCGCCGCCGAGCACGACGCTGAAATACTGGCTGAGCCCGTATTGCTCCAGCAATTCGACCGCGAAACGGTGCGGCTTGTTGGTGACGCACGCGAGTTTGAGGCCGGCGTCGCGCATCGCGCTGAGGCCGGCTTCGACCTCGGGGTACAGCCGCGTGTGCACGCCGTTGATCTTGGCGTACTCCTCCTGATAGATCGCGAGCGCCTCGTCGAAACGGTCCTGTGCGTGGTCCGTTTCGAAGCGCTCGGCCAGCACGCGGCGAATCAGATTCTCCGATCCCTTACCGATGTAGCCGACCACTTCCTCGCGCGAGGTTTCCACCGCGTCGAGTTGCGCAAGCATGCCGTTCAGGCCGGCGGTGAAATCGTCTGCGGTATCGATCATCGTGCCGTCGAGGTCGATGATCGCGGCTTGCAGGCGTGGGCCGGTGAAGGTTGGGGCAGGGAACGGAGTCGTCATTTCTCGTGCGGGATATCAGTGCTCGATGTTGGCGAGTGCGGCGCGCATCTTGTCGATCACCGCCTTGTGATCCGGCGCGCCGAAGATCGCCGAGCCTGCCACGAATGTGTCCGCGCCAGCTGCTGCGATTTCGGCGATGTTGTCGACCTTCACGCCGCCGTCCACTTCGAGATGAATCTCGCGGCCGGTCTTTTCCTTGTAGGCATCGATCCGCTTGCGCGCTTCGCGCAATTTGACGAGCGCCTCAGGAATGAACGATTGACCGCCGAAGCCCGGATTCACCGACATGATCAGCACCAGATCGACCTTGTCCATCACGTAGTCCAGATGGTTCAGCGACGTGGCTGGATTGAACACGAGACCGGCCTTGCAACCGTGGTCGCGAATCAGCGACAGCGTGCGGTCGATATGGTCCGAGCCTTCCGGGTGAAAGCTGATCAGGTTCGCGCCGGCCTTGGCGAAGTCCGGCACGATACGGTCGACCGGGCGCACCATCAGGTGCACGTCGATCGGGACGTCCACGTGCGGGCGGATCGCTTCGCAGACGAGCGGGCCGATTGTCAGGTTCGGCACGTAATGGTTGTCCATCACGTCGAAGTGAATCCAGTCGGCGCCGGCGGCGACAACGTTGCGGACTTCTTCGCCGAGGCGGGCGAAATCGGCGGACAGAATGCTGGGGGCAATACGGAATTGCGTCATGGCGGGGGCGGATGCAAGCGGGAAAACGCCATTTTACCGGTTTGTGCGCGTCTGAACCGGCTTGGCGGCGAGTTGTGGCCGGCGCCGAAAACGCATGGCAAAAGTGACAAAACGCCTTAACGGCCCTTGGCCAGAGGGATTTGTCCGGTTGCGGGCATGCCGCGCATCAAGCAGAATGCCAAACCATAGGCGCCGCTTCGCCGATGTGCCCGCAAACCATTGGCGTTCGGGGCTTCCCGCGATTTTTCACACTCCGTTTCACCAGACCGGAATCAGGATGAGCCAGTACGAATTCAGCGTCTCGGCGCAGGTGCAGTTTCTGCCCGAAGAGTCGGACCCGGAGCGCCGCCAGTATGCGTTTGCATACACGCTGACCATCCGTAACAGCGGTCAGGTGCCCGCGCAGTTGATTGCGCGTCACTGGGTGATCACCGACAGCGAAAACAATGTGCAGGAAGTGAAAGGCCTGGGCGTGGTCGGGCATCAGCCGCTGCTCAAACCGGGCGAGCACTTCGAATATACGAGTTGGGCTGTGATCGCCACGCCCGTCGGCACTATGCGTGGCGACTATTTCTGCGTGGCGGAGGACGGCGAGCGCTTCGACGCGCCCGTGCCCGAGTTCATTCTGCGGATGCCGCGTACTTTGCATTGAACCGAGGGCGCGGCTCGCGGTCTTTAAAAAGCTTTACAGCGCAGCGTTACCGGGATTTTTGCTGCTTTTGCTGTTCATCGCTGGCGGCGCGGGCGGCTTTCTTCTTGCCGGACGACGTCCAGACAACGATAAAGACGAGCAGGAAGAGCGCGAGGAGCGATTCCAGCGCGAAGATGAGCATCGGGTATTCGTCGAACAGATCAGACATGGCGGTTTCCATCAAGAACGAACATTGTATGCGTTTTGTCCGCACGGCCGGAGCATGGCTCGGCGCGCTTTCGGTGGCGGTAATGCTGGCTTCCTGCGGTGGCGGCGGTGCGGTCCGGCCTTCGGTTTCGCCGCCCACGGGTGCCGCGATCATACCCGGGCAGATCGCCGCGACGCGGCTGACTGCCGTGGCCTGGCAGCAGGTGCCGGGATGGCAGGACGATTCGCTGATCGGCGCGACGGCCGCATTGCGGCAAAACTGCCTGAGGCTTGCGCGTCAACCGAACTGGGCCCGTGCATGCGCGGCGGCCTCGCAGATCGACGATCTGGACGTCACCAGTGCGCGGGCATTTTTCGAGGCGTATTTCACGCCGTTCCAGTTAGCCAATAACGACGGCACGCTCGATGGTCTCGTCACCGGATACTACGAGCCGTTGCTGCGCGGTTCGCGCACGCGGCACGGCGTGTATCAGACGGCGCTGTACCGCTGGCCATCGGGTTATCGCGCGGGTGCTCCGCTGCCGGCGCGTGCGCAACTCGAGCGTGCAGGCGTGCTCAACGGCAATGAACTCGTGTGGGTCGACGATCCGATCGAAGCGTTCTTCCTGCAGGTGCAAGGCTCCGGGCGCGTCGTGATGGAGGACGGCAGCGTGATGCGGGTCGGATTTGGCGGCACGAACAATCAACCGTACAAGTCGATTGGGCGGTGGCTGCTCGATCGCGGTGAATTGACGCCGGCGCAGGCGACCATGCAGGGCATCAAGGCATGGGCGCGCGCGAACCCGACGCGGGTCGACGCATTGCTCGATACCAATCCGCGCTTCGTGTTCTTCCGCGAGATGCCGTCCGGCGAGAGTGCGCCGAGCGGCGGTGCGGATGGCCCGATCGGTGCGTTGGGCGTGCCGTTGACGCCGGAGCGATCGATCGCGGTGGATCCGACTTCGATTCCGCTAGGTACACCGGTGTTTTTGCAGACCACGCGACCGTTGACGAACTCGCCGATGAATCGCCTCGTCTTTGCGCAGGACACGGGGTCCGCGATCAAAGGTGGCGTGCGTGCGGACTACTTCTGGGGGCTCGGCGACGATGCCGGCGATCTGGCCGGCAAGATGAAGCAGGGCGGCCGGATGTGGTTGTTGTTGCCGAATTCGTGAGGGTTTGGGGGCGGGGTTTTCCTGATCGCTGGTTTCTGGCTTCTGGTTTGATAACGGCGCTGACACCGGTCAGTTCCGTTATCAAGCATCAACTTTCGGCGCTTCGCTTAAAGCCCCGACTTCCGTTTGTCCACCACACGCCGTGCCTTGCCCACCGACCGCTCGATGCCGTTCACACCCAGCACGTTCACGATGGCGCTGACGCCGATCAGTGCCTTGATGTCGTAGGTCAACGCCTGTTTAGCCGTGGTCAACGCCGCACTATCTGGCGCTGATTCCGGGCAGGGCTCGACGTTCAACGTCAATACATCGAGCGGGCCTTCCTTCGTCAGCACGATTTGATAGTGTGGCGCGAGGGCGTGTTGCTTGAGCAGCAATTCTTCGATCTGCGTCGGGAACACGTTGACGCCGCGCACGATCATCATGTCGTCCGAGCGACCCGTGATCTTTTCCATCCGGCGCATGGTGCGTGCGGTGCCTGGCAGGAGGCGAGTCAGATCGCGCGTTCGGTAACGGACGATCGGCAGCGCCTCCTTGGTCAACGACGTGAATACCAGCTCGCCGAGCTCGCCGTCCGGCAGCACTTCGCCGGTTTCGGGATCGATGATCTCGGGGTAGAAATGATCTTCCCAGATGGTCGGGCCATCTTTCGTCTCGACGCATTCCGAAGCGACGCCAGGTCCCATCACTTCAGACAGACCGTAGATATCCACAGCGTCGATGCCCATGCGCTTTTCGATCGCCTGGCGCATGTCATTGGTCCATGGTTCCGCACCGAAGATGCCGAGGCGCAGCGAGCAATTCGCCGGATCAATGCCTTGCCGTTCGAGTTCGTCGGCGATCGACAGCATATAGCTCGGCGTCACCATGATGATGTCGGGCCGGAAGTCCTGAATCAGTTGCACCTGCTTTTCAGTCTGACCGCCGCCGAAGGGGATCACCGTCAGCCCGGCGCGTTCGGCGCCGTAGTGTGCGCCCAAGCCGCCTGTGAACAGACCGTAGCCGTAGCTCACGTGAACTTTGTCGCCGCGCTTCGCGCCCGCGGCACGGATCGAACGTGCGACAAGATTCGCCCACGTGTCGATATCGCGCGCCGTGTAGCCAACGACTGTCGGCTTGCCTGTCGTTCCGGACGATGCGTGGATCCGCGAGATCTGTTCCTGCGGCACAGCGAACATGCCGAACGGGTAGCTGTCGCGCAGATCCTTCTTGGTGGTGAACGGGAAGCGCGCGAGGTCCGCGAGAGTCTTCACTTCGCTCGGGTGAACGCCGGCTTCATCGAATTTTTGCCGATACACCGGCGAATTTTCATAAGCGTGGTTCAGCGACCATTTGAGCCGTTCGAGTTGGAGCGCGGCGAGTTCGTCGCGGCTGGCTGTCTCGATGGGATCGAGCGGAAGGGCGGTGGTCATCGAATGTCTCCTTGCTGCCTCAATGCTTGGGTCTGGGGTGCGGTGCGCTCGCGCGCAAAAACCGGGGACTCGCTGCTATCTACTATCTATATAGGTGCTGGCAATAGGCCGCGACCGTGTTGCGGCTCTGCCGTTCAATCTGCTGTTCAATCGCCGGTAGGAATCAGGTTGCCTTTGATCTGTGCCGATTTGCCGCGAAACATCGCCACGGTCTCCTCTGCGCGATTCGTGACGCGAATATCGTAAATGCCGGTGCGGCCGCTCAGGGTTTGCTCAACCGCTTCGGCAGTCAACACGTCGCCGCCTTTCACCGGCCGCAGGAACTCGATCGAGCAGCCCGCTGCGACGGTATTGATGTTGTACGTGTTGCAAGCGAAAGCGAATGTCGAATCAGCGAGCGTGAAAATCAGACCGCCGTGGCAAATCTGATGGCCGTTGAGGAAATCGTCGCGCACCGCCATGCGCAGGCGCGCGTATCCTGGGCGCACTTCTACGATTTCGAGGCCAAGCGCGCGGCTGCACGCGTCGTTTTCGTACATGGCGGCCGCGGTTGCGCGAGCGAGTTCGTCAGGTGTCATTTGAGCGGGGTGGTTCGGTTGAGCGGACATATCAGCGACCCTCGAAGCGCGGCGCGCGTTTTTCCACGAATGCCTGCACGCCTTCCGCGTAATCGTGCGAAGCACCGAGTTCGCGTTGCAGATCGCGTTCGAGATCGAGCTGCTGATCCAGCGTTTGCGTCGCGCCGGCGCGCATTGCCTGCTTGATCGCAGCGATAGCGCGTGTGGGCTGCTGCGCTAGTTGGGCCGCGAGCTTGCCTGCCGCGGCGGCTAGCTCGGTGTCGTCAACCGCTTGCCAGATCAGCCCCCAGCTTTCGGCTTTCTCCGCGCTCAGTTTGTCGCCGGTGATGGCAAGACCCAAGGCGCGGGCCATACCGACGCGTTGCGGCAGGAACCATGTGCCGCCCGAGTCCGGCACCAGACCGATCTTCACGAATGCCTGAATGAAGTTGGCCGAACGGGCGGCAAGCACGAGGTCGCAAGCCAGTGCGAGATTGGCGCCGGCACCGGCAGCCGTGCCGTTGACCGCGGCAATCACGGGCAACGGCAGTGCTTGCAGGCGGCGAATCAAGGGATTGAAATGCGCGTTGATCAGTTCGCCCAGATCGGTCATTGCGCCTGGCGTGAAGTCGAGATCCGCGAGATCCTGTCCTGCACAGAAGCCGCGGCCCGCGCCGGTCAGCACGAGCGCGCGCGCGCCGGACGCTTCGACCTGGCCGAGTGCGTCGCTCAATTCCTGGTGCATCGCGCGGGTAAAGCTGTTGAGCTTGTCCGGGCGGTTCAGTGTGATGGTCGCTACGTGGCTCGATGTATCGATGTCGAGGCGAATCGCTTCATATGACATTGGGTGTCTCCTCAAAGTCTCTTTGATCGGCAGTGCAATGGGCGAAGCGGTGTTAGTGTCAGAGCCGCTCGATTAC
This sequence comes from Paraburkholderia nemoris, assembly GCF_905221015.1. NCBI lineage: Bacteria > Pseudomonadati > Pseudomonadota > Betaproteobacteria > Burkholderiales > Burkholderiaceae > Paraburkholderia > Paraburkholderia nemoris. Next base: position 4,051 of record NZ_CAJNBO010000019.1, on the reverse strand, counting down.
CAATGCAATGCCTTGGCCTACGCCGATACACATCGTGCAAAGCGCAAAGCGGCCGTTGATTCGTTCCAACTGATAAAGCGCGGTAGTGATCAAACGCGCGCCGGAAGCGCCGAGCGGGTGGCCGAGCGCAATCGCGCCACCGTTCGGATTGACGCGCGGATCGTCGTCGCGCAGGCCGAGCGTGCGTAAGACCGCCAGTCCCTGCGACGCGAAGGCTTCGTTCAACTCGATCACGTCGAATTGCTCGAGCGTCATGTTCAGTTGCTTCAACAGCTTTTGCGTGGCCGGCGCAGGGCCGATGCCCATGATGCGCGGCTCCACGCCTGCCGTTGCCATGCCCACCACGCGTGCGCGGCGACGCAATCCGAATTGATCGGCAGCTTCCTGATTTGCGAGCAACAGCGCACACGCGCCGTCGTTCACACCCGATGCGTTGCCGGCGGTCACGCTGCCGTCGGGACGGACCACGCCCTTGAGCTTGGCCAGGCTTTCGAGCGACGTTTCGCGCGGATGCTCGTCGAGCGTCACGCGTACGGGGTCGCCTTTCTTCTGCGTAATTTCAACGCCGACGATTTCCTGAGCAAGCGTGCCGTCGCGCTGCGCGCGAGCGGCTTTTTGCTGGCTCGCCAGAGCAAAGGCGTCCTGATCCGCGCGGCTTATGCCGAACTCGACGGCCACGTTTTCCGCGGTCTCCGGCATCGAATCAACGCCGTAGTGACGCTTCATCAACGGATTGATGAAACGCCAGCCGATTGTCGTGTCGTAAATATCGGCCTGCCGTGAAAATGCACTGGTGGCCTTGCCCATTACGAACGGCGCGCGCGTCATGCTTTCGACGCCGCCTGCAATCATCAGCCGCGCTTCGCCTGCCTTGATGGCGCGCGCCGCAGTGCCGACCGCATCCATACCCGAGCCGCACAGACGGTTGATGGTTGTGCCCGACGCAGCCGTGGGCAAGCCGGCCAGCAAAGCCGCCATGCGAGCCACGTTACGGTTGTCGTCACCGGCCTGATTGGCACAGCCATAGATCACGTCGTCGAGTGCCTGCCAGTCGACACCGGCATTGCGTTCGATCAACGCCCTGATCGGTACCGCGCCGAGGTCGTCGGCGCGGACATCCTTCAGGGCGCCGCCGTAGCGGCCGATTGGGGTGCGAATCGCGTCGCAAATGAAGGCGTCGTTCATGTGGATTCCTGCTGGGCCGGATTGGCGGGACTTGCCAATCCGATGTCTCATGTTAGTTGGGGTGCACGGCTCGGTCCATTCGGCCAATCGGCATAGGGCGAAAGCCGTGTTTTTGCCTTATGCCATTCAGCCAGCTACCGCCGGCGCCGCTTTCGGTTCAACATGAACGCGACTTTGAACGACGCGGAAGCGGTTTGCGACAAAGGCTGCGTCGGCCAGCGCGGCATTTGCCGCCGGGTTTGCGCCCGTGCCGTGGAAGTCGGAGAAGGCCGCCGACTGATTGACGAATACGCCACCCGTCAAATTGATCGAGAGTGCTACGCCGCCGCGGATCGATGCTTCGTGCGCTTCGTCAAGCACGGCTTCGTCCGTGCTGTAGACCGACAGCGTCAATGCGCCATGCTCGGCGGCGATGGCGCCGGCGAGGTCGAGCGACTGGGCTGTCGAGTCCGTCGCGATCACGAAGGAGATCGGGCCGAACCATTCTTTGGTGAACTGCGCGTGGTCGGTAGCAGCATCCAGTTGGAGCATGAGCGGTGTGCGTACGCGGGCGCTGGCAAAAGCCGGATGCTCCAGCGATTGGCTCCCTACTAGAACTCGGCCGAGCTTGCTGGCCTCCTCGATGCGCTGGGTGACACCTTCGTTCTGGATCGCGCCAAGCAGTTCAACGGCGCGAGCCGGGTCGGCGACCAGTTTTTGCACGGCGCCGGCGATAGCCTGAGCAACTTCGTCGAAGCCGAGCGTGCCCTCAGCGGTGCGGATGCCGTTGCGCGGCACATAGATGTTTTGCGGCGCGGTGCACATTTGTCCCGAGTACAGCGCGAGCGAGAATGCGATATTGCGAGCGGCGGCTTTGATGTCGTCAACCGAGTCGATCACGATCTGGTTGACGCCGGCTTTTTCGGTGTAGACCTGAGCCTGGTGTGCATTGCGCTCGAGCCAGGTGCCGTTTTGCGTGCTGCCCGTGAAATCGATCAATTTGATTTCAGGGCGCAGGGCCAGGTCCTGAACCAGCGCGCCATCGTTCGGTTCGGTGGCCAGCAGCGTAACAACGTTCGGATCGAATCCGGCTTCGCGCAGCACATCGCGTGCGATGCGCACGGTCAGCGCGAGGGGCAGAATCGCGCCAGGGTGCGGTTTGACGATGACCGTGTTGCCGGTGGCCAGATCAGCGAAGAGGCCCGGATAGCCGTTCCATGTCGGGAAGGTGCAGCAGCCGAGCACGAGGCCGGTGCCGCGCGGCACGACTGTATAGCGCTTGTGCATTGCAAGCGGCGGATTTTTGCCTTGCGGCTTTTCCCAGTGGGCGTCAGCGGGAATGCGGCGCAGTTGGTCCCACGCGTACACGACCGCTTCGAGGGCACGGTCCTGCGCATGCGGGCCGCCAGCCTGGAAGGCCATCATGAATGCCTGGCCGGTCGTGTGCATCACGCTGTAGCCGATTTCGAAGCTGGCGCGATTCACTCGCGCGAGGATTTCGAGGCACACACCGATCCACGCCTGCGGGCCGGCCGAGCGCCAATCGCGCTGTGCCACGGCGGCTGCGGAGATCAACACATCAGGATCGGCCTTCGGATAGCGCACGCCGAGCGGGAACCCGAACGGCGAGACTTCAGAGCCGACTGTTTCTCCGGTCGACGGCTGGTCCAGTTCGAACGTCTTGTTCAGAAGCGCTTTGAATGCGGCTTCGCCGTCTGCGCTAGCTGTTTCCCCGTACACTTTCGGACTGGGCATCTCGACGAACGGACTCCAGTAGCCGCGCGTTTCGACCGCGGTGAGTGCCTTTTGCAGCGTGTCTTCGTGCTTGGTGAATAGCGGATGTGTCATGGCAGAGGGGCTTGGCTGTACGTTGGGAAAAGCCTGTCGAATAATTGACCGACCGGTTGGTTGGTGAATGGTAGCATTACTGAGACAGCCGCGCGAAGCGTTTTTTGCGCGCCATTAACTATTAGGAGGCGGCATGGCTTACGAAAACATTCTGGTTGAGACGCGTGGACGGGTCGGTTTGGTCACGTTGAATCGTCCGAAGGCGTTGAACGCACTGAACGACGCGTTGATGGACGAACTGGGCGCAGCGCTGCGGGAGTTCGACGCCGATGACGCGATTGGTGCGATCGTGGTGACGGGCAGCGAAAAAGCGTTCGCCGCTGGAGCCGACATCGGCATGATGGCGACTTATACCTATATGGACGTCTACAAAGGCGACTACATCACCCGCAACTGGGAAACCGTTCGCTCCATCCGCAAACCGATTATTGCTGCAGTGGCCGGCTTTGCGCTTGGCGGCGGTTGCGAACTGGCGATGATGTGCGACATCATTCTCGCCGCCGACACTGCGAAGTTCGGCCAGCCGGAAATCAAGCTTGGCATCATGCCGGGTGCGGGCGGCACGCAACGGCTTCCGCGCGCAGTCTCCAAGGCGAAGGCAATGGATCTCTGCCTGACCGCCCGCTTCATGGACGCTGCTGAGGCCGAGCGGGCAGGATTGGTCTCGCGGGTGATTCCCGCGGCTTCCCTGCTTGACGAGGCGGTGGCTGCGGCCGCGACCATCGCTGAATTCCCGTTGCCGGCGGTGATGATGATCAAGGAATCGGTCAACCGCGCATACGAAACGACGCTCGCAGAGGGCGTGCATTTCGAGCGCCGCCTCTTCCATTCGCTCTTCGCCACGGAAGATCAAAAGGAAGGGATGGCCGCGTTCGTTGAGAAGCGCAAACCGCTTTTCAAGCATCGTTAATACGCTTGTCAAAATAACGCTTGCAAGGGGCCGTGCGGCTCGCTAGAATCTCGCTCTTTCGTGCTTCGGACACCGGGGCACGGGAAGCGGGAGAGCCAGCAGTGGCAAGGCTTTGCGCGAAGTGGGCGG